>DRKQ01000276.1 GCA_011051685.1 Gammaproteobacteria bacterium
CCCGGATTCAACAAGCCCTCGGGATCAAACGCCGCCTTCAGTGCGTGCATCTGTTGCAACTCGGCGGTGGAAAACTGGTGACACATCTGGTTGATCTTTTCGATGCCCACGCCGTGCTCGCCGGTGATGGTGCCACCCAGCGCCACGCACAGGTCCAGAATCCGCCCGCCCATTTCCTCGGTGCGTTGCAGCTCGCCGGGGCGGTTGGCATCGAACAGGATCAACGGGTGCAGGTTGCCGTCGCCGGCATGGAATACGTTGGCCACGGGCAGACTGTATTCTTCGGAAAGCGCCGTGATGCCCGCCAGTACTTTGGGCAACTGGTGGCGCGGAATGGTGCCATCCATGCAGTAATAGTCGGGGGAGATGCGCCCCACCGCGGGAAACGCCGCCTTGCGGCCCTTCCAGAATTTTTCCCGTTCGGCGGCATCGCCGGCCACCCGTACCTCGGTGGCGCCGCAGTCCTGCAACAGTCTTTGCACCTGCTCGACCTGGCTGTCTACTTCCTGTTGGACCCCGTCCAGCTCGCAGAGCAGGATGGCCGCGGCGTCTTCCGGGTAACCGGCCCGGGCAAAGGCCTCGGCGGCGCGGATCGCCGGGTTGTCCATCATCTCCAGCCCGGCGGGGATGATGCCGGCGGCGATGATCCGGCCCACCGCGTCGCCCGCTTTTTCGACATCGTCGAAGGCCGCCAGCAGCACCTGCACTGCCTCCGGTTTGGGCAGCAGTTTCACGGTGACCTCCACCACCACCCCGAGCATGCCTTCGGAGCCAGTGAACAACGCCAGCAGGTCGAAGCCCGGCGCGTCCAGCGCGTCGCTGCCCAGGGTCAGGCGTTCGCCGCTCATGGTGACTATTTCCAGTTTGAGGATGTTGTGCACCGTGAGGCCGTACTTGAGGCAGTGCACACCGCCGGCGTTTTCCGCCACGTTGCCGCCGATGGAGCAGGCGATCTGCGACGAGGGGTCCGGCGCGTAATAGAGGCCGTGCTCGGCCACTGCCTCGGAGATGGCCAGGTTGCGCACCCCGGGCTGCACCCGGGCGGTACGATTGCACGGATCGATGTCGAGGATGCGATTGAATTTGGCGAGACTCAGCAGCACGCCGTCGGACAGCGGCAGGGCGCCGCCGGACAGCCCGGTGCCGGCGCCGCGCGCCACCACGGGCACCTGGTGTTCGCTGCACAGGCGCAGCACCTGCTGCACCTGTTCAATGCTTTCCGGCAACACCACCAACATGGGCAGCTGGCGGTACACCGACAGGCCGTCGCATTCGTAGGGACGGCGCTCGTCTTCCTGGAACAATATGGATTCCGGCGGTAAACAGGCACGCAACGCCCTTGCCAACTCTCCTGCCTGCAATGCAACGGTCACAACTTCACCCTGGGTGGAAACAAGGGCGCAAGTATACGATGCACCAAGGGCGCTTCAACCGGTAAATACTGGGGATTTTCCGGCCGCGGGTTCTTCGCCCGCACAAGCCGGCCCACCAAGCTTAGGCAAGCCCTAAACGCTCCTGCACCCTCAGCTTGGCGCGAATGAACTCGGCATGGGGCACATGCAATAGATCGCTGAGCCGGCGCAGCAGGTGTTCCTCATACATTTCCATTTCCGCATCGGCGTAGGCCACTTCCCACAGCATCTCCACCACCTGGGCCTTTTGCGTCTGGGAAAAGTGCTTATTGATCAGGGAAGTAAACTCAAAATAGCAGGTGGCATCGGCCAGCTCCGACTCGGCCAGTGTGATGAGTTCCGCGCTCCTTTGCCTGTCCAGGGTAAAGGCCTTGCCCAGGGCTCTGGCCACGGCTTCCTTCTCTTCCGCCTTCACCTCGCCATCGGCGCGGGTCATTTCCACCAGCAGGGCCGCCGCGGCCAGGTGCAACTGGTCTTCGTCCATCGCCCCGCCGTCCGCCGCCGGGGAAAGGTGTTTTTCAAAGAATTGCTTGAAACGCTCGATCATGTTCCCTGTCTCATTATCGGTGGCAGCGTAATGAATCGCCCCTTGGCGACTCAAACTACCGTAGCCGGCGCATGATGCCAAGTTGCCTGTTGGCCCGCTACAATGTTCTCAAACCTTGTTGGAGTCCTTATGCATCGCTTTCGTTTTCCCATCCTGCTTTCCCTGTTTTTCACCACACTGCTTTTCAGTGGGCTGGGCCAGGCCGGCAACCAGGCCGAGATCGATCGCCTGCTGGCCCGGGAAGACGCCCCTTTTGGTGTGGTATTCGAGATCGTCGAGGGGGATGGCGACGCCCTGCAATGGGCCATCCCTACGGTGAATGACTACGTCAAGCAACTGCGTGCGCGCTTTCCGGACATCGGCCTGGCCGTGGTCTCCCACGGCAGCGAGCAATTCGGCCTGATGAAAAGCGAACAAAAGGACAATGCCCAGGTGCACAAGACCGTGCAATCCCTGGTGGCCAGCGATGTGCCGGTGCATGTCTGCGGCACCCACGCCTCCTGGCGCGGCAAGAACGCCAGCGACTTCCCGGACTACGTGGACGTGGCCCCCGCCGGGCCCACGGAGATCCGCAATTACGAGGCCATGGGCTACGTGCTCATCGAGATTTCAAAACCGTAAATGCCGGACCCTGCCCCTCCGGTCACGCTACTGACGGCTCCCCACTCGCCCGCCCCTCGCCGATGCGCAGCAGGCTGGGCAGCAGGATCAGGGTAAACACCGTGCTCACACTCATGCCGCCGACGATCACCGCGGCCAGCCCCCGATACAGTTCCGTACCCGCGCCGGGCACCAGCAGCAGCGGCAGCATGCCGAAGATGGATGTGAGCGTGCTCATCAGGATGGGACGTAGGCGCAGGTGGATGGCCTGGTTCACCGCCTCGCGCCGTGGCAACCCCTCGCGTTCCCCGGCGCGGGTCTGATACACCAGCAGGATCGCATTGTTCACCACCAGCCCCAGCAGAATGATGAAGCCGATCATGGTCAGCAGGTCCATGTGCTGGGGCACGATAAGATTCACGATCTGCAGGGCCAGCACGCCGCCCACGGTGGCCAGCGGTATGGCCAGGATCACCAGCAGGCTGTCACGGAAGGAGCGGAACAGGGCGCTCATCAATAAATACAAAATGGCGATGGCCAGCAGAAAACTGGCGCTCATGCTCTGCAGCGCGGTCTTCAGTTTGTCGGCGGTGCCGCCGTAGTGGATCTCGCCGTCCTCGGGTAGCAGCGGTTCGATCACCGGGTTCACCTTTTCCTTCAGCAGGTCCATGGCTTGTTCCAAGGACAGGTTCTCCGGCGCCTTCACCTCCAGGGTAATCGTGCGCCGGCGATTCAGCCGGCGGATCTCGTCCGGCCCGGCGGTGCGCACCACGTGGGCCAGCTCACCCAGCGGCAGCACGCCGCTGTTGGGGGTGGCCAGGGGGATGGCCGCCAGTTGCTCCGGGGTGGCCCAGTCCTCGCCGCGCAGGATCATGTCCAGGCGCTGCTGGCCGTCGAAGTAGTCGCCGACGAACAGCCCGTC
>DRKQ01000277.1 GCA_011051685.1 Gammaproteobacteria bacterium
GGGGAATACGGCCGCCCGCAGTAATCAGGCATGGTTCTGCCGCAGCGCCTCATACAAACACACCCCTGTGGCCACGGAGACATTCAGACTTTCCACCGTACCGGCCATGGGGATCTTCACCAGGTAGTCGCAGTGTTCCTTGGACAGGCGGCGCAGGCCCTGGCCCTCGGCGCCCATGACCAGGGCCAGTGGGCCCTTGAGGTCGGTGTCGTACAGGGTTTGTTCGGCATGGCCGTCCAGGCCCACCAGCCAGATGCCGCGTTCCTTGAGGCTGCGCAGGGTGCGGGCCAGATTGGTGACCTGTACGAAGGGCACGGTCTGCGCCGCGCCGCTGGCCACCTTGATGGCGGTGGGGGTGAGCGTGGCGGCGCGGTCCTTGGGGACGATCACCGCCTGCACCCCGGCGGCGTCGGCGCTGCGCAGGCAGGCGCCGAGGTTGTGGGGATCGGTGACGCCGTCGAGGATGAGCAGGAAGGGCGGGCCGTCCAGCCGCTCCAGCAGGGCCTCCAGTTCGGCCTCGCTGTAGGTGCGGGGCGGCGCGGCGCTGGCCACCACGCCCTGATGGCGGCCCTGGGGGGCGAGATTGTCCAGCTTGGGCTTATCCGCCGTGTGCACGGGGATGCCGGCGGCCTCGGCCAGATGCAGGATGGCCTCCATTCGCCGGTCGTGGCGTTTGGCGTCCACCCACAGTTCGATCACGCTATGGGGGGCCCGTTCCAGGGCCGCCTGTACGGCATGCAGGCCGTAGAGGGTATGGGCCATCAGTCCGCCTTGGCCTTAGGTTTACGCCGCCGACGGCGTTTTTTCTTCACCGCAGCCGGCTGTGTATCTGGTTTGGCTTGCGCCTGCTTTGCACCGGCATTTTTCTTCACCACTTTCTTCACCACCTTCTTCTTGGCGGTCTTTTTCTTGGCCGTTTTCTTCTTGCCGGCCTTCTTTTTCACGGTCTGTTTCTCGGCCTTTTCCTGGCCTTTCCTGGGGCCACGCCCTCCTCGGCCAGCGCGTTTTTTGCCACCGCCGCGCGAGGGACGATCAGCGGGCAGTGATTCACCGGCATCGTCGAGCATCTCGAAGTCGATCTTCTTCTCATCCAGATCCACGCGCGCCACCTTCACCCGCACGGGGTCGCCCAGGCGGAAGGATTTACGGCTGTGCTCGCCGGTGAGCGTGTGTTTGGCGGCATCGAAGTGATAGTAGTCGTTGCGCAGCGAGGTGATGTGCACCAGGCCTTCGACGTAGATGTCCTTGAGCTCCACGAACAGGCCGAAACCCAGCACCGAGGTGACGATGCCGTCGAAGTCCTCGCCCACCTTGTCCATCATGTACTCGCACTTGAGCCAGTCGGTGACGTCGCGGGTGGCCTCGTCGGCGCGGCGTTCGGTCATGGAACAGTGTTCACCCAGGCGTTCCATGTCGCTGTGGCTGTAGTGAAAGGTCTTGGCCGGATTGCCGCCGGTGAGCTTTTTGAAGGCCCGGGTGACCCGCGACGCACCGGCGGCCTGCTTGGCGGCCCCGGAACGCAGGGCGTGACGAATGGCGCGGTGTACCAGCAGGTCGGGATAGCGGCGGATGGGCGAGGTGAAGTGGGCATATTCACCCAGCGCCAGGCCGAAGTGACCCTTGTTGTCCGGGCTGTACACCGCCTGATTGAGGCTGCGCAGCATCACCGTCTGGATCAGGTGGGCATCGGGCCGGTCGCGTACTTCGGCCAGCAGGGTGGCATAGTGCTTGGCCTCGGGCTGATCACCACCGGGCAGGTGCAGGCCCAGCTCGGCGAGAAATTCGCGCAGCGCCAGGAGTTTTTCCGGCTTGGGTGTTTCGTGAACGCGATACAAGGTGGGCATGTCGTTGGCGGCGAGAAAGCGGGCCGCCTCCACGTTGGCGGCAATCATGCATTCTTCGATCATCTTGTGGGCGTCGTTACGTTGCAGAGGCACGATGCGCTCAATCTTCTTGCCCTCGCCGAAGACGATGGTGGTCTCGGTGGTCTCGAATTCGATGGCCCCGCGGCGCTTGCGGCGGCGGTCGAAGGCACGGTACAGCTTGTGCAGGTTACGCAGGTGCGGCAGCTGCTCGGCGTATTCCTTGCACAGGTCCTTGTCGCCGTCGAGCATGGCCGCCACCTGGTCGTAGGTGAGTCGCGCGTGGGAACGCATCAGACCCTCGAAGAAGCGGTGGCTCTTCACCTTACCGCCACTGCCCACAATCATTTCGCAGACCATGCACAAGCGGTCCACTTTCGGGTTGATGGAACACAGACCGTTGGACAGCACCTCGGGCAGCATGGGGATCACCCGGCCGGGGAAGTACACGGAGTTGCCGCGTTCGATGGCCTCCTTGTCCAGGGCGGAATCGACGGCCACGTAATGGGAGACATCGGCAATGGCCACCAGCAGGCGCCAGTCCTTACCATCCTTGCCACCATAAGGTTCACAGTATACGGCGTCGTCGAAGTCGCGGGCGTCGGCACCATCGATGGTTACTAGAGGCAGGTCACGGATGTCTTCCCGACCCTGTTTCGCCGCCTCCGGAACCTCGGCCTTAAGCCCGGCGATCTCGTCCTCCACCGCTTCCGGCCACTGATGAGGCAACTCGTGAGAACGCAGGGCGATGTCGATTTCCATGCCCGGCGCCATGTGATCCCCCAGCACCTCGATGACCCGGCCCCTGGGCTGACGCCGGCGGGTAGGCTGCTGGATCAGCTCCACCAGGACGATCTGCCCTTCCTGGGCCCCACCGGTATCTTCCGGCAGCACGGCGATGTCGTGCACGATGCGCTTGTTGTCGGGGATCACGAAGGCCATGCCGCCATCCCGTTGCAGACGTCCCACCACCTGGTGGGTGTTGCGCTCCAACACCTCCACCACCGTGCCCTCGCGACGACCACGGCGGTCGATGCCGGTGACTTGCGCCACCACCCGGTCGCGGTGCATCAGCCCGCGCATCTCGCGGGCAGACAAAAACAGGTCGTCACTGCCGTCGTCGGGGATCAGGAAGCCGAAGCCGTCCGGGTGAGCCTGCACGCGGCCGCGTACCAGATCCATCTTGTCCAGCGGGCCGTAGGCGTTGCGGCGGTTGCGCACCACCTGGCCATCGCGCTCCATGGCGCGCAGGCGGCGGGTCAGGGCAATGGTCTGTTCTTCGTCGTGGAGATCCAGCACCTCGGCCAGTTGCTGCCAGGTCATGGGTTCACCGGCGGCGGTGAGGGTCTCGAGGATCAACTCACGACTGGCAATGGGGTTTTCATATTTTTGCGCCTCGCGCTCGGCGTGGGGATCGCGCACTGATTTTGAATGTTTTTTCGTCATACGGTTTTTCTTTATGGTCTTCTAGGTGATTTTCAGGCAACTTCTTCAGATTGTTTTCTTGAAGAAAGTCATTGGATTGATGTCTGGATATTGGCGTGCGACAGACTTGCACGATATGTTGCGCAGAGTATACGCGTTTTTTCCTATAAAAAGGGACTGGTACGCACAACAGGTAACACCCCTTATGCCCGCCTCCAAGGTGGCAGACATAAGGGGCCAGGTTTAAGAAACCTCTGATCAGTTCATGAACTCGTGTATTGCGTCTAAAATATCCAGCTTCTGCGTCGCCTAAAAGCGCCTATTGTGGATGCGCATCTCCGCAACAGCGGGCTGTTATGTGCGATTCGCGCCACACCTAAGAGCAGCTACTTTTGATGAATCTGAATATTGTAGATCACAATCTACTTCGTCCAGAATTAGTAAGGATCTCAACACTGGTTTAACAAACATCGGTGGGCATTAGCCACCTTGGGAAGGCCAGAAACGGCGGTGAGTGAAGGCAAGTTATCCCATAGCACAGTTAGTGCAAAATACGGAGTGCCAAATACAGTAGGAGCCCCTTTTTCAGGCGAGGTTCGCACCTGGAAAGGTGCTCCCACAGGGGGAAATAATCCTGCTGCAATTACTTTGCGACAATTATTAATCAGATGGTTCCATCTGCTAATGATATGGCCCCATCCCATTAGCAGTGAGATGGTTCATTAAAATTTCAGCAATACCTTCAGGTCACTGGCGCCCTCAGGCACACTTGGGAGATAAGCGATGGAGTTCGGTGTCTCCTTTACGTATTTGATGACCTTCTCTGGAGTTTTATAATAGATGGGACCGAGAACACCCTCAATAAACAGTTTTCTGGCCCAGATTTTTTTGTATCGCTTTAATGGTTTGCCGACGATCTTTTTCAAAAACTCCTCTTGCAAAGGCTCAAGGTCCACCAGCTTCACCCGCTCGCCACTAATGTTATTTATTTTCCCGCGATACAACCCCTTGAGCTGCGCTGGCGTGATTGCCTCAATACCATTGCTGACCACTACTCCGCTTGCCATGGCAAAACCGGCCTGCAACATCAGTAACACCACGATGAAAAAACACTTTTTCATTGCTCTACCCTCGTATGAGAATTCTTTGGAAGTCATTCTTTATTTCTCCGGCAACGCTCAGAAGGCCATTGTCCATTGCATCCAGTAGGAATTACTGGACTCCATCGGCTCATCCAGGTTGCGGACCTCTAGTTTGAGGGATGAATTCTCTACGAGATCATAACGCACACCCAGCACGGACTGACTATATTCAGTTGTACCTAGAGTGATGAAATAGGGATCATTGGCATCGATGTCTTTCATTTCCTCGTAGCGGAGATAAGGCATCAGCACATCCGAATAGGCGTATCCGGCCTGAATGTACCAGGCACTGGAGGTCCGTGAAGTACCTGCTGTATCCTTGTTGTTAATCGAAAAATACTCGAAGATGAGTTCAACATCGTTTTCATCATAGGCGGCATCCAGGCCATAGATCTGTTGATCCACCAGATCAACAACCACACCACCGATAAGCTGGCTTACCGGATTGTTCAGGTAGCTTACCCCAATCCCGAGACCGTCCACTGCCGCCGGTTCGAATACCAGGCGCCCCACCAGTGCCTTGCCATTGTCGGCGTCACCGGCATTGTTGGGATCAAGTTCAGCACCGTTAAAATAGGCGCCATTACCCAGCTGTACTTCCATATGCAGGTCGCCCTGCGCCATGCTGAAATCGCCAACCCCCATCAGACCCACGGTATGGGTCGGCATAATGGCCGTCGGGCCATCTTCAAAGTCCAGAAATAGGGGGCGAAAAACCGTTGTCTGCATGTGAGAGCCGTGGTGATAGGTCCGGTTCCAGTAACCCAGCGAGGTATGAAAACGGCCCGCTCTGACTCTGATAGTCGGATTCACGTCATACTCAACCCACAACCTTTCCAGATCGAGCACAAAACCTGAACCCGGCGATTCCACCACCAATTCCACAAACGTCTTCAGTTTGCCCTCTTTGTCGATGACATGGGTGCCCCATAAATCCAGCTGACCGAGACTGAATCCGGGATTCTCACCAGTCCTGCTGGAATCATTGTAAGTAACATCGGCAAATGCATGTAATTCCAGGGCGCTGGCGGACATGGCCAGCATGCTCCAGCAAACAGCAACAAGACTAACGATGACTTTTCTTGGCATTTTTCTCTCCGCTATATTATTGAGGCACGATTATTGAGGCACGGCACGAGATGAATGAAGAACTTTTTCTCAACACCCACGTTATCACCATGATTACAATAAGGTTTTATGATTCACCCCGTGCTGCGTGTAGATCGACATCCCACGGCAATCCTTTAGGGCCTGTTAACCCTAATTATCAGCACTGCGTTGTACGTGCCCTGAGATAAAACGGCCACTCTCGAGGCGGCGGTGTGATTCGTGTTATTAAGGATCTCAAAATTGGTTTAACAGGCATCAGAGAACATTAGTCACATTGGGCATGCCTGAAGCATCAGTGAGTGAAGGCAAGTTATCACATAGCGCATTTATACAATGCCAAATTCGGTGGGAGCGCCTTTCCAGGAGAGAATCGCGCCTGGAAAGGCGCTCCCACACAGGGAAATAACCCTGTAGAAACACTGCTGTCCCACTAACTTACATTTTGTTTTGACGCAGCTGGTGACACAATTGGGAATCAGGGAGGTTAGCGGAATTGGAGACATAAACATCGTTGCTCTCTTTTTCCGTCATTTCGGCGTAGGCCGGAATCCAGTGGCTTCAATGACTTACTGGATCCCGGCCTACGCCGGGATGACA
>DRKQ01000278.1 GCA_011051685.1 Gammaproteobacteria bacterium
ACTCAGCACTGGTGTCGGGAAAGTGCTGACCGATATCACCCAGGGCCGCCGCACCCAGCAGTGCATCACACAGGGCGTGAATGGCCACATCGCCGTCGGAGTGGGCCACAAAACCCTGGTCAAAATCGATGCGCACACCACCTAACATCAAGTGGTCGCCCTCACCGAAACGGTGTACGTCGTAGCCGTGGCCGATTCTCATCATAGTCTTTCCGTCATTTTCATCGTTTAGATCGAGTATCCCTTTATTCCGTCACTCCGGCGTAGGCCGAAGTGACGGCAACTCTCCCTCTCCCTTTTATCTTTTATCTTTTCCCTTTCCCCTGCCCCTCATACACCTTGCGCCGAAACAGATCCGTGCGCCGGCTCACCAGCCTGTCCAAAAACAACATACCGTCGAGGTGATCCACTTCGTGTTGCACCGCACGCGCCTCGAAGCCTTCGCAGTGGTATTCGTGTGACTGCCCCTGTTCATCGAAGGCAGTCAACACGATCTTTTCCGCACGAATCACGTTGCCGGTAAAATCGGGCACTGACATGCAACCTTCACGGCCCATGACCATGCCTTGCCATTCGGTAATCTCGGGATTGATCAGCACAATGCGCCCGTGGTTGGTGGACTTTTTCGGCAGCTTGCCCATGGCGGAGACATCCACGATGGCGATGCGAAAGAAGTGTCCCACCTGTGGCGCGGCAATACCCACGCCCCCGGGACCGGCGCGCATGGTGTCTTCCAGCGCTGCGATGAAGTCCCGCAGTTCCCCATCAAAGTGCTCTACCGGCGCAGACACCTGTTTGAGGCGCTCGTCCGGATAGGTAATGATCTCCAGGCTCACGGGCAATTCATCCCACCAGAGTATCGATGGGGGTGAGCCGGGCTTCCACGCCCTCCTTTTCGACGATGGCCAATGCCGAACGCAGGGCTTCGACACCTTCCTTCGCCTGCCCCTCGATATGCATGATATAGATGGGGGCGTCCTCCGTGCCCCCCACGTCCGAGGTCAGGTCGAGGATATCCAGTCCGGCCTCGGTAAGCGCACCGGTGGCATGGGCCACGATGCCGGGCTTGTCGGCACCATAAATACTGATGCGCACATCGGGCTCACGGTGCTGATGCAGGCCGCCTTCGATGTGGTCGATATGCAAATGCAAGCCCAGAGACTCCACCTCGGTCTGCAAGACATTGCGCAGGGCGTTCACGTTGCCGTCGTATTGCACCATCATCATCATGGTGAAACTGGTGCCCATGCGCAGCATGGAGGTCTCACCCAGGTGGCAACCGCCTTCGTACAGGGCGTGGGTCACATGGGCGACGATGCCGGGGCGGTCCTTGCCGACGAGGGTGAGCATGTACCAGTGTTTCTTCATAGCGATTTCCTCTTTGAGGATCCATCATCCGGTTAATAAGAAGTATCGAGTAACGAGTATCTAGGGGCTAGGAAAATCCTGGACACTCGCCCCTCGTCACTCGACACTCTCTTTTAATGTAGGGTCGAATGGGCAACATAAATTAATGCAACACCGGCGGCAATCAATATCACCTGCTGCGCCGTGGCGCTGGCTTCGGCGCGCTTGTGCAGGCCGGGTATCAGATCCGCTACGGCAATGTAAATAAAGCTCGAGGCCGCCACCGCCAGCACATAGGGCAACAAGTGCTGCAGATCAGCCAGACTCCAGTAGGCTAATAAGGCACCCACAATTGTAGTTAGGCTGGACAGGACATTGAACAACAATGCCTTGCCACGACTGAAGCCACTGTGCAACAACACCACGAAGTCCCCCACCTCCTGGGGAATCTCGTGGGCGGCGATGGCCAGGGCGGTGACGATCCCCAGGTGAATATCGGTCATGAACGCGGCGGCGATCAGCACGCCGTCCACAAAGTTGTGCATGCCATCGCCCACCAGGATCATCCAGCCGGCGGCGTCGGTCTGTGTCTGGTGATCGTGGCCTGAATGCGGGGCATGGGCCTCGCAGTGGTCGGAGTGACAATGCCGCCACAGCACCAGCTTTTCCAGCAGGAAAAAACTCAGCAGACCCAGCAGCACGGCAAGAAAGATGGCGTGAAAGTCCTCCACCCCGGGCCCGGCCAGGGCATGGGGCAACAGGCCGAGAAAGGCCGCCCCCAGCAGCGAGCCAATGGCAAAGCTCACCAGATGCGGCACCAGGGTCTTGCGTACATGTTCCGGCAGCAGCAGGAAACTCGCCGCCACCAGCACGCTGAGCACGCCGCCCAGCAGGCTGAAGACGATAATCCAGGACAACAAACTCATTGGGTCTATCCGTCAATTCGGGGAGACATAGTTTACCCGAAGTGGTTTACATAAAGCGGAAGGCGGAAAGAGAAATATCACACACCATGGAGACACACCCGCAATGATCTCAGGCCTGCCTATAGACATTGCTGCGATGGGCCACCTTGACCACGAGAATGATCAGTTGCGCATCCTGAATTTCATAAATCACGCGATACCGGCCTTGCCTCACCCGATATCGTTCCTGGTTCGACAACTTGAGGCAGCCCTCCCCTCTTGGGTTTTCGCGCAGGGCCTCGATGCAGGCCAGGATACGTTGTACCTCCTTTTTCGGGAGGTTTCGTAAATCCTTGGCGACGGATTTCCTGAAGGCAAGCTCATATCTTGCCATGGCGCTTCAGGTCGTCCAGCAGTTCCTCGTAAGTCATGGTGGGTTCATTGACACGCTGCTCGAAGGCCTGCAGATCTTCCTGGTCTTCCTGGAGGGCGACCCGTACCGCCTCATTCACCAGTTCAGACACCGAACGATGGGACACGGCGGCCTTGAGACGCAGGGCCTGGTGAATGTCGGCATCGAAATAAACCGTCGACCGCTTTGGTGCTGCACTCATGGCTGAACCTCCTGGGCAAAAGAGCAATCATCGAAAGCATAATGCCAAAACACTAAAACATCAAGACGTCATAACGCTTTAGGGTCAGATTCCTCCAGCCAGATCAAACTGGCCATGCGCCCCGTCTCCGCCGCGCGGCGAAAGGAATAAAAATCCCCGGCCTCGCTGAAGGTGCAGCGCCCGCCGCCGTACACCCGGGTGAGTCCCGCCCGGGCCAGGCGCTGGCGGGCCAGGGCGTAAATATCGGCCCGCCAATGGCCGGGACGGCTGGCGACAAAGGCCTCGGTGGCGGTGGGATCCACAACGCAAAAGGCCTGGCGCACCGCCTCCCCCACCTCGAAGGCTCGGGGGCCGATGGCCGGCCCCAGCCAGGCGAGGAGTTCCCCGGGCGGCGCGTCGAAGGCGGCCACCGTGGCCTCCAGCACGCCGGCGGCCAGGCCGCGCCAGCCGGCGTGGGCGGCGGCCACCTGGCGGCCGGCCCGGTCGCAGAACAACACCGGCAGACAGTCGGCGGTGAGCACCGCACAGACGGTGTTGGCGCGGCGGGTGGTGCTGGCATCGGCCTCCGGCAGACCGTCCGGGCCACTGTCGAGGTCCACCACCGTGGTGCCGTGCACCTGGCTGAGCCAGTGGGGATCAGCAGGCAGTCCCAGTGCTTCGCCAAGCCGGCGCCGGTTGGCGGCGACGTGTTCGGCCCGGTCGCCCACGTGCCCGGCGAGGTTGAGGCTGTCGAAGGGCGGCGGACTGACGCCGCCGTGGCGGGTGCTGGCGGCGGCGCGAACCCGGGCGGGGGCGGGCCAATGGGGAATAATGGGAGGCATCAGCCCTGGTTTTCCCGCAGGTCATCGCGGCAGGCTTCCAGCAACCGCTGCATGTCGTCCGGCAGCGGCGCTTCCCAGCACACGGCCTCACCACTGAGGGGATGGACAAAGCCCAGGCTGGCGGCGTGCAGGGCCTGGCGTTTGAAACTCCGCAGGGCCTGTTCCAGGGCCGGCGTGGCGCCGGGGGGGATGCGCAGGCGGCCGCCGTACACCGGGTCGCCCACCAGCGGGTAGTGGATGTGCGCCATGTGCACGCGGATCTGGTGGGTGCGGCCGGTTTCCAGTTTCACGTCCACCCGGGTGTGGGCACGAAAGCGCTCCGCCACGCGGTAATGTGTGATGGCCTCCTTGCCGCTGCTGGCAGACTCGTCCACCACCGCCTGGCGGGTGCGGTTTACCGGGTGGCGGCCGATGGGCGCGTCCACGGTGCCGCCGGCGGTCATCACCCCCATCACCAGGGCCTGGTAGTGGCGCTCGAAGGCGCGGGCCTGCAACTGCTCCACCAGGGATTTCTGCGCCACCAGGCTGCGCGCCACCACCAGCAGGCCGGTGGTGTCCTTGTCGATGCGGTGCACGATGCCGGCGCGGGGCACCTTTTCCAGCTCCGGGGCATGGTGCAGCAGGGCATTGCTCAGGGTGTCCTGTGGGTTGCCCGCCCCGGGGTGCACCACCAGTCCGGCGGGCTTGTTGATGACGATCAACGCCTCGTCCTCGTAGACGATCTCCAGGGGCAGGGGCTGGGGCGTCCAGCGGGTCTCCTCCTCCAGCACCACGGACAACGCCACTTGCTCACCGCCGTGTACCACGTCCCGGGGTCGCAGACGCTGACCATCCACGCTGACGTGACCCTCCCTGATCCAGCGTTGCAGGCGGGCGCGGGAAAAACCCGGGAACAGCTGGGCCAGGGCCTGGTCCAACCGCGTACCGGCCAGTGCTGCGGGAATCTCTGCCTGGAGTTGTTGGGGTTGCGCCATGGAAGGGTGTTTCTCTCTGTGGGCCGGGGCCGCTATAATAGCGCGATCCTGTCAGCGGGGCCTAAAACCGGCTGGCCTTTTTCATCCCGAGTCCATCATTCATGTCATTAAACGTATTCTTCCCTGTTCGCGCCTCTCGTCTGTTCATTTTCGCCTTGCTGACACTGCTGCTGGCCGCCTGCGCTGCCAACCCCGACAAGGAAGACGACATGAGCAAATGGAGCGCGGAAAAGCTCTTCAAGGAAGCAAAAATGGCCTTGGAGGCCGGCGACTACGAAGTCGCCATCGAAACCTACGAAACCCTGGAAGCGAAATACCCTTTTGGCCGCTATGCGGAACAGGCCCAGCTGGACACTGCGTACGCCTATTTCAAGTTTGACGAACCGGATACCGCCATCACTTCGGCGGATCGTTTCATCAAGCTGCATCCGCGTCACCGCAATGTGGACTACGCCTACTACCTGCGTGGCCTGGCCAGTGAAAGCAAGAAACAGGATCCGCTGGATTTTATCGAAAAACAGGATCCCAGCCTGCGCGACCCCAGCTCCACCCTGAAGTCCTACGAATATTACGTCGAGCTGGTGAAAAAATTCCCCAACAGCCGTTACACGGCGGATGCCCTGAGGCGCATGGGTTACCTGCGCAACGACTTGGCCATGCACGAAATCCATGTAGCCAGATACTACGCCGAGCGGGGCGCCTATGTGGCGGTGGCCAATCGCGCAAAATATGTGGTGAGTAACTTCCCGCGCACCCCGGCCTCACGCCTGGCCCTGCAATTACTGGTGGAGGCCTACACCCAACTGAAACTGGATGACCTCGCCGCGGATGCGCAACGGGTGCTGGATTTGAATCCCGCAGTCACGGATCAGCAATCAACGGCCAATAAAAAACCCGCCAAGGCTTCCTGATAGCGGGTTTTATTGCGGCTGAGCACCGCCTGTTTTCAGGATAACCGCCTACAGGGCATCCGCATCCTGCTCGCCGGTGCGGATACGCACGGTCTTTTCCACCGGGCTGACGAAGATCTTGCCATCGCCGATTTTGCCGGTACGTGCAGAATTGGTAATGGCTTCGATACAGGCATCCACCCGGTCCTCTGGGATCACCACTTCCAGTTTGACCTTGGGCAGAAAGTCCACCACGTATTCCGCCCCGCGGTACAGCTCGGTATGCCCCTTCTGACGGCCGAAGCCCTTGACCTCGATCACCGTCATGCCGGTAATGTCGATTTCCGACAGGGCCTCACGCACATCGTCCAGCTTGAACGGTTTAATCACTGCTTCAATCTTTTTCATGCTCGTTCGTCTCCATTGGCTCCCGGGCTCATTGCTCCCGGTCATAACCCGAGGTTATCGGATATCGCCGGTCACGTCCAAAGGCGCGCTGGGTAATGCGCACCCCGGGCGGCGCCTGGCGGCGTTTGTATTCATTGCGATTCACCAGGCCCACGACCCGGTGTACCACGTCGGCATCATACCCCGCGGCGATAATCTCGTCAGCACACTGGTCCTGCTCGATGTAGCGTTCGAGGATGGGATCCAGCACCTCGTAAGGCGGCAGGCTGTCGGAATCCTTCTGGTCTGGCGCCAGTTCTGCCGAGGGGGGGCGTTCAATCACCCGCTGGGGGATCACCGGGGACAGCCGATTGCGGTACCTGGCCAGTTCGAACACCAGGGTCTTGGGCACATCCTTGAGCGCGCCAAAACCGCCCGCCATGTCGCCGTAAAGCGTGGCATATCCCACGGACATCTCGCTCTTGTTACCGGTGGTGATGACCACCCGGTGGAACTTGTTGGACAGCGCCATCAACAGAATGCAGCGGCAGCGTGCCTGGATATTCTCTTCCGTGGTATCGGGTTGGGTGCCCGCCAGGGGTTCGGCAAGCACCTCCAGGAAGGCCTTGAAGGGAGTCTCGATGGGCAGCACCTGATACTCCACTCCCATGGTTCTGGCCTGCTCACTGGCATCCTCGACACTCATGCCCAGTGTGTAGCGGGAGGGCATCATTACTGCCTCCACCCGCTCGGCGCCGATGGCGTCCACGGTGATAGCCAGGGTCAAGGCCGAATCGATTCCGCCGGAGAGGCCGATGATGGCGCCGGGGAAACGATTCTTCTCGATGTAGTCACGCACCCCCAGGACTAACGCCTTGTAGATGTTCTCCAGCGGCTCCCCCGCCTCGGCCAGCTCGCCTGCTCGGGGCGCCACCACACCGGCGGCATTCACATCGAAGCGCAGCGGATAAATTCCCTCCTTGAAGGCCGGCGCGCGGAGGGCCAGTTGGCCGTCGGCGGCCATCACCATGGAGGCGCCGTCGAACACCAGCTCGTCCTGGCCGCCCACCAGGTTGACGTAGACCACCGGCAGCCCGGTCTCCGTCACCCTTTCCTGTAACTCGGCCTCCCGTTGATGCAGTTTGGCGCGATGAAACGGCGAGGCGTTGAGGTTGATAATCAGCTGCGCCCCCGCCTCCCGGCTGTCCATGGCCGGTGCGCTGTACCAGATGTCCTCGCAAATGGTCAGCCCCACCCGCACCCCGGCGATCTCCACCACGCAGGGCCGGGTGCCGGCGACGAAATAACGCTTCTCGTCGAACACGCTGTAATTGGGCAGGAAGCGCTTGTGATAGGTGGCGATGCGCCGGCCGTCGCGCAGCACGGCGGCGGCATTGCACAGGCCCGCCGGGGTCCGTTCGGGAAAACCAATCACCAGGTCGATACCGCTGACCTGCGCCTGCAATTCGTCCAGCGCGCGCTCCACGGCGCGGATCAGCCCGGGACGCAACAACAGGTCTTCCGGCGGATAGCCGGTGAGGGTCAGTTCGGGAAAGACAATGGCCTGGGCCTGGTATTGGTCACGGGCGCGGTGGGCGGCCTCGATGACCTTTGCGGTGTTGCCGGCCACGTCGCCCACCAGGAAGTCGAGTTGGGCGATGGCGATACATAAAGATTGCGACATGGAACTGGGAATCCTGACACGAAACGCGGCTCAACCGCTGAAAAACTCCAGCATGCGCGCGCCCAGTTCCGCCGGGGAACGGGCCACGGACACGCCGGCGGCATCCAGTGCGGCGAACTTGTCCTTGGCCGTGCCCTTGCCGCCGGAGATGATGGCCCCGGCATGGCCCATGCGTTTGCCCGGCGGTGCGGTGACCCCGGCAATGTAGCCCACCACGGGTTTTTTCACGTGTTTCCTGATGTATTCCGCGGCCTCTTCCTCGGCGCTGCCGCCGATCTCGCCCACCATGATAATGCCCTTGGTCTGCCGGTCCTGCTCGAACATTTCCAGGCAGTCGATGAAGCTGGTGCCCTGAATGGGATCGCCGCCAATGCCCACGCAGGTGCTCTGCCCGAGGCCGTTGAGGGTGGTCTGATACACCGCCTCGTAGGTCAGGGTACCGGAACGGGAGACGATGCCGATGCCGCCCTTTTTGTGAATGGCCCCGGGCATGATGCCGATCTTGCACTCGTCGGGAGTGATGATCCCCGGACAGTTTGGACCGATGAGATGCACGTCGCTGCCCTCGAGGGCGGCCTTCACCTTCACCATGTCCAGCACCGGGATGCCCTCGGTGATGCAGGCGATGACCTTGATGCCCGCCTCGGCGGCCTCGAGGATGGAATCCGCGGCGAAGGCCGCCGGCACGAAGATCATGCTGGCATCGGCCTGGGCCTCGTCCACCGCTTCCTGCACGGTATTGAACACCGGCCGCCCGAGATGGGTCTGCCCGCCCTTACCCGGCGTAACCCCCCCCACCAGGTTGGTGCCGTAGGCGATGGCCTGCTCCGAGTGGAAGGTGCCGTGCTTGCCAGTAAATCCCTGACAGATGACTCGGGTGTTTTTGTTAATGAGAATGGACATCAGTGTTCCCCCTCGGCGCGACGGCTGGCCGCCCGCACCGCCTTGGCCGCGGCGTCCGCCAGGTCGTCCGCGGTGATGATGGACAGGCCGCTGGCTTCGAGGGTCTTCCGTCCGGCCTCGGCATTGGTACCCTCCAGGCGCACCACCACGGGTACGTGCAGATTGATCTCGCGAATGGCCTGGATGATGCCCTCGGCGATGAGGTCGCAACGCACGATGCCGCCGAAGATATTCACCAGGATCGCCTCCACCTTTTCATCGGCGACGATAAGCTTCAGGGCCTCGGCCACGCGGTCCGCAGTGGTGCCGCCGCCCACGTCGAGAAAGTTGGCCGGCTCGCCGCCGTGCAGCTTGATGATGTCCATGGTGGCCATGGCCAGGCCCGCGCCGTTGACCATGCAGCCAATGTTGCCGTCCAGGGTCACGTAATTGAGATCGAACTGCGCCGCCTTGTGCTCCGTGGGATCCTCCTGCAGGGGATCGCGCAGCTCTTCGAGATCCTTGTGGCGATACAAGGCGTTGTCGTCCAGGTTGATCTTGGCATCCAGCGCCAACAAGTCCCCCGCGCCGGTGATCACCAGGGGATTGATCTCCACCAGGCTCAGGTCCTTTTCCGTGAACAGCCGATACAGGCCCAGCATGATCTGGGTGAGCTGGCGGATTTGCCCCCCTTCCAGGCCCAGGCCAAAGGCGATCTGCCGGCACTGGAAGGGCTGCAGACCGGTCACGGGGTTCACCGCCACGGTCAAGATCTTCTCCGGGTCGCTGGCGGCCACCGCCTCGATATCCATGCCGCCCATGCTGGAGGCCATGAACACCAGGCGGCTACGGCTGCGGTCGACAAGCGCGCCGAGATACAGTTCGCGAGTGATCTCGCAGGGGGTTTCCACCAGCAGCTTGTCGATGGGCAGGCCCTTGGGACCGGTCTGGTGGGTCACCAGCACATCGCCCAACAGGCCGCGCACCGCGGTTTCCAGTTCCGCTGCACTTGAAACCCGCTTCACGCCGCCGGCCTTGCCGCGGCCACCGGCGTGCACCTGGGCCTTCACCACCCATTCCTCCCCCGTGAGCTGCTTCGCCTCACTCAACGAGGACACCACGTGGCCAGGAGGCACCGGAATGCCGAAATCTGAAAACAATTGTTTTGCCTGATACTCATGCAGGTTCATGGGAATTCCTCACGGTGATGCGCCCTTTACAGCCGGTAAGCACCCAGCCGACCGCGCAATTGCGGGAGTTTGACATAAATTGCCCGTCCCGCAAATAAACTGCCCGGGCCAGACAACACCGATTTTTCTTGCATCTCCGCCGCGCCTTGGGAGAATAGAGCCATGTCTGTCACTGCCACGCCCACCCGCACACCTGTTTGCCTGAGGATATTTCCCGGCTTGGGAATCCTCGCATTGATGCTTGTGACCCCGCTGCCAACGGCCCTGGCGGAATACGAGGAAAATGATAACCCCCTTTATGAAGAGGCCATGGAAGCGGCGCGGCTGCGCAATTTCGCCGAGGCCTTGGTACGCTGGCGCAGGCTCGCCGATGACAACGACAAAAATGCCCAGTATCGCCTGGGGGCCATGTACCGCCGAGGGCTTGGGGTAAAACCCAATCTCAAGCTGGCGGCGCAGTGGTTCCGCAAAGCCGCCGAAAATGGCCATGCCCGTGCCCAATACAATCTCGGTGTGATGTACCAAAAGGGGCTGGGGGTAAAAAAGGATCCCCAGGAGGCCGAACGCTGGTTCCACCGTGCAGACTCCAATGGCGTGGATCTCGCGTCACTCAAGCTGCGCGGCATCGTCAATGGCAGCCTCACCAACATCGATGTCGAAACCCTCACCGGCAGCGCTCGCAAGCAACCCCTGGACATCAACGAGATTGTCACCTGGGCAGCCCGGGAAGGGTACGACAAGGCCCTGAATGATCTGTTCAAGCTGGGCGCCGACGTCAATCACACCGACAAGTTCGGCCGCACCGCGCTCATCGTTGCCGCACAACACGGCCAGGCAGGGAGTGTCGAGGCCCTGCTGGCCAATGGTGCCAAGCCTAACAAGAAGGACGGCGCAGGGTCGTTTCCACTCTACGAAGCAAGCCTGCACAATCATCCTTTGACGGTAAAAAGCCTGCTGTCAGGGGGTGCCGACCCCAACCTGCGCACCCCCGGTGGACGCACCGCACTGATGGCGGCCGCGGCCAAAAACCTACCAAAAATCATCGACCTGTTGATGGACCACCAGGCCAATATCAACCTGCGTCAGGCCGATGGCCGCACTGCCCTGCATATTGCCGCGGCCTACGACAATGACGCCGCGGCAAAGGCCTTGCTCAAACGGGGTGCCAACGGCAGGTTGCTGGACAAGGCCGGCGCATCGCCATTGGTGGTAGCCGTGGAACACGGCAACACAAATGTGATTCGTGTACTGTTACAAGGACGCGTGCCCACCAATCTCACCAACCAACACGGTGATACACCGCTCACCTATGCCGCCCGCTATGGACGCCACAAAAGTCTCCGCGCCCTGTTGCAGGCGGGCGTTAATCCCGATGACACCGACAAGCGCCATCGCACGGCACTGCGCATTGCAGCGGAAAACGGGGACAAGATCGCGGTTAACCTGCTCCTGCAACACCGCGCCAATCCACAGCTACACGGCCGCAAGGGGGACACCGCGCTGATCCTCGCGGTACGCAACAATCACACCCCCGTGGTGCGCGCCCTGCTGGGGCACGGCGCCAAGGCAGATACCGCCAATGACAACGGCTGGACGCCACTGATGTACGCCGCGGCACGGGGCAACCTGCCCATGCTCAAACTGCTGCTTGAACAGGACGCCGACCCCAATTTGCAAAACCGGAATGGCTGGACGCCCCTGATGCTCGCCGCACGCAATGGCGACCCTCTGGTGGTCTCCACCCTGCTGCGTTACGGCGCTGACGTCCGCCTCACCTCCAGTGACCGGCGCACTGCCCTGTACGTTGCCCGGGAACACAAACGCAAAAAGGCCGCCGCCATCCTGTTGAAGGCCGGCGCAGAAAAACTGGCATTACCGGTACCTTCCGGGAAGCGGGAGATAAACAAGAAAGGATGATAATGCAGGAGAGATCGAGAAAGGTATTTAGAGAAAAGAGAAAAACGTAACGAGTAGCGCGCTTACTACAATGCCAAATTGGTGGGAGCGCCTTTCCAGGCGCGAATCGCGCCTGGAAAGGCGCTCCCACATGTGGTGATAACCCTGTAGAAATTATTTTGAAACACTGCTGTCCCACTAACTTACATTTTGTTTTGATGCAGCTGGTGACACAATTGGGAATCAGGGAGGTTAGCGGAATTGGAGACATAAACATCGTTGCTCTCTTTTTCCGTCATTTCGGCGTAGGCCGGAATCCAGTGGCTTCAATGACTTACTGGATCCCGGCCTACGCCGGGATGACA
>DRKQ01000279.1 GCA_011051685.1 Gammaproteobacteria bacterium
CCAGGGAATGACTGGGGAAGTATTCCATGGAGATGGCGTAGCTCTGGTCGATGGTCACCAGGTCGTAGATACGGATGATGTTTTCGTGGGTGATCTTGCGCGCGTAGCGCAGCTCGTGCATGAAGCGCTCGATCATGCTGTGATCCGCCGCCACGTGGGGGTTGAGGAATTTGAGAATGAACTGGTCGCCCACCATCACATCCTCCACCAGCCACACCACACCGAAGGCCCCTTCGCCGATCTTGCGGATCACGTGGTAGCGGTCGGCCAGTACGGTGTTGGGTGCCAGCCGCGAGGGGTCGAGGATGTTGGCCAGGTGGTCGCTGTCCCGTATGTCTTCCTTGGCCGTGTTGACCGAGGGGATAGGGGTGTGAATGTCCATGGCCTGGGTTTGCCCCGAGGTGTCGCTGGTGGCGGGTTCGAAGACATTCCCGTCGGCGTTGAAGGCCTGGGTGGGTTGATCCTCGATGGCCATTTCCAGCGGGGCGGGAGGCGGTGTCTTGCCACCGGTGAGGTCGCCGAAACGCATCACCAGGCTTTGCATGGTCTTGTTGGCCACGGTGCCGATGTCGTCTTCCTGAGTGTTGATGAGTTGGGTGGCGGCTTCCTGCACGGTCTTTGCGGTGTTCTTGTCATCGGTCAGGGTCTCCAGTGCCTTCAGGGCTTCTTTGCGCAGGGCGTTGTTGGTGTTGTCCAGTTGCCGGAGCAGGGGGTCGATGGCCTGTTTGTCACCCAGGGTGGCCAGGGCACGGATCACCACTTGGCCAGCCTCGGGATTTTCCTCGAGCATCTCGATGAGATGGGGCACGGCACGGCTGTCACCGATGGCGGCCAGGGCGTCCACCGCCCGTTCCCGCACCCACCAGTCTTCGTCGCGCAGGGCCTCGATGAGCCGGTCCACGGCGCGGGGATCCTTGCTGGTGTTGAGGATCTCCACCGCGGTGCGGCGCAGGAATTCGTCCCGATCCTTGATCAGCGCCAGCACGGCGTCGAACACCTTGGGCCCGCCGATGGCGCCCAGGGCATCGGCGGCGCGCACCTTCACCCACCAGTCTACGTCGCGCAGGGCGTTGAGCAGGTCCTTCACCGCATTTTGGTCGCCCACCTCGTTGAGCACCTCCACCGCGGCGCGGCGCACGTATTCGGACTCATCCTGCAACACGGTAATCAGGTGCTTGACGGTTTGCGGCGAGCGGATCTTTGCCAGGGTCTCGATGGCCGCCGACTGCACGGTGAGGTCGGGGTCGCTGAGCAGGGCGCAGATGTCGCCGATGTTGTCGTCTGCGCCCAGCTCGGCCAGGCCGTTGAGCGCCGCCTGGCGCACCGCCTTGTTGGGATCGTGCAGGGCCTTGACCAGGCCCTCGCGACTGGCGGGAGTATCGAAGCGGGCCAGCAGTTGCAGCAGGTGGGCGCGCACCAGGGCCTGATTGCTGTCGAGCCGCTGGACCATGGCGGGCACCAGGGCCTCGTCGGCGATGCTGTCCAGCAGACGATAAAGGATGGGCCGCACCTTGCTGTCCACCTGATCCAGCAGGCCCAGCAGGGTATTGGCATTGATGCGTTCGGCATGGGCGTTGAGGATGGCACCCAGGGCGGACTTGGAGACCTCCTCGCCATTGACAGGCTGGCTGAAATAGGGGATCAGGTCGTTGGGATTGTAGTCCGTGGCACGTGTGAGCACCCGGGTTACGCCATCCACCACGCGTTGATCGCCATGGGCCAGCCCTGCCACGTATAGGGGCAGGGTGCTGTTGCGCGCCAGGCTCACCAGCAATTGCTCCAGGGTAGCGGTGTTCTGGGCATTTCCCAGGGCCTCAATGAGCTTGGGGATAGCCGGTTCGCCAATTTGCTTGAGTTTGTACAGAGCACGCTTGCCCTCGGCAGTGGCGCCGGCATCCTCGGTGAGCAGGGTGGCGATGGCGCGGTTGACCTGAAAACCGCTGAGCAGGCTCATGGCAGGTCCCCGACGGCGGATACGGCAGAGAAAAGAGGGACAACCATCACGACAAAGACCTCAGTCCTCTCCTTGCTCGGCGCCGATGTCACCCACATGCACGTGATTGATGTAGGACTTGTTGATGAGATAGATCACCCCGTCATCCATGTACACCTTGATGAAGGCCTCGTCGCTGCGGTTAAGGTAGTCCAGCAGGCGCGCATGGTGGGGGGGCAGGGATTCGCGAATGCTGCCGTCGATATACGAGCCATCCATCAGTTGCAGGTGGCAGCGCATGTCGTTTTCGTTGCCCCTGACGTCGTCTTCCGTGGCGGGATATTCCACGCGAATCACCGATTTGATGTTGTAAAAGCGCAACTCGGCGGGTTCATCACGGTTGAACACCAGGAAGCTCTCACAGGCGTTGAGGGCCTCCAGTGGTTGCTCCTCGCCGGCGTGATTGGGGCTTTGGGTGCGCAGGTAGATGGCACCCACTACGCGCCCCTCGGGATGTACCCAGAGCGTGACGGGGCGGAGTTTCTTGGGCACTTTGAGCGTATCGTTTTCCACGGTCTGTCCTTTTGCGAGTCATCCAGGGCAAAATGCCCCCGAGACCACGATTCATTATACGTAAGTCGTCCGGGGACGGATGGGTAAAAACACCGTTTTTAGACTGGTTTCTACCTCATTGAGTATAGCGACCGCGATGCATGAAACATAGAGTGACTATTGCGTCCCGGGGATGGGCTGGGTACCTTCAAGCTTATGAGTAGCGAGTTTCCCTCTCAGCCGACGGGCGCCTACCTGGAAGTCCTCAATGGACCCCTGGCGGGCACCTGTTTTCCGTTAGGCGAGGAGACCATCATTGGCCGGGATGACGAGGATGTGCCCCTGCAGGCCGGAGGGATCGACATACCGGACACACGGGTGAGTCGCCGCCATGCGCGAATCATGCATCGGCAGGGCCGTTATTACCTCGAGGACTGCCAATCCACCAATGGCACCTTTCTCAATGCCTTCCGGATTCAGCCCGGCGCGCCCTGTGTGTTGCGCGAGGGCAGCAATATCCAGGTGGGCAGTGTACATCTGCGCTTTCGTCCGGGGCAGGCCCATGGGGAAGCGCCTTTCCCAAGTGATTCTCCCGCCGCGGCGTGGAAATCCGAGATTGGGCTCAACGAAGAGGTATTCGACCTGTCTCTCACCGCCAATCCGGAGAGTGGCGCCTCACAGGCCAATATTTCCATGCTGTTTGCCGCCCCCGAGCTGCCGGAACCCGATGTCAGTCTGGTACTGGATGCCCCGGCGGTGGTGGATGCACTGCGTGAGGGCGAAGAGACCGAGGCGGAAGGGGAGGCCCTGCGGCGTCTGCGCGCCATGGCCCAGGTGAGTATTGGTCTCGGTGGAGAAGTCGACCGGGAGTCCCTGTTCGCCAAGATCATGGATTTCATCTTTGTCATCTTTCCCACCGCTGAGCGTGCCTTTGTGGTACTGCGCGACAAGGAGAATGGTGAATTCAAACCGGCGGCAGCCTCTACCCGCGAGTCTTCAGGGGAAGGTGAGGTGTTGACCTTGTCCGAGGCGGTGGTGGATGAAGTGATGGGCCAGCGGCGCAGCATCATTTCCAACGATGCGGCGGAAGCCAGCGCATCTGTTGCCGGCGACACGAACGGCATGCGAAACATGATGTGTGCCCCCTTGCTGGTGAACGATGAAGTCATGGGTCTGATCCAGGTGGACACACTTCAGCGGACACATTTTTTCAGTGAATCCGATTTGCACATTCTTACCGGTATTGGTGCTCAGGTGGCCATCGCCCTGAAGAACTTCATGCTTTACGAGGACATTGGTCATTTGTTTGAAAGTTTTGTCACCGCATCAGTGCATGCCATTGAGGCGCGGGATCCCACAACGGCGGGCCATTCCTTCCGGGTGGCGGAATACTCACAGCGCCTGGCCAGTCTGGTGGATCAGTCCGGCCATAAACAATTGCGGGATGTGAGTTTCAGTCGCGATCAGATGCAGGAGCTGCGTTATGCCGCCTTGCTGCATGATTTCGGCAAGGTGGGGGTGCGCGAGCATGTGCTGATCAAGGCGCGCAAGTTGTATCACTCTGAAATGGATGTGCTGAAGGCGCGTTTTCAGTTTGCCCGCGCCAGCCTCGAACGCCAGGCCTATCGCGAACTAATCGACCAACATGGGGATTTGTCCCCCGAAGAATTCAAGCAACGCCGTACAGCCATGGATCAACAATTGGCCGCCCAGATGCAAAAGCTGCAACGCTTCATGGACATGATCCGGCATGCCAATGAGCCTTCGGTGCGTGAGGACGATGTCAGTCATGATCTGCGCATGGTGGCGGATTTCACCTTTCCCGGGGATGACGGTGACACACTGCCCCTGCTAACGGCAGCGGAGCTGGATGCTCTGACCCTGGCGCAAGGCAGTCTGACACCGGAAGAGCGCATTGAGATTCAACAGCATGTGAGCCACACCTTCGCCTTTCTGAATCATATTCCCTGGACATCATCCCTGTCCGCAGTGGCGGACATTGCCCATGCCCATCATGAAAAACTCGATGGTTCGGGTTATCCACGGGGGTTGGCGGGAGACGAGATTCCCATTCAATCCCGAATCATGACCGTGGCAGACATTTATGATGCCCTGACGGCCGGAGATCGTCCCTACAAATGCAGCCTGAGTGTGGAACAGGCGTTGGATATGCTCAAGGCCGAGGCACAGGCCGGTAAAATTGATCCCGTTCTAGTCGATGTATTTATTCAAAGCCGGGCCTATGAAGCGCTTGAGGCTTAGAACCTGTAACACCAATAAGCACACAGCAACACAGAGAAACAATACATGGCTTTTCGCACCTGCGGACATATTACCCACGCCGGCAATGTAAGGGCACATAACGAAGACTGTTACGAGGTAGATGCTGAATATAATTTCGGCGTGGTGGCCGATGGCATGGGCGGTCACGAAGGCGGAGAAATCGCCAGCCGTATCGTGGTGGATTGCATCAGCCGGGAGATTCGCAATGGCAAACCCATGCCCGAGGCCTTGGTGCTGGCGCATCATGAGGTGCGCAAGGCGGCCAATAATGGCGAGGGCAAGCCGGGCATGGGCTCCACCGCCGTGGCCTTGAAGCTGGACAATGGCGAATTCGATGTGGTGTGGGTGGGGGACAGCCGCGCCTATGTCTGGAATGGCCAGAGGCTCACCCAGATCACCAAGGATCATTCCCTGGTACAACAACTGGTGGATGAAGGCAGTATTACCGCCGAACAGGCCCGTGTGCACCCACAGCGCAATTACATCACCCAGGCCATCGGTATGTCAGAGTTAAATACCATGCAGGTGGGGCGTGTGCAGGGGCGCTTGCCCCATGGCCACCAGATATTGTTATGCAGCGACGGATTGTCAGGAGAAGTATCCCTTGCCGAGATTACGGAAATCCTCAAACTGGATCTCAATGAACGCCAGAAAGTGGACTTGCTGATCCAAAGGTCGCTGGACAATGGCGGAGCAGACAACGTCACTGCCGTGCTGGTAACTTCCCATGTGAAGGAGTAATGCCTGCATCCGGAATCGGGATAAAACTGTTATGCTTCCGTCCAGGCACTGGTGCATGACACAAACCACCTGGGACAACCCGTGAATAGGCAAAACCCTCCACCCGGCAAGACAGCGAAGATACCTCCACCCAGCCTGTATTGGCACGATTATGAAACCTTCGGCGCCGATCCGCGCCGCGATCGTCCTGTGCAATTCGCCGGTATTCGCACCGATCTTTCGCTGAACGTCATCAGCGAGCCATTGAGCCTTTTCTGCAAACCCGCCGATGATTTTCTGCCTCATCCTGAAGCCTGCCTGGTGACGGGCATCACACCGCAACAGGCTCTGGACGAAGGTGTCCCCGAAGCGGAATTCATTGGCCGCATTCACCGTGAGTTTTCCCGCCCCAACACCTGCGTAACGGGATACAACAATATTCGCTTTGATGACGAGGTGACGCGTTTCACCCTGTATCGGAATTTTTATGACCCCTATGCTCGGGAGTGGCAAAACGGTAACTCACGCTGGGATATTATCGATATGGCGCGACTCACCCATGCCCTACGTCCCGAGGGCATCCAATGGCCTACTCGCGAGGACGGCAAACCCAGTTTCCGCCTGGAACAACTCACCGCGGCCAACGGCATCGCCCACCAGGCTGCCCATGATGCCGTCTCCGATGTACTGGCCACGATTGCCCTGGCACGGCTGATTCGGGAAAAACAACCCAAACTTTATGACTACGTCTTCGCTCATCGCAGCAAGCAGGCAGTGGCGCAACTTCTCAACGTACACCGGCCCGTACCGGTATTACATGTTTCTGCCATGTATCCTGCGGAGCGGGGTTGCATTGCCCTGGTGGCACCGCTGGCAGCTCATCCCACAAACAAAAATGAAGTTATAGTCTATGACCTGCGAGTAGACCCCGTGGCTTTTATCAACTTGAGCGAAGAAGAATTGAAAGATCGCCTGTTTAGCCGACAGGAAGAACTTGGCGAGGATCGTCCGCGCTTGCCGGTGAAGACCGTTCACCTCAATAAATGTCCCGTGGTGGTACCCGCCAACACCCTGAATGCAACCGCCGCCGGTCGCTGGCAACTGGATCCGCAGTTGGCCGGGCAACATCTGGAGCACTTGCTGAAACAGCCACAGTTCGCCGGAAAACTGCAGGATATCTACCGTACACAGACGCACGAACCCATTACCGACCCGGACTTCATGCTATACAGTGGCGGGTTTTTCTCCAATGAGGATCGTGCCCGCATGGAAGTGATTCGTCACACCAAACCCGAAAATCTTGGTGAACTGGCGCTGCCATTCGATGATCCACGTTTACCCGAGATGTTGTTTCGATATCGGGCAAGAAATTATCCACAAACACTCAATGCCGAAGAAAAGCGGCGCTGGCTGGAATTTTGCCGAACACGGCTCACAAGTGACGACCCGGGAACTGGCGTGAGTTTTGCAGAACTGGAAATCCGTCTCCAGGCTTTACGTGACAACGCTGATTTGCATGCCGATAAGCAGGTAATATTGAGTGCGCTCGAAGAATACGCACGCACATTGCAGACGCGGCTTTCGCAGAATTAATAATCCCTTTTGACTTGTTATTCAATAAAAAAAAGATACACTTGGCTGGTGAGTGTATTTTGTTCAGGTTTTCTGCGATATATTCGTAGTTAGTTATACCTGGTTTGTAATGATGTTTCGTTGTTGATAATAAGTTGTTTCAGTAAAGGAGAAACGCATGGTTAAGAAGAAAGCCACGAGAAAGAAAGCAGCCAAGAAAAAGGCAGTGAAGGCGCGTCGCACCGTAAAACGCACACCGAAGCGCGTTGCCGCCTCAAAACCCATGAGCAAGGCACATGAGAGAACGCTTAAGGCGGTTAATCGCGCCCTGGCCAATGCGGAAAAACTGGGTGACAAGGTGGTGGCTGCCGAGGAAGCGCTTGAAGCCGCATTAGCAAAGGCTGAAAAGGCCATGAAGGCGGCCAACCGCAAGAAAACAGCTGCCGCCAAACGTGCTGCAAATACGGCCAAAAATGCCGCCACGCGTGCGCGCGCCGCTCTGGCTGCCGCTCGGGCCAAGGCTCGTGAGGCTGAGAAAACGCTCAAGGAACACGTCAAGCTTGCGGAAATGGAACGTAAGATGGAAGAGGCCAAGCAAAAAGCCGTGGACGCCTTCCTGGCAAAGTGGCAAAAGGCCTATGACCGCAAAGTGTCCAAGAAGAAAAGGACGCGTAGAAAACGCCGTACCAAGGCTGCCTGATATTCTTCAGCAGCACAAAAAAGCCGGCTCCTGCAGAGGGGCCGGCTTTTTTTGTGCTGAAATTTATGTGTGAGAACACTACTGTCCCACTAACTTCAGATTTGTCATCCCGGCGTAGGCCGGGATCCAGTAAGTCATTGAAGCCACTGGATTCCGGCCTACGCCGAAATGACGGAAAAAGAGAGCAACGATGTTTATGTCTCCAATTCCGCTAACCTCCC
>DRKQ01000280.1 GCA_011051685.1 Gammaproteobacteria bacterium
CGGGTTGCCCGGTGGTTTGTGTGTCCGGGGCGGGTTGAAGGAGTGCGGAGGGCGTTTCGGGAATCAGGGAGCCGGTTGCCATGGCTGCAGAAGGTCGGGCTCCTGCATCGCCATGGGGTGAAGCCACGGGCGCGGCCGGGTCCGCGGTGGTTTCTTCCGGGCTCATGGGGAACCCGGCCTGGGCCATGCCCGGCTCTTCGAATCGCGCCCGGGGCCGTGGCTGCACGAGGTGGCCGGCGGTGGCCATGCCGTCGGGCCGGTGGCGCTGGATGAGTTGCTGCAGGCGCTGGTTCATGGGTTCAGCATGCCCAGGTAGAGTTGGCGGCGCAGCGGGCTGAGGGCGAGGATGTCGCGCTCGCTCCAGCCATAGGCAGTGGCCAGCCGGTACACGCTTTGCAGCAGGCCTTGCGCCCAGTCGTGTAGTTCCGCCCAGAGAAAACGAGGGATGTCGAACTGGGCCTCCCACTGGTGCCGGCAGGCGGGACAGTCCAGCTGGATGCGGATATCCGCCAGCGGATCCAGTTGCTCGATCTGTTCGCTGAAGGCGTCCACCACGTCCTGCGGGAAGTGCGGGGATTCGGCCGCGGGGGTGTCGTCTTCCAGCAGGCAGCGGGTGAGCAGGTTTTGCAGGATGTGTTCCGGATCATCGGCCGTGGCGATGGCCGCCATGTCCAGGCTGTTGGGCAGGCGGAAATGCAGTGCGGTGTCGGCGTGGTGGACGGCGAAACGGTTCGTGGCGCTGTCATCCCCGTCGGGGCCGGCGGTGAAGTCCGAGGTCTGGCTGACCCATTCCAGGCGTTCATCACACTGTGGGCATTGGGCGGTGTTCTGCAGCCGTGAACCAAACAACTGTTCGCGCAGGCGCAACAACAGCCTGTCGCGCTGGCCGATGCTCAACTGCATGAGCGCCTCGGGGGTCTGCCCGGGATGGGCCACCGCCAGCAGGATCAGCGCCCGCTGCAGCGGCGGCTGGTTGAGCCCCTGTTCCCAGGCGTTGAGCAGGTCTGCGCTGCCGATACCGCTCATGACGCGTTAGCCCGCGGGCTCGGTGAACTCGGGCTCGGTGGGCTCGCTGACTTCGTAGTCTCGCTCCCAGCCCTCGTTTTCCAGCTTGAGTGTCTGGATGGCCACCGCGCTGGCGCTGGCGTCCAGGTCGGGCAGGGCCTGGTATTCCGACACCCAACAACGGTAGACCTTGTAGGCGATGGCCAGTTGTCCCGCCTCGTTGTACACCTCAATGATGAGATCCTTGCGGAAATCCTTGAGCGAGACTTCGGCGCCCAGGCCGGAGCCGAAATTCCAGATCTTGTTGGCCCACTGCTCGAACTCGGGGTCGTGGGTCACGCCCCGCTCCAGGGTGATGGCCTCGAACTTGGTCTGCCCCGGGGATTTGCGTTCGGTGCTGGGATCGCCGCCTTCGCGATGGGTCACCGGCTCGGTGGTGCGTTTGAGAGCGCCCACCTTGGAAATGCCGGCGACGTAGCGGCCGTCCCATTTGACGCGGAATTTGAAATTCTTGTACGGATCGAAGCGCTGTGGATTGACACTGAATTGAGCCATGATTCACTCCCTATGCTTCCGCCTGGGCGGCGATTTGTTGAAGTTTGATGACGACGAATTCCGCGGGCTTGAGTGGCGCGAAACCCACCAGGATGTTGACGATGCCGTTGTCGATGTCGGTCTGCGTGGTGGTTTCGCCGTCGCATTTCACGAAGTAGGCGTCCTTGGGGCTGGCACCCTGGAAGGCCCCCTGGCGGAACAGGTTCTGCATGAAGGCGCCGACGTTGAGGCGGATCTGCGCCCACAGTGGCGCGTCGTTGGGCTCGAACACCACCCACTGGGTGCCGCGGTAGAGGCTTTCCTCGATGTACAGGGCGGTGCGGCGCACCGGCAGGTATTTCCATTCCGAGGACAATTGGTCGGCTCCCACCAGGGTGCGGCTGCCCCAGACAATGCGGCCATTCACCGGGAAGGCGCGCAGGCAGTTCACCGCCAGCGGATTAAGCTTGCCGTTGTCGCCATCGGTGAGCTTCTCCGATAAAGCCACCACTCCTTTAAGGGTGGCGTCCAGCCCGGCGGGGGCCTTCCAGATTCCGCGCGTGGCATCGGTGCGGGCGATGATGCCGGCGATGACACCACAGGGGGCAAAGGTGGCCAGGCGGCCTTCCTGCAGTGGGTTGGGTTGCACCACGCGGGGGAAATACAACGCGGTATTGGCGTTGCGGCTTAGCCCCCAGGTGGCGCTGTCCAGGCCGGTTGCTGGGTCAGTGATGTCACTGGGCTCGTCCCAGTCGCGCAGGGGATCGGCGATGAAAATGGCGCGACGCTGCAGACAATAGGCGGCAGCTTCGGTGCGCGTCTGGCTGCTGATGTCACCGGTGTCCAGGGCAAAGGGGGGGATGCACAAGAGGTTGAAAATGTCAGCTTTTTCCAGCGCCCAGATGCCTTTGCGCGGATCCTTGAGAGAGGCGTCGGAGACCTCGGCATCGGTGATGGTGCCGCCATCGTCGCCATCGGCGTTGAAGGCCACATCACTGGCCTCTGTGGGCCGGGGGCTGGCCGTCAGGCTGCCATCGATGCGCACCAGCTTGGATTGTTGTTCCAGGATGGTGGTGGCGTAGCGGGGATTGTCCGGCAGGGAGGAGATATTGTTGAAGGTTTCCACAGCGCCCGTGCCGGTATCGGTGATGGTCAGGTTGAACAGCTCGTTGGCCGCGGCATCGGGGTTGATGGCGGGGTCGGGATGGCTGATGGTGACCTTCAGTTTTTCGCCCCAGTCGCCACTGCTGGCCGCCTTCAAGGACAGGGTGCCAGCGGTGACCGTGGCCGCCACGCCGCCATTACTGACCCGCACGATCAGAGCATCACGCCCCCCATTGAGAAAGAACTGGTTGACGGCAAAGCCCATGGGGTGACTGCGCGACAGGTCGCCAAAGGTGCGGGTGTATTCCGCAAAGCTCTGCACCAGGATGGGCTCGTTTTCTTCGCCGCGCAGGGCACTGCCGATAAAGGCGGTGATGGATGTGGCGACGCCCGTAATACTGCGTACGCCGCTGGGAATCTCTTCGATATAGACACCGGGGTAAGTCAGTGGAACGCTCATAGCTCTCCCTCCATGTTGGCAATTGACGGCCCTCACGAGCGATATGAGGCGCCCAGTAAATTGCAGTGTTGTTGTCGTGTTTTCTGCCGCTCAAGGGTTCTTGCAGCGGGCACTCAAATAGCGTGACCCGTCCCATCGGAACTCGCCGATGTGCGGTGGAACAAGCCCCGGTGGTGAATGTCAGCGGGGCTTAGGGTGTTGCATCGCGGGCAACAAAAATGCTCACGGTGGCGTCGTCGCCACCTGAGGCCAGGGTGAACTTGATCTGCGTCGGCTTCACACCCACGGCTCCAAGATTGCCGGCGGAATAACTGTGTGGCCCATCCAGCGTCAGAGTGTCGGCGGCGTCACTGCTGCCATCACTGAAAACGTAGGTTAGGTTCGAGGAATAGTGAGTTGACGAGATCATCAACACATGGATCTGACTGGCTGCACTGGGCTGAATGTCTACGGTGACGGTGGAATCATCGGCCGTCAGGTCGACATCGATTTGGCCGGTGGCTTCGGCGTCAATGACACCGGAAGAGGCGCTGAAGGTTTGTCCGCCGGCGATGGCCGCCGTTAAAGTGACGGTGACTCTGGACATAGAGTTCCTCCCTGGAAAATAACGATGGAAATTATTCTGATGTATCTGTACTTACTGTTTACGAGTGCTTACCTTCTTACGACTGCTTACGACGAGCATGATTCACGAGAAAATATTTATGTTGTTGTTGTGAATCTAGGTTTAGAGTCTGCAATAACGATCTAACAAAGTCTAGTGATTATTTCACAGGAAGTGGTTTGTTTTTTATTCATTTCGCACTGCAAAGTATAGTGCTGATGCTTATCTTATCAAGCGTATTTTTTTGTGCATTCGGCACTGTGTGACTGATATGTGATTGGTTGTTTTATGGCTGTATTTATAGAGTATTTCGTATTTCTTTAACGATAGTTGTCGAGAATATTCGTCGGTTAAATTATCTGCATGGCGATATTGTTGTCTGTCAGAAATTTCCTACGTAAATACCCGGTGTATTGTGGTATTTCGACCGCTTCTTTGCACAGTGACAGCAAAAAATAACGGGTGCGAGATAACTGAACGTTTGATGATCAAAAAGGATTGACGGTTGGTGCGCAAAACTGATGTTTTGGCGGTAATTTTGAAAAAATTTCGGAAGAATATTACTTTTACCATATGTTCGATTATTCAGTCGGGTATAACATTGATTAGTGGTTTTCCTCCTATGTCGGGATGAAGGCGATAGAGGAGGTTCGTTTCTGGCGCAATTGGCGAAGGGGTTGCATACAGGTTGCTTCCTCGGTCAATAACAAGGCTTCTCATTAAATCCACCCTAACCACGATACGCAAAAAAATACCCCGTAAGCGGGGCATTGTTTTACGTATGGCGGAGGCCACTCTCGCACATCCCTGTGCTTCGTGGCGCCGGTGCATCGATGCACAATGAGGGAGGGATTGATTCAGATGCTGCGCACCTTCACCCCTGCGGGGCGCCTACGCTGTGCTGCGGCGTCCCAAATCACTTCATGATTTGGTCGAACTGGGATTCTCATCCAAATCTCCCTCACCGAAAAACTAAAAAGGCCGCCCAAAATACGGACGGCCTTTTTAGTTTTTGGCGGAGAGGGAGGGATTACTCAGGCCTGCGGCCTTCGCCCTACGGGCTGTCGCGAACAACGCGACGTTCTCCTTCGCTGCGCTCAGTCCTCGAACAAAGGCTTCTCATCAAATCCACCCTAATCACAATACGCAAAAAAAAACCCCGGCAAGCGGGGCATTGTTTTGCGTATGGCGGAGAGGGAGGGATTGATTCAGGTGCTTCGCACCTTCACCCCTTCGGGGCGCCTACGCTGTGCTTCGGCGTCCCGATTGCTGATGCAATCGGTCGAACAGGGGTTTTCATCCAGAATCCCATCACCTGAATACTAAAAAAGGCCACTCAAAAGCGAGTGGCCTTTTTTAGTATTGGCGGAGAG
>DRKQ01000281.1 GCA_011051685.1 Gammaproteobacteria bacterium
AACGCACAGTGGATATCGGTGTGGTCAGCCCCGAGCGCGCTCTGCAACTGGGCTTTACAGGCCCCATGCTGCGTGGTTCCGGCTTCGAATGGGATCTGCGCAAGAAACAGCCCTACGAGATCTATGACCGACTGGATTTTGATATCCCCGTGGGCGTGAATGGCGACAGTTATGACCGTTATCTAGTGCGTATCGAAGAAATGCGCCAGTCGAACAGCATCATAAAACAGTGCGTTGCCTGGCTGCGCGACAACCCGGGGCCGGTGATGCTGGACAATCACAAGGTGACGCCGCCAAGCCGTGTACACATGAAAGATGACATGGAATCCCTGATTCACCACTTCAAGTTATTCACCGAAGGTTACGCCTTGCCAGAGGGAGAGGTCTACAGCGCGGTGGAGCATCCGAAAGGTGAGTTCGGTATCTATCTGGTGTCCGACGGGTCCAATAAACCCTATCGGCTGAAGATTCGTGCGCCGGGTTTTGCGCATCTTTCATCGCTCAATGAAATGACCAAGGGTTACATGCTCGCCGATGTGGTGGCGATTATCGGCACCCAGGATATCGTGTTTGGCGAGGTGGATCGTTAATGGCTGCAGTAATGAAACAAGATGACATACTGTCCGATAAGGTGCGGGCGGAGATCGACCTGTGGGTCGCCAAGTACCCGGCGGATCAGAAACAGTCGGCGGTGATGGCCGCGCTACGCATCGTGCAGGAAGACAATGGTGGCTATCTCACCACGGAGTTAATGGACGCGGTGGGTGACTATCTCGAGATGCCCCGCGTCTCGGTCTACGAAGTCGCCACTTTTTACTCCATGTACGAGTTGTCACCAGTGGGCAAACACAAGATCTGTGTGTGTACCAACATCTCCTGCATGTTGTGCGGTTCCGACGAGGTGGTGGCGCACCTGAAAAAACGCCTGGGTATCGGGCTGGGAGAGACCACGCCCGATGGCCGTATCACTTTGAAAGAGGTGGAATGCCTGGGCGCCTGCGTGGGTGCGCCCATGTTCCAGATAGACAAACAGTACTTTGAACACTTGACCCCCGAAACCATCGACAAGATTCTGGATGGCTTGGACTAGCCGGGAACGATTACGCAATGGCCAACGAAGTTTGTTTTAGAACACTGCACCTGGACAAGCCCTGGACCCTGGATACCTACCAGAGCGCCGGGGGCTACGAAGTGTGGAAAAAGATCCTGGCGGAGAAGACCTCTCCGGAAGAGATCATTGCGGAACTGAAGACCTCAGCTCTGCGTGGCCGCGGTGGCGCCGGTTTTCCTACGGGCCTGAAGTGGAGCTTTATGCCACGTAACACACCCGGGCAGAAATACATCGTCTGCAATTCGGACGAGGGTGAACCGGGCACCTGCAAGGATAGGGATATTCTGCGTTTCAATCCCCATGCCCTGGTGGAAGGCATGGCCATTGCCGGCTACAGCATTGGTGCCACGGCGGGTTACAACTATATTCGCGGCGAATTTTGGGAACCCTACGAGCGTTTTCAGCAGGCCATCGATGATGCCTACGCCGCCGGCCTGTTGGGTAAGAACATCATGGGCTCCGGAGTCGACTTCGATCTGTACACCCATCTCGGTGGTGGCGCCTACATTTGTGGTGAGGAGACGGCACTGTTGGAGTCCATCGAAGGCAAGAAGGGTCAGCCCCGCTTCAAGCCGCCTTTTCCGGCGAGCTTCGGGTTGTACGGGCGGCCCACCACTATCAATAATACCGAGACCCTGTCATCGGTGCCGTCGATCCTCAAGAATGGTGGTCAGTGGTTTCTGGATATCGGCAAGCCTAACAACGGCGGTTCCAAGTTGTTCTGTGTCAGTGGTCACGTCAACAAGCCGGGTAACTATGAAGTGCCCATGGGCACCCCCTTCCCGGAACTGCTGGAAATGGCCGGTGGGGTGCGCAACGGTCACAAGCTCAAGGCGGTGATCCCCGGCGGGTCGTCTACCCCGGTGTTGACCGGGGACGAAATGATGGAGGTCTCCATGGACTATGATTCCATCGCCAAGGCCGGTTCCATGCTCGGCGCCGGTTCGGTGATCGTCATGGACGAGACCACCTGCATGGTGCGGGCCCTGAGCCGCATCTCGCACTTCTATTACGAAGAATCTTGTGGCCAGTGCACACCCTGCCGTGAGGGCACCGGCTGGCTGTCGCGGGTAGTGCATCGAATCGAACATGGACAGGGGCGGCAGGAGGACCTTGATTTGCTGTTAGACGTTTCTAACAAGATCCAGGGCCGTACTATTTGCGCCCTGGGGGATGCCGCGGCCATGCCGGTGAGTAGCTTCGTGAAGAAATTCCGCGATGAATTCCAGTACCACATAGATCACAAGACCTGCATGGTAGGTGCAGGCGCTTAATGCAACACTTAACGCAACGAATGAATGCAACGAATCACGGTGTGAATTGAATCATGGTTAACGTCGAAATAGACGGCAAGCAGTTGGAAGTCAGCGAAGGCGCAATGGTGATCGAGGCGGCCGATGACGCGGGGATATATATTCCACGCTTCTGCTACCACAAAAAACTTTCTATTGCCGCCAATTGCCGCATGTGCCTGGTGGATGTGGAGAAGGTGGGCAAGGCCCTGCCTGCATGTGCCACACCTGTGACCGATGGCATGGTGATCCACACCCGCTCTGAAAAGGCGATGGAAGCGCAAAAGAGCGTCATGGAATTCCTGCTCATCAATCACCCCCTGGATTGCCCCATCTGTGATCAGGGCGGGGAGTGTGAGCTGCAGGACATCGCCATGGGTTATGGCAGCGATGTCTCCAAGTATTCGGAAACCAAGCGTGTGGTGCCCAACAAGGACTTCGGTCCCCTGATTGCCGGCGATATGACGCGCTGTATTCATTGCACCCGCTGCGTGCGTTTTGGTGAGGAGATTGCCGGGGTGAAAGAACTGGGCGCCACCGGTCGTGGCGAGCACATGGAAATCGGTACCTTCATCCAACAGAATCTCAACTCTGAACTCTCCGGTAATGTCATCGACCTTTGTCCGGTGGGCGCACTGACGGCCAAGCCTTCGCGTTTCGCGGCGCGCGCCTGGGAGATGGTGCAACACGAAAGCATTGCTCCCCATGACTGCATAGGCTCCAATGTGTACTTACACACATTCCGCAACAAGGTGGTGCGCGCCGTGCCCAGGGAGAATGAAGCAATCAATGAAACCTGGTTGTCGGATCGTGATCGTTTCAGTTACGAAGGATTGAACAGTGGTGAGCGCCTGACCACTCCGATGGTCAAGGTGGACGGCCAGTGGCAGGAAACAGACTGGGATACTGCCTTGCACAAGGTGGTAGGTGGAATCAGCAAGATTCTCAGCGAGCAGGGCGCTGAACAGATCGGCGCAATCAGTTCACCCAGTATGACTCTGGAAGAACAATTTCTTCTGCAAAAACTGGTGCGTGGCATGGGTTCCAATAACGTGGATCACCGCATCGGTCAGACGGATGTTTCTGACCAGGATGATGAGCCCTTGTACCCTTGGTTGGGGCAATCCATTGCAGATCTGGAAAGTAATGATGCAATTTTATTGATAGGATCCGATGTGCGTCACGATCAGCCAATCGCCGGTCACCGGATTCGCAAGGCCGCCCTGGCCGGCGCCAATATTATGGCCGTGAACCCTCTGGACTATGATTTCAATTTTGATCTCAGTGCGAAAAAGATCGCCAGTCCGGCAAAGCTATTGCAAGAGCTGGGTGCCATAATCAAGGCTCTGGCCAACCTGAAAGGAGCGAGTCTGCCTGAAGGCCTCGGTGACCTGCTTACGGACATTTCCATTGATGCAGATCATGAAGCCATCGCGCGCCAATTGAGCGAGGCCGATAATGCTTCAGTGATTCTGGGGCTTGATGCCTTTGCTCATCCCCAGTTTGCCTCACTGCGCGCCATTGCCAACCAGCTGGCCAAGCTTTCCAACAGCAAGCTGGGTTATCTGTCTCTTGGCAGCAACGGTGCGGGAGCCGCCCTGGCAGGCGCTGTACCTCACCGTGGCCCTGCTGGCGAGAAGATTTCAAATCAAGGCATGGCCTTGAGTGACATGCTCGCCGGTAAACTGGCGGGCTACTTATTATTAGGTGTGGAAGCAGGAGTGGATTTTGACAGTGAAG
>DRKQ01000282.1 GCA_011051685.1 Gammaproteobacteria bacterium
GATCCAGCGTGGCATCGATGATTTCCTGCTTGCGTTGCTCACTCGGCTTGCCCATGCACCGCACCGCCCATAAAAGTAATTAATTACTTACAAGTATAGGGAAGCACCCAACAAAGTCAAACAACCACCAGCAAGGTGGATCCAGCGAGCGAGCGCACGGCGATCGCACATCATGGCGGAGCAAAAAAAACTGTGGTACAAGCAGCGGGACGCCATGGGCGCTGCGAATCCATCGCAGCGCCCTGTAGCCATTCATGGAGATACGAGGCCGGCACCGTCACCCCCCTCGAATTACTGCTTGCACAAAGACCCGCAAGTCATTGTTAACGATACCCCTCTGAAAAAAGGAGGAGCACTTGATGACAGGTAACATGACAAAACAGCTTTTTTCAACCTGCGCCCTGATATTGACGCTTGCAGGATTTCCCCTTTCACAGGCCAACGCCAGCCTCAGCATTGGCGCCGCCATCGACAAGGCGGGAGAACAGCGCATGCTGAGCCAGCGCATTGTCAAGGACTACTTCATGCTGGCCTCAGACATCAACCCTGCTGAAGCACAGAATCAGTTAGATGACAGTATCAGTCGATTTGAAAAAAATCTCGATGACCTTCTTTCCTTCGCACCCAATGAGGAAATAAAAAAGGCGCTAATAAAAGCGCAGGGCGTGTGGATACAGTTCCGACTTGCCGCCCTGTCACGGCCCAACCGGGAATCAGCCGCCAATTTTTTACAGGATGGCGAAGCGCTGTTGAAACTCTCGCAAAATGTCGTGGACAGAATCACAGAATTTGCGGGCGTGGAAGGTGCAAGGATTGTTGATATTTCCGGCCGTCAGCGCATGCTTTCCCAGCGAATCGCAAAGTATTACATGGCCTATTATTTTGGCCTCAGAAAGCCGCAGATTGTCGAATCCTTCAACAAATCAATGCAGGAATACGAGAGTGCCTTGAGACAATTGCAGGAATACAAAGGAAACACCCGCGATATTCGCGAGAAACTGAAAAAAGTTAATACCCAGGCCGTTTTCGCCAAGATAGGCATACGGGGATCGCCAGGCAGAGAGGATCTCATACCGTTCATCATCTCCATAACCACTGAAAGCATGTTGGTAAAAATGGATGAAATAACCGGTTTGTATGCAAAACTACTGAACGTTCAGATGAAATAACCATGGTACACAGCTTGGAGAAAAGTACGAATCTATTCAGGAAATGCTGAGCAATGAAATATATTTCCGTCCTGCGCGGAATCAATGTCAGTGGTCAGAAGAAGATTAAAATGGCCGACCTTAAATCCCTGTACCAGTCACTGGGGTTTCAGAATGTGGCAACCTATATTCAGAGTGGCAATGTCATCTTCAGCGCCGATTCCGAAGATAGAACCAAACTGAAGACAAGGATCGAAAAAGCCATCGAAGAGAAATATGGATTTCATGTGCCGACCGAGATTCGCAGCCATCACGAAATCTCAGACATCATCAACAACAACCCTCTTGGCCCTGTCGATCCGCAGAAGGATGGCACCAAGGTATTGGTCACGTTTTTATCTTCGCCGCCCGCGCAAGACAGGGTTTCCGACCTTCAACAATATGTTACCGAACCCGAACAATTGTTTGTGATGGGGAAAGAGGCCTATTTGTATTGCCCGAATGGTTATGGCAAGAGCAGGCTGTCGAATACCTTTCTCGAGAAAAAGCTGGGGGTCGGGGCGACGACCAGAAACTGGACGTCCGTGCTTAAACTACATGAACTATCCTTGTAGAAAGGCCGTGCGCGTCGCACTAGGCAACTGCATACATAACCAACATGTGGCTGAAAATGACCCTGTACCTGATCCTCGGACTGGTGGTGGTGATTGCCGCTACGCTGGCCCTCGGCGCGGCCCGCTGGCAATCGGCCAGCCAAGTGCTGTACGCCGGGCTGGAGGCCGCGCATGCCCCCGCCGAACCCACCACTTATGGCGCCAACGAACTGGATGGTTTGCCGGCACCGGTACAGCGTTACTTTCGGGCGGTGCTCTCCGACGGCCAAGCGATCGTGTCGCGGGTCAGCGTGACGCATACCGGCACCTTCAACATGAGCGAGACGGGTGAACAATGGAAGCCGTTCACCTCTACCCAGCACGTCACCACCTGGCCACCGGGCTTTGTCTGGAATGGGCGTATCGCCATGATGCCGGGCCTGCCGGTACGGGTGCATGATGCCTATATCGCTGGCGAAGGCATTCTTCGTGCCTCGCTGCTCGGGCTGATCACGCTGGCGGAGATGCGCGGCACACCGGCCATGAACGAGGGCGAGCTGATGCGCTATCTGGCCGAGGCGGCCTGGTATCCGACGGCCCTGCTGCCCGGCCAGGGTGTGCAATGGACGGCGGTGGACGACAGCTCGGCCAAGGCCACACTGCGGGATGGCAATACCCGCGCGAGTCTGCTGTTTCGTTTCGATGAAGCGGGCCTGATCAAATCGGTATACGCCGAGGCCCGTGGCCGCAGCGTGGCGGGCGACATCATCGCCACACCATGGGAAGGCCGCTGGTTTGATTACGCCCTGCGCGACGGCATGCGCATTCCCCTCGCAGGCGAAGTGGCCTGGCTGCTGCCCGAGGGACGGAAACCCTATTGGCGGGGGCGCATTGCAGAAATCCGTTTTGAATAAGCGCTCAAACTTATCCAAAGCGGGAAGCAGCCACCTTGCACAAAGCGCAGTAAAGGTATATTTTTTATACCATGTACACGTTTGAGTTCGATGAGCGGAAAAACCAGGCCAATCTCGAAAAACATGGGATTGGCTTTATCGACGCACAGAAACTCTGGACCGATCCTGATTTCGTCGAAATCCCTGCAAAGACGTCTGACGAGCCCCGGTTTCTCATTATCGGCCGAATCAGTGGCAAACACTGGTCTGCGATTGTCACTCCCCGCGGAGATAAAATCAGGATCATCTCCGTTCGCCGTTCTCGTAAAGAAGAGGTAGCCATTTATGAAGGCCAAGAAATTTGATGCTGACTTTGATAACGGCAAGGATGTGACGGCATCACTGGATCAGGCAAAGGCCAACAGGCCGCTTCGGAAGTCCAAAAGAGTCAATGTGGATTTTCCCACCTGGATGATTGAGTCCCTTGACCGCGAAGCAAGCCGGCTCGGGGTTACGCGCCAGTCCATCATCAAAGTCTGGCTTGCCGAGCGCCTGGAGCATACGTCATCCAACCCTTAGCGCATGGTTGACAAGCGCACCGGCATACGCCGCGACCCCCAGTCACCGGGCGGTCCATCGAAGACGCCGGCGCAGCGGGTGCCGCAGGTCTTGCAGCGGCCGTCGTCGGTGAGGTGCCAGGTGGAGAGTTCGTACCAGTCGCGGCCGATGAGTTTGGTGCCGCAGGCGTGGCAGTAGGTGCTCTGCCCTTCGCTGTCGTGCACGTTGCCGGTATAGGCGTAGCGCACGCCGTTTTCCATCGCGATGGTGCGCGCGCGGGCGAGGGTTTGCGGCGGCGTGGGCGGCACGTCCATCATCTTCCAGTCCGGGTGGAAGGCAGAGAAATGCATTGGCACGTCCGGCCCCAGCTCTTTCACCACCCAGCGGGTCATCTCGTCCAGCTCCTTGTCTGAATCGTTGTAACCGGGAATCACCAGAGTGGTGA
>DRKQ01000283.1 GCA_011051685.1 Gammaproteobacteria bacterium
CGGCCTCACAGGTGGGCGCTGAAGCGGCCCCGACGGGCGCCCACCATCAGATCGCGGAAGTCCTCACCACGCAGGTGGATCAGCTCGCAGTGGTTGCCGGCCTCGAAAAACACCTCGTCGCAATTGGCCAGGCTTTCATCCAGCGCCACATCGATGCCATAGGCCTCACCCAGCGGCGGAATCGCCCCGGTCTCGCAATCGCTGAAGAGGTCCTCCAGCTCCTCTTCCGTGGCCAGTTCCAGGCGCCGGTCCAGCACCTCGTCCAGCAGATCGAACGCCACTTGGTGATCGGCCGGCACCACCACCATCAAATAGCCGCGGTAGTCTTCGGTCATCACACACTTGGCCAGCTTGCCGCCGGGAATGTGTGCCGCCTCCGCCGTTTCCAGACTGCTGCTGCTGTGTCTGTGGCGCAATACGTCATAATCCACACCCCAACGATCGAGATATTCCTGTAACGTCATTGCAACGGCCATGGTCATTCCTCCTCTTCTGACACGCGCCAGCAGCGCATGCATAAAGCTATAGCCAAGAGTTCGCGGCTTGTACAGCCACAGAAGGAATGCGGGAATTGAGGGGGGGCGACTAGACATCATGTATTGACCTGCCCAACCTCAAGCGACGTGGATTAAGCTGGAGATTGGAAAACCCGTGGCCCAGAGCCACAATTGAGGAAGACAGGTCAATACATGATGCCTAGAGGCTCGGGGCGTGGGCCTCGATCTCACTCAAGGCCTGTTCACAGGCGCGGCGCTCGCTGGCCGGCAAGGATTGCAAATAGGGATCGACATCCTCGATGCGGCCATCCTCGACCAGGCCTCGCAGCATGCTCAGGTGGATGCCGTATTGCACGATTCCGCCCAGCGGCGAAGACACGCCCGTCACCGACTCGGCCCGTTCCCGCAAGGCCTCCACACTAGCCGCCGGCAATTCCCAGTGGCGGGCGATCAGACAGGATAGCCGCCTCACCAGGGGCTGGATCTGCTGGCCAAACTGGATCGAACGCGGCGTCTCATTGCCCTCGGAAAGCCTCTGCAGGGTCTGCACCACCAGCACCATGCCCACGTTGTGCACCAGGCCGGCAAGGTAGGCCTCGAAGCGGCTGGCGTGCAGGCTCAGGGCCAGACTGCGGCAGGCCACCGCCGCCGCCAGCGCCTGCGACCAGACCCGGCGCCCCGCCTGCTGCCAGTAGCGGCCGCCATCGAGCTTCAAGATCGGTTTCAGCGACACCGTGACCACCACCTCGCGCAGGCCCACCAGCCCCAGCTGCATCACCACCTGCTCCAGGCAGGTGATCTTTGTCGCAGCACGGAAGCAGGGACTGTTGGCCAAACGCAGCACCTCCGCCACCAACAGGGGATCCTGCCCCACCACATGGGCGATCTCTTCCCACGAGGCCCGCTCATCACGCAGCGACTTCATCAGTTTGGGCAGCACCTCAGGCAAGCGGGGCAAGGCATCGCAGGCCGTATCCGCCGACGCCAGCAGGGCAGTGATCTCATCGAGCACCCGTTGCTCAAAATCATTGAGCGGCACATCCTGAGGGGAATGACCACTCAGCAGCTGTGAACAATATTCATGCTCGATATCGGCCAGGGACAGAACCGGGCTGCCCTCTGCGGCCGCTGGCGGGGGGACCTCCGCGGGCGCCTCTGCCTTTTCCTCTGCCACATCATTTCCCGTTGCAGAGAACAGGTGCTTGAATCGACCAATCATGACTTTTTTGTCTCTTTCATCCGTGTCTCTTTCGTGCCTGCCAGGGAATGGACAGACACCGGCAGGAGCATTAGCGGCAACTGCGGGAAAACCTCAAGCCCCAATACTTACCCTGCCCAGCACCTTGCGCTAGAATCCCCCCGCATTCCCGTCACGAGACCCATCGCCATGAACTGCGCCATCTACAAGGGCTCCCGCAAGCAAGACCACTACCTCTATATCGAACGCGAGGACGACTTCGAGCGCGTGCCGGAGGACCTGCTGAAGATGCTCGGCAAACTGGGCCTGGTGATCACCCTGGAACTCAGCGAAGAGCGCAAGCTGGCGCAGGCGGACGTCAACCAGGTCATGCAATCGCTGCGCGAACAGGGCTACTACCTGCAGGTGCCGCCACGCCCGGAGCTGGGCGACAATCCCCTCCCGGAGCGTCTTCTGCGCTAACGCAACGCACAAAAAAGGCCGGTCACTGACCGGCCTTTTTCATTGCGAGACGCGCAATCGCTTACAGCTTGTCGGCGTTCTCCGCCAGGTATTCGGCCACGCCTTCCGGGGTGTCCTTCATACCCTTCTCGCCTTCGTGCCAGTTGGCCGGGCAGACCTCGCCGTTCTCTTCGTGGAACTGCAGGGCGTCGACCATGCGCAGCATTTCGTCGATGTTGCGGCCCAGGGGCAGATCATTGACCACCTGATGGCGTACCACGCCTTCCTTGTCGATGAGGAAGGAGCCACGGAAGGCCACCGCGCCGTCGGGGGTCTCGACGTCATAGGCCTTGCAGATGCCATGGGTCATGTCGGCCACCAGCGGATAGCCCACGGGACCGATGCCACCCTCGTTGACAGGGGTGTTGCGCCAGGCGTTGTGGGTGTAGTGGGAATCGATGGAGATACCGATCACTTCCACATTGCGCTTCTTGAACTCTTCCAGGCGGTGATCGAAGGCGATCAGCTCGGAAGGGCAGACGAAGGTGAAATCCAGGGGATAGAAAAACACCACCGCGTACTTGCCATCGACGGCCTTGGCGAAGTTGAACTCATCAACGATGGTACCGTCGCCCAATACGGCCGGGGCGGTGAAATCAGGGGCATTGCGACCTACGAGAACTCCCACGAGAATATCCTCCAAATTGTGTTGAGAAAATAACGGATAGAAAAAAGAAAGTGGTCTTCGATACGACCGAATCCGGTCTCGGCAACCAAGTTAACCCAGTATACCACTCAAGTTATTAAGACTGAATCTAAATCTGGACTCCCTTATATAAGGCTGTGCGACGGCATATTCAAGGCCTGTCCGCCGTAATCCGCCAGCAGCGGTGGATCTTCGGGTTGCGCGCGAAGTCCTTGGGCAGGGTCTGGTGCGAGATGTCTTCGATGGCGAGGTCGGCCAACGCCGCCTCGTCCAGCTTGAAGCGGCGGAAATTGTTGGAAAAGATCAGCACCCCGTCCGGCGCCAAAAGGGCCACGGCGTTGCGGATCAGCGCCACGTGGTCGCGCTGCACGTCAAAGCTGTCGGCCATGCGCTTGGAGTTGGAAAAGGTCGGCGGGTCGAGGAAGATCAGCCCGTAGCGCTGCGCCGCCACGTCCGCGCCGCCGGCCGCGTTGCGCTGGCGGGCCTTGCCCCACACGCCGCGCGCGCCCTCACCGGCATCGCCCTGCGCCAGCGCCGCAGCCTGCGCCGCCAGCCATTCGGTGACGTCGGCCTGCACCAGCTGATGCGCCGGGCCGCGGATGTCGTTCTGCACCAGGTTGCGCCGCGCCCAGTCCAGGTAGGTCTTCGACATGTCCA
>DRKQ01000284.1 GCA_011051685.1 Gammaproteobacteria bacterium
AACTGCCGGAAGGCACGGAAATGGTCATGCCTGGCGACAACGTCAACATGAAAGTCAAACTGATCGCCCCCATCGCCATGGAAGAAGGCCTGCGCTTCGCGATCCGCGAAGGTGGCCGTACCGTGGGTGCGGGTGTGGTATCGAAGATTATTGAGTAAAGACAGAGAAAAGAGAAAAGACGAAAGGTAAAAGAGGTCTTGCGGGAGCACCCGGTCGTTGCCGGGTGTTCTTTGCTCTTTTATCTGGAATCTTTTCTCTGCTTTTTTTAGGCCAGTAGCTCAATTGGCAGAGCAGCGGTCTCCAAAACCGCAGGTTGGGGGTTCGATTCCCTCCTGGCCTGCCATTAAGGCGTGTTGCCGCAGGCAGCCGCTGGAAGGCAGGTGGGCTGAAAACGAAATGTAGTTTACCCAGTGTGGGAAGTCGATATTGGACAAGTTTTTATTAACGGTGGCGGTACTTCCGATTGCAGCAGCAATCGGTGGTTTTTATTACTTTGATGATCAGCCGCAGTGGATGCGCGTCATTGCGTTACTGGTGGCGGTGGGCATTAGCGGGCTGATCGCCCTGCAGACAGCACCGGGCCGGGCGGCCTGGGCGTTTCGTCGCGAGGCGATCATCGAGGCGCGCAAGGTGGTCTGGCCGACGTGGAAAGAGACCTATCAGACCACGATGATCGTGCTGGTGGTGGTGATCATCATGTCGCTGCTGCTGTGGGCCCTGGACAGTATTCTGGCCTGGGTCGTGAGAACGCTGACCAATTGATTGTGGCGGGCCCAGGGGTTCGTTACCAAGGGTTCGTTAATTGAGGAAGACAATAAATGGCAATGCGGTGGTACGTGGTACACGCCTATTCCGGGTTTGAAAAGCAGGTCCAGCGTTCGCTGCTGGAGCGCATCAAGCGCATGGGCATGGAGGACAAGTTTGGCGAAGTCTTGGTGCCCACGGAGGAGGTGGTGGAGATGCGCGAGGGCAGCAAACGGCGCAGTGAGCGCAAGTTCTTCCCCGGTTACGTGCTGGTGCAGATGGATCTCGACGACGATACCTGGCACCTGGTGAAGGACGTGCCCAAGGTGTTGGGCTTTATCGGTGGCACCGGTGACCGGCCCACCCCCATCACCGACAAGGAGGCCGAAGCCATTCTGCAGCGTGTGCAGGAGGGCGTGGAGAAGCCGCGGCCCAAGGTGCTGTTCGAGCCGGGCGAGATGGTGCGCATCATCGACGGGCCCTTCAACGACTTCAACGGCGTCGTGGAGGAAGTGGACTACGAGAAGAACAAGATGCGCGTGTCCGTTTTGATCTTTGGCCGTTCCACTCCGGTGGAGTTGGAGTTTGGCCAGGTTGAGAAAGGCTAAAATTCAGAGGAAAGAGTAAAGATACAAGAGTAAAGGGATGGTTTTCTTTTCTCTTTCCTCTTGTATCTTTTATCTGTAGTTAACGGGGAGCCGCAAGGCGCTTGCACCCACTAGGAGTAAAACATGGCAAAGAAGATCGAGGCCTATATCAAGCTGCAGGTTCCTGCAGGTCAGGCCAACCCCAGTCCGCCGGTGGGCCCTGCATTGGGTCAGCACGGCGTCAATATTATGGAATTCTGCAAGGCCTTCAATGCGCAGACGCAAAACGTCGAGCAGGGCCTGCCTATTCCCGTGGTGATCACGGTCTACAACGACCGCAGTTTCACCTTTGTCACCAAGACCCCGCCGGCCTCCGTGCTGTTGCGCAAGGCCGCGGGCATCGCCAAGGGCTCCGGTGTGCCCAACCGTGACAAGGTGGGCAAGGTGACCCGCGCCCAGCTGGAAGAGATCGCCACCACCAAGATGCCGGATCTCAATGCGGCCGATATGGATGCCGCGGTGCGCATCATTGCCGGTACCGCTCGCAGTATGGGCCTGGAAACCGAGGGGGTGAACTGATCATGGCCAAGTTAAGCAAACGCATGAAGGCGATCCGCGAAAAGGTGGAGCACGGCAAGTTTTATCCCATCGATGAGGCGTTATCGCTGCTCAAGGAAATTCCCCACGCCAAGTTTGAAGAGTCCGTGGATGTCAGTGTCAATCTCGGCGTGGACGCGCGCAAGTCCGACCAGGCCGTGCGCAGCGCCACGGTGCTGCCCAATGGCACCGGCAAGACGGTGCGCGTGGCGGTATTCGCCCAGGGCCCCAATGCCGACGCCGCCAAAGAGGCGGGCGCGGACGTGGTGGGCATGGACGATCTCGCCGAGGAAGTGAAAAAGGGCAACATGGACTTCGATGTGGTCATTGCCTCTCCCGACGCCATGCGCGTGGTGGGTCAGCTGGGTCAGATCCTCGGCCCCCGCGGCCTGATGCCCAACCCGAAAGTGGGCACCGTGACCCCCGACGTGGCCACGGCGGTGAAGAACGCCAAGGCCGGTCAGGTACGCTACCGCATCGACAAGGCCGGCATCATCCACTGCCCCATTGGCAAGGTGAGTTTCGAGGTGCAGGCCCTGCGTGAAAACCTTGAGGCCCTGTTGGCCGACCTGCTGAAGGTCAAGCCCAGCTCCGCCAAGGGTGTGTACATGAAGAAAGTGACCGTATCCACCACCATGGGTCCGGGCATTGTGGTCGACAAGGCATCATTGCCTATTTAGGAGTTGCTAGTGACTGGTTTCTAGTCACTAGGTTTCAGGATGATTATTAAGAAGATCATTAAGAGGTAACAGAATTTGAGGGCGTTGGCTCCTGCGTTTATTGCATGTGCCGATCGCCGTCAAAGACCGCAGGTGTGATCGGGCGTGATGTTGATGCTCGTTCACTTAATGATAGTCGTCGGCCTGCGTAGATGGTGAAGCCCGGAAGAATTTCCGTGCGCCACCGTGGGGTGAGTAACCGACCCTAGCTACTCGATACTAGTCACTTGTTACTGGTTCGAGTTGGCTCATTAAGGTTGCTTACGTGTGGTAAAGGTGGGGGAGACGCAAGTCGAGCCCGAATGAAAGAAAGACTGGAGGTGTTTCAGTGGCGCTGAGTTTGGAGCAGAAAAAAGCAGTGGTCGCCGAAGTGTCCGAAGTCGCAGCTAGCGCGCATTCCGCCATCGCCGCCGAGTATATCGGTCTGACGGTGGAGGAGATGACGGCCCTGCGGGTGAAGGCCCGCGAGGAAAACGTCTATTTGCGCGTGGTGAAAAACACCCTGGCCAAGCGCGCCTTCGAAGGTACCGACTTCGAATGCATGAGCGAGGCCATGGTGGGTCCGTTGGTTCTGGCCTTCTCGCAAGAGGATCCCGGCGCCGCCGCCCGTGTCATCTCTGACTTTGCAAAAGAGAACGACAAGCTGGTGGTGAAGCTGGTTTCCATCAACGGGAAGCTGCTGGAGGCAGGCGATATCAAACGCCTGGCCAGTATGCCCACCAAGGACCAGGCAATCAGCATGCTGATGTCGGTGATGAATGCACCGGTGGAGAAGCTGGCGCGCACCTTGAACGAGGTGCCCGGCAAGCTGGTTCGTGTGGTAGCTGCGGTTCGCGATCAGAAAGACGCCGCGTAATCCTTGCCGTGCAAGGCAGGCGCGTAACGTTTTTTATCGACGATACAAACATTTTTCAGGCGGCTTAAGGCCGCCAAGTTAAAAGTATTTTTTGGAGATTAATATCATGGCTGTGAGTAAAGAAGATATCCTGGATACCATCGCAAACATGTCCGTCATGGAAGTGGTTGAGCTGGTGGAAGCAATGGAAGAGAAGTTCGGCGTGTCTGCCGCCGCTGCAGTGGCCGTTGCCGCCCCTGCCGCCGGTGGTGATGCCGGTGGTGCCGCCGAAGAGAAAACCGAGTTCGACGTGGTGATGACCAGCTTTGGTGACAACAAGGTTGCCGTGATCAAGGCGGTGCGCGGTATCACTGGTCTGGGCCTGAAGGAAGCCAAGGCGATGGTGGAAGGTGCACCGGCCGCGGTCAAGGAAGGCGTGGACAAGGCGGAAGCCGAAGAGATCAAAAAGACGCTGGAAGAAGCCGGCGCACAAGTCGAGCTCAAGTAAGACTCGCTTGTTGAGTGTTGTAATCCGGGGTGTCACTCATCACGAGTGCCTCCGGTCAGACTCCTCGACAGCGGCATTGGCTGGTGACATTTGTCACCGGCCTTTTGTCGCTACTTGAGGGGCATTATTCGTTGATGGCGCGCTGGTGCGGCATCAAGTTGTCATAATAGAGGAACGCAGATGGCTTACTCCTTCACTGAAAAGAAACGTATCCGTAAGGATTTCGGCAAGTTTCCCAAAGTCATGGAGGTACCGTACCTGCTGGAAATCCAGCTGGCGTCGTACCGTAAATTTCTTCAAACCGATGTGCCTCTGGAAGAGCGCGGCGACTATGGTCTGCACGGCGCCCTGAAGAGTGTGCTGCCCATTGTCAGCTACTCGGGCAGTGCGGCGCTGGAGTATGTGGATTACCGCCTGGGTACGCCGACCTTCAACGTGAAGGAATGCCAGCTGCGTGGCATGACCTATGCCGCGCCCCTGCGGGTGACGGTGAAGCTGATCATCTATGACAAGGATTCGAAGAAGAATCCCAAGCCGGTGAAGGAGATCCGCGAGCAGGAAATCTACATGGGTGAGATCCCGCTGATGACCGACAATGGCACCTTTGTCATCAATGGCACCGAGCGGGTCATCGTCTCCCAGTTGCACCGTTCGCCGGGCGTGTTCTTCGATCACGACAAGGGCAAGACCCATTCCTCGGGCAAGCTGCTCTATCATGCCCAGGTGATCCCCTATCGTGGTTCCTGGCTGGACTTCGAGTTCGATCCCAAGGATCTGGTGCACGTGCGCATCGACCGTCGCCGCAAACTGCCGGCCACGGTGATCCTGCACGCCCTGGGTTATTCCGACGAAGAAATCCTCGATATGTTCTTCGAGTATGATCACTACACCCTGGGCAAGGAAGAGGCCAAGCTGAAGCTGGTGCCCGAGCGCCTGCGCGGTGACACCGCCGCCTACGACATCAAGGTCAAGGGCAAGGTGATCGCCGAAAAAGGCCGCCGCATCACCGCGCGCCATATCAAGGAACTGGAAAAGGCCGGCATCAAGACTCTGCCGGTGCCCTTCGAGTACCTGGTGGGCAAGGCCCTGGCGCGTCCCGTGGTGGACAAGGAAAGCGGCGAGATCATTGCCAACACCAACGAGGAGATCACTGAGGAACTGCTGGCCAAGCTACAGGAGGCCGGGGTTAAGGAGATCGAAACGGTGTTCACCAACGACCTGGATCGCGGGCCGTTCATCGCCGACACCCTGCGTGCCGACAATTCCACCAACGACCTCGAGGCCAAGGTGGAAATCTATCGCATGATGCGTCCCGGCGAGCCGCCCACCAAGGATTCCGCCGAGACCCTGTTCCAGAACCTGTTTTTCAACCCGGACCGTTACGACCTGTCCGCCGTGGGGCGCATGAAGTTCAACCGCCGCCTGGGGCGTTCCGAGAACACCGGCCCCGGCACCCTGAGCAAGGAAGACATCGTCGATGTGCTGAAGATGCTCATCGACATCCGTAACGGCAATGGCACGGTGGATGACATCGATCACCTGGGCAACCGCCGCGTGCGTTCCGTGGGCGAGATGGCGGAAAATCAGTTCCGCGTCGGCCTGGTGCGCGTGGAGCGCGCCGTGAAGGAGCGCCTGAGCATCGCCGAAAGCGAGGGCCTGATGCCCCAGGATCTGATCAACGCCAAGCCGGTGTCGGCGGCCATCAAGGAATTCTTCGGCAGCTCGCAGTTGTCGCAGTTCATGGACCAGAACAACCCGCTGTCAGAAGTGACCCACAAGCGCCGCGTCTCGGCCCTGGGCCCGGGTGGCCTGACCCGTGAACGCGCCGGCTTCGAGGTGCGCGACGTACACCCCACCCACTATGGCCGCGTCTGTCCTATCGAGACCCCGGAAGGACCGAACATCGGTCTGATCAATTCCCTGGCCGTGTACGCCCGCACCAACGAGTACGGTTTCCTGGAGACGCCGTACCGTCGCGTGATCAATGGCAAGGTGACGGGAGAGATCGAATACCTGTCGGCCATCGAGGAGGGGCAGTATGTTATCGCCCAGGCCAACATCAACCTGGACAAGAATGGCAAGATCACCGACGATCTGGTGGCCTGCCGTCATCAGAACGAGTTCACCATGTCCCTGCCGGACCGGGTGGATTACATCGACGTATCGCCGCGCCAGATCGTTTCCATCGCCGCGGCGCTGATTCCGTTCCTGGAACATGACGACGCCAACCGCGCACTGATGGGTTCCAACATGCAACGCCAGGCCGTGCCCACGCTGCGCGCCGACAAGCCTCTGGTGGGCACCGGCATCGAGAGTAATGTGGCCATCGACTCCGGGGTCACCGTGGTGGCCAGGCGTGGCGGCCGGGTGGACATGGTGGATGCCAGCCGCATCGTGGTGCGTGTCACCGACGAGGAGACCGCCGCCGGTGAGCCGGGTGTGGACATCTACAACCTCACCAAGTACACCCGTTCCAACCAGAACACCTGCATCAACCAGAAACCCCTGGTCAGTCCCGGTGACGAAGTGGCCCGAGGCGACGTGCTGGCCGACGGCCCGAGTACCGACCTTGGCGAGCTGGCCCTGGGGCAGAACATGCTGGTGGCCTTCATGCCCTGGAACGGCTACAACTTCGAGGATTCCATCCTCATCTCCGAGCGGGTGGTGAAGGAAGACCGCTATACCACCATCCACATCGAGGAACTCACCTGCATGGCCCGCGACACCAAGCTGGGCTCGGAAGAAGTGACCAGCGACATCCCCAACGTGGGTGAAGGCGCGCTGGCCAATCTCGACGAGGCCGGTGTGGTCTACGTAGGCGCCGAGGTGAAACCCGGTGACATCCTGGTGGGCAAGGTGACGCCCAAGGGCGAAACCCAGCTCACCCCGGAAGAAAAACTGCTGCGCGCCATCTTCGGCGAAAAGGCCTCGGACGTGAAGGACACCTCGCTGCGCGTGCCCTCGGGCATGGACGGCGTGGTCATCGACGTGCGCGTGTTCACCCGTGACGGCGTGGAGAAAGACTCCCGCGCCCTGCAGGTGGAGGAATCGGATCTCGCCGCGGTGAAGAAGGACCTGCAGGACGAGTACCGCATCATGGAGGACGACATCTACCAGCGGGCGGAAAAACTGCTCTCCGGCAAGGTGGCCGACGGCGGTCCCAACAAACTCAAGGCCGGCGCCAAGGTCACCAACGGCTATCTGGCCGAGGTGCCGCGGGAGAAGTGGTTCGAGATCCGCCTGCGCAACGAGGACGCCAACAGCCAGCTGGAGAAACTCGCCGAACAGCTCAAGCGTCACCGTGAAGAGATGGACGCCAAGTTCGAGGAGCAGAAGCAGAAGATCACCTCGGGTGACGACCTGGCGCCCGGCGTGCTGAAGATGGTCAAGGTGTACATGGCGGTGAAACGACGCATCCAGCCGGGCGACAAGATGGCCGGCCGTCACGGTAACAAGGGTGTCATCTCCATGATCGTGCCGGAGGAAGACATGCCCCACCGCGAGGACGGCACCCCGGTGGACGTGGTGCTCAACCCCCTGGGCGTACCCTCACGCATGAACGTGGGCCAGGTGCTGGAGACCCATCTGGGTTGGGCGGCGCGTGGCCTGGGCATCAAGCTGGGCAAGATGCTCGACGAGCAGCGCAAGATCGCCGAGATCCGCAAGTATCTCGATGAGATCTACAACGGTGGTGTGGGCGAGAAGGTGGACCTGAAGTCCCTCAGTGACGAGGAGATCCTCGAGATGAGCCACAACCTGCGCAAGGGTGTGCCCATGGCCACGCCGGTGTTCGACGGTGTGGACGAGGACGAGATCCGCCGCATGCTCAAACTGGCCGATCTGCCGGAGACGGGGCAGACCCGCCTCATCGACGGCCGCACCGGCGAGTACTTCGACCGCCCGGTGACCGTGGGCTACATGTACATGCTCAAGCTCAACCATCTGGTGGATGACAAGATGCACGCCCGTTCCACCGGCCCGTACAGCCTGGTGACCCAGCAGCCGCTGGGCGGCAAGGCCCAGTTCGGTGGCCAGCGCTTCGGTGAGATGGAAGTGTGGGCCCTGGAGGCCTATGGCGCGGCGTATACCCTGCAGGAAATGTTGACCGTGAAATCGGACGACGTGGCCGGGCGTACCAAGATGTACAAGAATATTGTGGACGGCAACCACACCATGGAGGCGGGCATGCCCGAGTCCTTCAACGTGCTGGTCAAGGAGATTCGTTCCCTCGGTATCGATATCGAGCTGGAAGAAGATCATTAATCGTCGGCATCAGGTTCTAAAGGTGGAGAAACCATGAAAGATCTACTCAAAATTTTGCGTAACCAAGGTCAGATACAGGACTTTGATGCGATTCGTATCGGCCTGGCCTCGCCGGCGAAAATCCGTTCCTGGTCATACGGCGAGGTGAAGAAACCGGAGACCATCAACTATCGTACCTTCAAGCCGGAGCGTGACGGCCTGTTCTGTGCCAAGATCTTCGGCCCGGTAAAAGACTACGAATGCTTGTGCGGCAAGTACAAGCGCCTCAAGCACCGCGGTGTGATCTGCGAAAAGTGCGGCGTGGAAGTGACCCTGGCCAAGGTGCGCCGCGAGCGCATGGCGCACATCGAACTGGCCAGCCCGGTGGCCCATATCTGGTTCCTCAAGTCGCTGCCCTCGCGCATCGGCCTGTTGCTGGACATGACCCTGCGCGACATCGAGCGGGTGCTGTATTTCGAGGCCTTCGTGGTGGTGAACCCGGGCATGACCGATCTGGAGCGCTTCCAGTTGCTGTCGGATGAGCAATACCTCGAGGCCATCGAGGAATACGGCGACGAGTTCGACGCGCGCATGGGTGCCGAGGCCATTTACGAACTGCTCAAGGACATCGACCTGCAGGCCGAGATTGCGCAGATCCGTGAAGACATCGGCGCCACCAAGTCCGAAACCAAGTACAAGAAATACACCAAGCGCCTGAAGCTACTGGAGGCCTTCGTGGAATCCGGCAACCGTCCCGAGTGGATGGTGATGACCGTGCTGCCGGTGCTGCCGCCGGAACTGCGCCCCCTGGTGCCGCTGGACGGTGGCCGCTTCGCCACCTCCGATCTCAATGATCTGTATCGTCGCGCCATCAACCGCAACAACCGCCTGCGCCGCCTGTTGGAGCTCAATGCGCCGGACATCATCGTGCGCAATGAGAAGCGCATGTTGCAGGAATCCGTGGACGCCCTGCTGGACAACGGCCGCCGCGGCCGAGCCATCACCGGCTCCAACAAGCGCCCGCTGAAGTCCCTGGCCGACATGATCAAGGGCAAGCAGGGCCGCTTCCGGCAGAACCTGCTGGGCAAGCGCGTGGACTACTCCGGCCGTTCGGTGATCGTGGTGGGCCCGACCCTCAAGCTGCACCAGTGTGGTCTGCCCAAGAAGATGGGCCTGGAGCTGTTCAAGCCTTTCATCTTCAGCAAGCTGGAGCTGCGTGGCCTGGCCACCACCATAAAGGCAGCAAAGAAGATGGTGGAACGCGAGGGTCCCGAGGTGTGGGATATCCTCGCCGAGGTGATCCGCGAGCATCCGGTGATGCTCAATCGCGCCCCCACCCTGCACCGCCTGGGCATCCAGGCCTTCGAGCCGGTGCTCATCGAGGGCAAGGCCATCCAGCTGCACCCGCTGGTGTGTACCGCCTTCAACGCCGACTTCGACGGCGACCAGATGGCCGTGCACGTGCCGCTGTCCATCGAGGCGCAGCTGGAGACCCGCACCCTGATGCTGTCCTCCAACAACGTGCTGTCGCCCGCCAATGGCGAGCCCATTATCGTGCCCTCCCAAGACGTGGTGCTGGGCCTGTATTACATGACCCGTGAGAGGATCAATGCCAAGGGTGAAGGCATGATGTTCGCCAGTATCAAGGAGGTCCATCGCGCCTATGAGAATGGCGCGGCTTCCATGCACGCCAAGGTCAAGGTGCGCGTGCTGGATGTGACCCTGGACGAGAATGGTGAAGAAGTGGAACAAAGCCGGGTGATGGACACCACCGTGGGCCGCGCTCTGCTTATGGAGATCATGCCTCGTGGCCTGAGCATGGATCTGGTGAACCAGACCATGACCAAGAAGGCCGTCTCCAACGTGATCAACGCCTGCTATCGCCAGGTGGGCCTGAAAGAGACGGTAATCTTCGCCGATCAGCTGATGTACATGGGCTTCAGGCAGTCCACCAAGGCCTCGGTGTCCTTCGGTATCAACGACATGGCCATCCCCCCGGCCAAGTACGAATTGCTGGCCGCCGCCGAGGAGCAGGTCAAGGAAATCGAAAACCAGTACGCCTCCGGTCTGGTGACCAACGGCGAGCGCTATAACAAGGTGGTGGATATCTGGTCCGTGGCCAATGACGCCATCGCCAAGGCGATGATGGATGGCCTGGGCTTTGAAGAGGTGGAGGACAAGGACGGCAACATCGTCAAACAGAAGTCCTTCAACTCGGTGTACATGATGGCTGACTCAGGCGCCCGTGGTAGTGCGGCGCAGATTCGCCAGTTGTCCGGTATGCGCGGCCTGATGGCCAAGCCCGATGGCTCAATCATCGAGACGCCCATCACCGCCAACTTCCGTGAAGGCCTGGACGTGTTGCAGTACTTCATCTCCACCCACGGCGCGCGCAAGGGCCTGGCCGATACCGCGCTGAAGACCGCCAACTCCGGATACCTGACCCGCCGTCTGGTGGATGTGTCTCAGGATCTGGTGGTGCTGGAAGAGGACTGTGGCACCGATAAGGGGTTGCTCAAACAGCCCCTGGTGGAAGGTGGCGACGTAGTGGAAGCCCTGGCCGAGCGTGTGCTGGGTCGGGTCACCGCCACGGATATCCTGATCCCCAACACCGACACAGTGTTATTCCCCGCCGGCACCCTGCTGGACGAGGATGCGGTGGAGACCCTGGAAAGCAACGGTGTGGATCAGGTCATGGTGCGTTCCGCCATCACCTGTGAAACCCGCTATGGTATTTGTGCCCAGTGTTACGGGCGTGACCTGGGACGCGGTCATCGCGTCAACCAGGGCGAGGCCGTGGGCGTGGTGGCGGCGCAGTCCATTGGCGAGCCGGGTACCCAGCTCACCATGCGCACCTTCCACATTGGTGGTGCCGCTTCCCGTGCCGCTGCCACCAACAGCATCGAGGTGAAGTCCAGCGGTAGTGTGCGCCTGCACAACATCAAGACCGTAGAGCGCACCAATGGCAACCTGGTGGCGGTGTCCCGCTCTGGTGAACTCACGGTTCTGGACAAGCAGGGCCGTGAACGTGAGCGTTACAAGGTGCCCTATGGTGCGGAAATTACCGTGCACGACGGTGACACAGTCGAGGCCGGCGACGTGGTGGCCACCTGGGATCCTCATACCCACCCGGTGATTACCGAGGTGGCGGGCAAGCTGCAGTTCATCGATTTCATGGAAGGCGTTACCGTGCAGCGTGAAACCGATGACATCACCGGCATGACCAGTCTGGTGGTGATTGATCCCAAGCAGCGCAGTTCGGCGGCCAAGGATTTACGTCCCATGGTCAAGCTGGTGGACGAGAAGGGCGCGGACCTGTGTATCGCCGGAACCGACATTCCCGCTCACTACGTGTTGTCCGCCGGTGCCATCGTCGGCCTGGAGGACGGCGCTGCGGTGAATGTGGGCGACGTGATTGCGCGTATCCCGCAGGAGTCCTCCAAGACCCGTGACATCACCGGTGGTCTGCCCCGTGTGGCCGAGCTGTTCGAGGCGCGCAAGCCCAAGGAGCCATCCATCATGGCGGAGATCTCCGGCATCGTGTCCTTCGGCAAGGAGACCAAGGGCAAGCAGCGGCTGATCATCACCCCGCCGGAAGGCGACCACTACGAGGCGCTGATTCCCAAGTGGCGGCACATCACCGCGTTCGAGGGCGAGCACGTGGAGAAGGGTGAGGTGATCGCCGATGGCGCGCCGGATCCCCATGACATCCTGCGCCTCAAGGGGGTCTCCGAACTGGCCACCTACATCAGCAACGAGGTGCAGGAGGTCTACCGCCTGCAGGGTGTGAAGATCAACGACAAGCACATCGAGGTGATCGTGCGCCAGATGCTGCGCCGTGCCGAGGTCAAGGATCCCGGTGACACCAAACTGCTGCGTGGTGAACAACTGGAACGTACCCGCATTCTCGAGGAGAACGAGCGGGTGGAGGCGGAGGGCGGCATGCCGGCTACCTTCGAGCCCATGCTGCTGGGCATCACCAAGGCCTCGCTGGCCACGGAGTCCTTCATTTCCGCGGCCTCCTTCCAGGAGACCACCCGTGTGCTCACCGAGGCCTCGGTGAGCGGCAAGGTGGATCACCTGCGTGGACTCAAGGAAAACGTCATCGTGGGTCGTCTGATCCCGGCGGGTACCGGCCTGGCGCACCATCAGGAGCGTCAGCGGCGGGCCGCTGCGGCCGCCGAGGCGGAGGCCGAAGCCGCTGCCGCCGCCCTACGCGCCGCGGAGGAGGCCATGCCCTCGGCCTCGGCCGCCGACGACGAAGCCAGTGGCTCGGAAGGTGCAGAGGAAGCGGTGAGTTAAGTTAAGGCGTCTTGCGGGCTTGACAGCCCGGGGTCATGCGCCTAAAATTCGCGCTCCTTGGAACAGGCGGGGTCTTCCCCGCCTGTTGTTTTATCCGAAAAGCCCCTTTGCAGGGCATGCATCGGGTAGGCGCTGAACCAGATCAATTTTCATTATTTTTAACCCGCTGAAACAAGGGTGGAGTTGCTTAAATGCCAACGGTAAACCAGTTAGTACGCAAGGGCCGTAAGCGCCAGATTGCAAAGAGTAATGTACCGGCGCTGGAGGCCTGCCCGCAGAAGCGTGGCGTGTGCACCCGCGTGTACACCACCACACCGAAAAAGCCCAACTCGGCACTGCGTAAGGTGGCCCGTGTGCGCCTGACCAACGGCCAGGAAGTCACGACCTACATTGGTGGTGAGGGCCACAACCTGCAGGAGCACTCGGTGATCCTGATTCGCGGCGGTCGTGTGAAGGACTTGCCGGGTGTGCGTTACCACACCGTGCGCGGCAGCCTGGATACCTCGGGTGTGGCGGATCGCCGCCAGGGCCGTTCCAAGTACGGCGCCAAACGTCCCAAGTCCTGATTTGGGCTGAAACACTTTAATAGACATTGATGAGCGAGATCGAGTAAGCACATGGCACGAAGAAGAGCGATACCCAAACGAACCATTTTGCCGGATCCCAAGTACAAGGATCTGATGTTGGCGAAGTTCATCAATATCCTGATGCTGGACGGTAAAAAGGCCGTGGCCGAGCGTGTTGTTTATGGTGCGTTGGACCAGGTGGTGGAAAAGGCCAAGGGTGAGCCGGTGGAGGTGCTGAACAAGGCGCTGGAAAACATCCGGCCCATGGTGGAGGTGAAGTCCCGCCGTGTGGGTGGTGCCACGTACCAGGTGCCCGTGGAAGTGCGCGCCGACCGTCGCATGGCCTTGGCAATGCGCTGGCTGGTGGAAGCCGCGCGCAAGCGCAGTGAAAAGTCCATGGATCGCCGCCTGGCCGGTGAGATCATGGATGCCATGGAAAGCCGTGGCGCCGCGGTGAAGAAACGCGAAGACGTGCATCGCATGGCCGAGGCCAACAAGGCATTCTCGCACTACCGTTGGTAATGCAGTATTTGTAGTACCCCTGCGTGGACGTTTCCACGAGGGTTGTTCTTTAACATTGATGGTTGTGCGTCGACAGTTGCAGTCGGCGAATAACGACACGATAACGGGATACCTGTCTCGGCTTGATTGAAAGCGGGGCGGGGCAGTCTTGAAACAGGAAAAGGTTGTGGCACGCAAAACGCCAATCGAACGCTATCGCAATATCGGCATCATGGCCCATATTGATGCAGGTAAGACAACGACCACCGAGCGTGTGTTGTTCTATACCGGCGTGTCGCACAAGATCGGTGAAGTCCATGATGGCGCCGCCACCATGGACTGGATGGAGCAGGAGCAGGAGCGCGGGATCACCATCACCTCCGCTGCCACCACCTGTTTCTGGTCGGGCATGGATCACCAGTTCCCGCAGCACCGTATCAACATCATTGATACGCCGGGACACGTGGATTTCACCATCGAGGTGGAACGTTCGCTGCGCGTGCTGGATGGCGCCTGTGCCGTGTTTTGTGCCGTGGGTGGCGTGGAGCCGCAGTCCGAGACGGTGTGGCGCCAGGCCAACAAGTATCACGTACCGCGCATGGCCTTTGTCAACAAGATGGATCGCCAGGGTGCGGATTTCCTGCGCGTGGTACAGCAGTTGAAGGATCGCCTGGGGGCGAACCCGCTACCGATGCAATTGAACATCGGGGCGGAAGAAGAATTTAGCGGTGTGGTGGACCTGATTCGCATGCAGGCCATCTACTGGAACGAGGAAGATCGCGGTGTGACCTACGAGGCCCGCGAGATTCCCGCCGAGCTGCAGGCCCAGGCCGAGGCGCTGCGCGAGGAAATGGTGGAGGCTGCCGCCGAAGCCAACGAAACATTGATGGAAAAGTATCTCGAAGAGGGAGAGCTTTCCGAACAAGAGATTCGTCAGGGGATTCGTCTGCGTACCCTGGCCAACGATATCGTCCCCTGTTTTTGTGGCTCCGCCTTCAAGAACAAGGGGGTGCAGGCCATGCTGGATGCGGTGGTGGAATACATGCCCGCGCCCACGGATGTGCCGGCGATCCGCGGCCATCTGGACGACAAGAATGAGACCGAGGCCGAGCGCCACGCTTCCGACGAGGAGCCGTTTGCCGCGCTGGCCTTCAAGATTGCCACCGACCCCTTCGTGGGTACGCTGACCTTCTTCCGGGTGTATTCCGGGGTGGTGAAGACGGGGGACTTCGTGTTCAACCCGGTGAAGGGCAAGAAGGAGCGGTTTGGCCGCATCGTGCAGATGCACGCCAATCACCGCGAGGAGATCAAGGAGGTGCGCGCCGGCGATATCGCCGCGGCCGTGGGCCTCAAGGATGTCACCACCGGCGACACCCTGTGTGATCCCAATGCGGTCATCATCCTGGAGCGCATGGAGTTCCCGGAGCCGGTGATCTCCGTGGCCATTGAGCCCAGGACCACCGCCGACCAGGAAAAGATGGGCATTGCGCTGGGCAAACTCGCCCAGGAAGACCCGTCCTTCCGGGTGCACACGGACGAGGAGTCCGGGCAGACGATCATCTCCGGCATGGGAGAGCTGCACCTGGAGATCATCGTCGACCGCATGAAGCGCGAGTTCGCCGTGGAGGCCAACGTGGGTGCGCCCCAGGTGGCCTACCGCGAGACCATTCGCAAGCGGGTCGAGGCCGAAGGCAAGTTCGTGCGCCAGTCCGGCGGTCGGGGTCAGTACGGTCACGTGTGGCTGCGACTGGAGCCCCGGGAACAGGGCGCAGGCTACGAATTCGTCGACGAGATCGTCGGCGGTGTGGTGCCCCGCGAGTACATCGGCGCGGTGGACAAGGGCATACAGGAACAAATGGAAAACGGCGTACTCGCCGGTTTCCCCGTGGTGGATGTCAAGGTCACGCTGTTCGACGGCTCCTACCACGATGTTGACTCCAGCGAGATGGCCTTCAAGATCGCCGGCTCCATGGCATTCAGGAACGGCGCCATGCAGGCGGATCCCGTGCTGCTGGAACCGGTGATGAAGGTGGAAGTGGTCACGCCGGAGGATTACATGGGTGACGTGATGGGTGATCTGAATCGCCGTCGCGGCATCGTGCTGGGCATGGAGGACGGTCCCGCGGGCAAGATTATCAGCGCCGAGGTGCCGTTGGCTGAAATGTTTGGTTATGCCACGGATCTGCGTTCCGCGACCCAGGGTCGCGCCACGTATTCCATGGAGTTTGCGAAGTACGTCGAGGCGCCCAACAGTGTCGCCGAGGCGGTGATCAAGAAAGCTTCTTAACAATTTGAGTTGAACCGTAGAGATAAGGGGTAGTTACCGTGTCCAAGGAAAAATTTGAACGAACGAAACCGCACGTCAACGTAGGCACCATTGGTCACGTTGACCACGGCAAAACCACGCTGACCGCGGCGCTGACCAAGGTCATGGCGGAAAAGCACGGCGGTGAATTCAAGGCCTACGACCA
>DRKQ01000285.1 GCA_011051685.1 Gammaproteobacteria bacterium
GCAAGATTAGTTGATGGGTGTTTCAGGGTCTTGTGCCTGATGAAGCAGCGTGTCCAATATCTTTTGCCAATAATCGTAGATCAGGAAATGCCCGCCATTCTCAACAGGGAAAAAACGCTGATTCCGTGCGGCATTGATAACGGGCTGAACACGAGTCAGTGGCGAGTGAGTGTCCTTGGTGCCATGCCAGAAATCGATGGGTATACGGACATCGGCAATAGGGAATGGCCAGGGTTTGGCGGACAACAGAATATCCTTGATAAATCCGTCCTGATGATGTCGGTTACCGGCCAGGAGGCAATGCTTGATGTGATCCTTCAATATCGGGTGCGAGAAGATCGCCTGGTCGGATGGGCATACTGGAATATTGGCAAGGAATTTGTCGGGATCCTTGCAGGCATTGTGGATGGCTGTTTCGGTAATCATTTTTGCTGCAGAGGGCAGGTACTTTGAGAAGGCAACGAGCAGTTTAAGACTGGCCGGCATGTCCACAAAGTCCGCAAAGGAACGGAAGGGCGGTGTGGTGCTGATCATGGCCAGGCGATGCAAACGCTGTGGTGCCTTATAGGCAAGGGCGCTGGCATAAACGGCGCCGACAGAAAGTCCCATGATAGAACAGCGTTCCAGATCCAGGTGGTTCATGAGTGCCAGAAGATCATCGGCAAAATCAAGATACCCGTGATTGGGGGCCGGGTCAGAGAGTCCGTACCCGGGCCGATCCGGGATAATGAGTCTTATCCCCAAATGTCGCGTCGCAAGGTCATCGGGCTGGCGTTCATAGCGGCAGCCAAGAATGCCATGGATATAGATTACGGGAATGCCATGGGGGTCGCCAAATTCAGCGAAGCTGAGATCCCGGCCGTCATGGAGTCGGAGTTTTTCTTCCTTGTTGATTTGAGATCGCAAGCTCAGCCTAATTGTAGGTTGTGTTGCTTCCTCAATGGTACTTGAAGGGTTGATCACCGCCGGACTGGTGAGGATGACCTTGATAAGCTCGGCCTGGCGATTCACACCCAGCTTGGAAAATATGGACTTGAGCTGTACCTTGGCGGTGTTTTTGCTGATATAGCTTTGCTCTGCCGCCTGACTCAGGCTCACGCCGCTGGCAAGCAGAGAGGCCAGGCGCGCCTCGGCCTGAGAAAGCCCGAACAGTGTCTGCAGGGCCGTCGCGGAGATATGTTGCCCGGACGATGCCGATCCGATAAAAATCGCCGCACAGTTCTCAGCCTGCTGGTCGAATTGTGTCGCAGGGTAGGGGGCGGGGGTGATTAGCAGCGACAGGGGAGTTTCATTCCCTTCATCATCGATCTTGAGGGAGAAGACACAGGCGGAGGCATCTCCCAGGCCTGCCGTGGCGGCATTTTTGATCAACTGGGCGAGTTGCTCCTGCATTTTTGCAGCGGTGGCACTCAGTCGATTTCCATCCAGGTACAGGGTGTTGCTTTCGGCAATGGTTTTCAGCGCCCGCTGGTTGGACGTGATCACGTTCCCATCGATATCAACCAGAAGCACACCCAAAGGGAATTGCTCAATAATCGCCTGAGCCTGGCCACGGGAATGGTCAGTGTCGTTATAGTCCTGCTTGAGTTTCAGGGCGCGGTACAGGTGGGGCAGCAGGGTTGCCAGACGTTGTTTTTCCGTCTCATCAAGCTGCGATGAAAATAATTGAGTTTGCTGATCGGCACCCATGGCTGGCTGTGGCGCACCAGCACGCCTGTCATGGAAGAGGTGTGAGATGCCTTCCAGCAGGCCCGGCCAAAAATTCGGATCAAATGCTACCTCGTAAACGATTCCGATGAGTTCGGAATCGATGTGTTTTTGATCAGAATATCGTCTGTCGTCCACGGTCGTTGTGCCATCCTTGGAAATATCGGCAGATTTAACCCGTTCGGGTTATTCCCCAGCATTACTAGGGTTGCTAGCATCAATTGGCATGTTAAGGGATGGACATGCTGATGGCAAAAGTATGATTCCAAGATCGACCAAATTAAAGTTGATTGAAATGGTGAGGTAAGCAGAGTGGTTCAGGGAAAAATTAGAAGTGTGGTGCAGTTGACGGGCGTTTGTTTGCTGACCATCTGCTCGTCTTCATTGTTTGCAGCTGACGATAATAATTATTTTGTCGCAGGTATTGGCCTTCTTTCGAGCAGTGAACAAAAAAATGTCATGAGCCAGACTTATTCCGATTATGCGCAATCTGGTGGTGGCGCAATGATCAATATTGAGGCGGGCTATTCATTCGGTATTAGCGACAATGTTTCTATTATGCCAAAAATAAATTATTTGGCATTTCTTGCGGAATTCAGGAGTACCAATTCATCAGTCGGTAGTATGAAGTCCAATACTTTCTTTATACCCGGCCTTTCTCTTCGTTATGATTTTGGTCAGGCAAGAAACAGGTTTTATATCAGCGCGTCATTGGGTAAAAACTCGCCAAGCAGTGATTTTAGCAGGGTAAATGAAATCAAATCGAATGGTAATGTCACTGGTATTGCCGCCGGTTTTGCACTTGGTCATTTTCAATTTGAAATCGGCACTATGAAAATACCAGTTATTATTAGTACGGATAGTGTAGCCCCAACGAGTCTGGATTTTGGTGGAACCTATTTTACGCTGAAAAGAAGTATGTAGGAGATAGGTAGTTCTATGCTTGTCAACCAGGTGGATTGTGATGAGATCAAGCAAATAGAGAAATGTTCCATCGAATATCACTGCTGTCCCGTTAACATTCGCATTAAGGGGCGTAATAGTTTGTTTTTCATGAGCTGCAGCATGATTTGAAAATTTGAGACATGAATAGTCAGTAAGCTCTACCGTCATTCCGGCGAAGGCCGGAACATAAGCGCGAAGCGCATTGAACGCCACAGGCGGCCCGAAGGGTGAGCGCAGCGAATAATCGAGAGGTTTTAACGACATCCTAGATTCAGGCCTTCGCCGGAATGACGGATATAACGTTAACGGGACAGCAGTGATCGAATATAGGTATTAAGCTATTTGTTCCACGTTTAATTGACATGCCATTTGTGATGGATGGGTTAAAGATTTGGAGAGTGCGATGAAGAGGCCGAATTTGGTTATTTTTATTTTTGCCATTGTTGTCTGGCTTTCAGGTTGTGCCTCTGTGCCAATGGCGCCACAGGCGGAAGACAAGGCCCGGAAGGCGTTTGGTCCGCCCTCTCAAGGTATGGCTGGTCTGTATATATTCAGGGATTCATCCTTTGGCGGTGCCTTGCTTAAGTCAATTTACATAGACGGCAAGTTTCTGGGTGAGTCGGGGCCCAATGTATATTTCTATACCGAGCTCAAGCCTGGCCAGCATATCCTATCAACAGAATCCGAGTTTAGTGAAAACCATCTGAAACTGACAATGCAGGACGACCAGAACTATTTTGTCAGGCAGTATATTAAATTTGGCGTGTTTGTTGGTGGGGCGGACTTTGAAGTTGTATCACCCGAGAAAGGAATGGTTGCGGTTAAGAAGTGTGAGCTTGCATTACCAGGAAAGTCGCAAAGTGATACTCAGCCGGATCATATAGAAATACCACAATGATGCGAATAGTGCTGGATAGACTGACAAGAGAGTTGTAATGCTAACCAGAGAAGTGAAAATGGGCTGGTCACAAAAAACAATAGTGATGCTGATATTGGCGTTCTTACTGGCATCGTGCGGCGGGGCAGGTAACGATCCGGGAAATAATAACAATAATACAGATACATCGCCGCCCGATACTTCTATTTCCAGTGGCCCTGACGACCCGACGGGTTCGACGGATGCCACTTTTATCTTTGCGTCTACAGAAAACGGGTCGAGCTTTGAATGCAGTATCGATGGCGCCAATTACACTGCATGTACCAGCCCTGAGAATGATACTGGACTGTCCGAAGGCAGCCACATTTTTGCTGTGCGCGCTATCGATGCGGCAGGCAATGTCGATCCCACGCCGGCGACGTATGCCTGGACGATCGATGTCACGCCGCCAGACACCTCGGTTTCCAGTGGTCCGGCCAATCCGACGACCTCGACGGATGCCACGTTTACCTTTGCGTCAACAGAAGCCGGGTCTCGTTTTGAATGCCGTATCGATGGCGGTGTTTACGCCGCATGTGCCAGTCCGGAAAATTATACTGGGCTGTCCGTGGGTAGCCACACTTTCGAGGTGCGCTCTATTGACGCGGTGGGTAATACCGATCCGACACCGGCAAGCATTGC
>DRKQ01000286.1 GCA_011051685.1 Gammaproteobacteria bacterium
AAGAGCGCCTACTTTTGGTGCACTCTGCATCCACCCTGAAGATACGGATTCAGGTTGATATCTTTACGTTCCTTCGCGGCCTTTGTGTGGGGTGATGATCATTATGAGACAACACAAAAACGCCAAAAAAAGACAAAAATCCAATAACGGCGCGGGGTTAGGGATTATATTAGCGTGTGGTGATAAACGGTCATTTTGCGACAAAAAGCAGCTAATTAATCATTAATTACCAGTAATAATAGTGATGAATGCTGGTTAAAAGACGATTTAAATCGCCATGAAAATGACTTTAAAGCCGATTTGGATTGACTTCAATAACTACATTCACCAGTTTCTGATGATCAGTTCCCGCCGCTTTACTGCACCCTTGCTGCCGCCAACTGTATATCTGATGTCCACGGTTGAGATATCCATGCCATCGAAAACCGTCCTCATTACAGGGTGATCATTGAGACTTATCAACATCTTCCCTTTGATGTTTTTAGCCAGTTCTGCCAGGGCATGGTACTGCTCCAGTCCGAAGTCAACTCCGTACCCCTCAGTCTCCCAATAAGGAGGGTCACAATAAAAAAGCGTGTAATCCCGGTCATATTTGGCGACGCACTTTCGCCAATCAAGATGCTCTACATAAACTCGGGCCAACCGCCAATGGGCTTGTGACAGATCATGATCAATGTTCGTAAAATTCAGCTTTGGGGGCGCGCTAGGTGCAGTCCAAAAGGTCCGTCCCTGCACCTTCCCGCCAAACGACAGTTTCTGCAAATAGAAAAAACGAGCAGCCCTTTGGATATCCGTCAACGTCTCAACTGGAGTTACATTCGCCCATTCGAACATCTCCCGGCTGACAAGTGACCGTTTGAATTCTTTGCAAAACTCCTCCAGATGATGCTTCGTCACCCTATATAGGTTTACTACGTCGCCGTTGATATCGTTGATCACCTCTGTTTTTACGGGTTCCTTCATAAAGAATAATGCCGCCGCGCCGCAGAACGGCTCAACATAGGTCCTGTGATCAGGAAACAGAGGGAGGATGTGCTTGGCAAGGCGGCGCTCGCCACCGATCCAAGGGATGATTGGTTTTGTCATTAGAGCCTCCACGGTTCTTTTTTGTTTTCATGGTAGGCTTGCCCTGCTGTGTGCGCGCAGCGGGAAGCCTTGGCTGGCTCACGGTCTGACTACCGTTTGCTGGCGGCTGGCCGGGTGTTGTAGCACCCGGCCGGTCGCTTCCTTTCTTTGTCTGATCTATACTTTTCTCCAGGCCGCAGTGACGACAGAAAATCGCCGGGCTGTTCGCGTGAATCCTTGATTCATACATGAGGGATGCCAGGTGAGAGTCCTGGATGGCGCCCCTCCACTGCGGCCGCTATATTTCTCCCTCGATGATTTCGTAAGCGCCGCTCTCCCGCAGATTGTGCTGCTTTATCAGGCCTCCAGAACGCACGGAATTTGTTTCTACCGAGTGGCGTCTGTCATCACGTCCTCTCGCCTTGATACTGAAGTTGATCCTGACCACGAACTTCGCTTTGCGATCCTCACCTGGCGCGTCGATCACATACAACACCGCCGGATCCCGCTTATCCCACAACACAGCCTGTGGGGCAGCGATCTCGTCGGGCAATGACCGCATTACGCCAGCAGGCACGTGGCGGTCATCCTTGGCGTCACGCAGCATGTGCATCACATCTTTGTCGGTGATTGTCACTACCGCCGTGGTCGGAGCATGTCCCTGCATCTCCAGATAATCGGCCACCGCTGGGGACAGATAGCCCACTGTCCGGATCTCCCCAAGCGCCCGCCCACGGTTCGCCAACGCATCTACCCACGGGCTGAATTGCTTGCTTAGGTGAGGGGCGAGATCACGCGCATTCTTCAACACCGCATCCCGCATACTGGCTGGTAGAGACATGATCTTTTCCCCAAACGCAATGTCAGGTCCGAGCCATGCCTTGCCGACGTTGTAATCCCAGCCAACGTCGATCCCTTCGGGGACTTGGCCGTAGATTTCTCCCGTCGCTGGATTGATCCGCTCTGTGAGATTGATTTCCGGCCGGCTGACCGCCTGGCCAGACCTCTCCAACTCGCGTTGGGACAGCGAGCGCACGGTACAGCGGCAGCCCCACCCATTGGGCGGCATGTGGGTGTCCCACCAGTCATCATCGACTGGCAATACGGTGAGATTCCACCGCTGGTGCGCCGGACGGACTCGCGCGTCGCCCACGGTAAAATATTGCAGATATGGGCGCGTGGCTTTGGTGGTCTGCAGCTGCTTCCAGCGGCCGGCCATACTGGCGCTGCGCAGATTGTTGTCGTAGATAACCCGCGTGCGCCAGCCGCGCGATCCTTTATAGCTCCACCCATGCCGCTGTACGGCCTCGTCAAAGCGTGAGCGGAACTCTGTGATGGTCGTGCCGTCGGCGATGGCTGCATCAACCGCAGCGCGCACATCAACCAGCAGGTCCGTTTTTACAGCACCCGCCACGGTGAACGCCTTGGCGCGAGTCAACGCCAAAAAGTCATCCCAAAATTCCGTCGGTACAATCAGCTTTTCCCTGAAATGATCGATGGCCTCTTGAAACGGCAGATCGCCGACGTTGATGCCTGGCATTACCGTGCCTCATCCATGCCGCTCAGCAATCCCGTCATCAGCGCCAGACTCGTGTATTCCCCCAGCCGCTGCTCATCCATCATCGGATACAGGACCACCAGCCCAGCCCGAAACTCTGCCAGCGTATCCACCTGGTCCAGCAGCGCGCGCACTGGCTCGATCATTGTATCGATGATCTCATCCGCACCATCCGCCGCCTGCCTGGAAAGGCGCGTTACCGCCTCGTCATCGCCCCGCGAAAAATCATGGTTTTTGCCACAATGAGGGCAGCTGCTGAACTCTGGTCCCCTGGAGGTTGCCCCGGCCACTGCCGCTCCATCCCTCGGCAACACGTCATCACCGTCCTTCGGCAACGGGATCTGTAACCGTTCGTGAGCGAACTGCCGCGGTACATCCATGAAACCGCGAGCCACGTCCAGCACATCAACCCATTCCTGGCGCGCCTCGGCCTCCTCGAAAAATTCAAAGGTCGGCGGCTTTGCGCCTGCGATGTTGAGTTCGGTGATCCACAACAACAGCTCATTGAATGTGCTGCAGATAATCTGCCGGTCTGATTCATTGACGTCCTGCTCACGTCCTCGATGCGTTTCCGACGCAGCCCGGGAGCCCTGGCCCTGGATCTCGGTAGCCAGGGTCTGGGACGTGAGCGCCTTTGACATCTCCTTGTTGCAGGCCTTGATCAATCGCTCCTGCGGCGTTGCCGCCATTCCTGCACCGGTCGTTATCAGCTCGACGGCGCCATTATCGGGTACCGCAGCCACGGCATCCTCAACCATCTTCATCAGCGCGTCGACCAGCGCCTTTTGCTCTTTCTCCGGCGTCCCTTGCGGATACTTGCCAACCGCCCAGGGCAAACCGTATTTCTCGCAGAATTTCGTGAAATAGCGGAAACCTGAATGCTTGAATGTATACGGCCAAAAGCATGAGCTGAACAACGCCACGCCGTAGGGGTTCGTATAGCTCGGCATGTGCCGTGTCAGCAGCCACTTGTAATTCCCCAGCTCGATGCCGTCAGCTGGCTTGCCCTTCATTCTCAGCCGCAATTCATTGTCAGCAGAAAACGTAAACCGTCGTTGTGGCCGGTCAACCACCTTCGCTGGCACCAGAAAACGATCCTGCCGCTGCCAGACAACTTCATGCACAACAAAACCGCGAAATACCGAATGAGCCATATTCCAGATCACGTCAGGCCACTGCATGCCGGGCGCAGGTCTGTGGCTCATCACCTGGTTACACAACTCCAGGGCGCGTTGATCACTGGGAGAATCACCGCCGGCCTGCAAACGCCACTCATATCCCAGCATGCCTGCGCGAATTGAGCGCAGCTCGCCGATCACATGGGCATCACTGACGATGGCGTCGTAGACATCCTGCGTTTTCCCCAGTTTACGCAGCACCGGGTCAGGATTCGGCAGCACATTCAGCGCCCCATAAAAATGAGGGTCCGTGTTACGGCTGGCGATCTCTTTCGCCAGCGCACCTTTACCCTTTGCCGTCTTCTCGATGTCACGCTTGTCCATCATGCGTCTCAGTAATGGGCCATACTGTCGCCGGTATGGCGAGGCTGGCTGATGATTTTCGGGATACCGCCGGACCTGGCTACCGCAATCACCCACAGGATATGCAGCGCCACCAGCCCGTCATAGTGGTGATGTGGTTGCGGTTCCGGCCAGTCTTTCAACTCGGCGAGCAACAGCGTCAGGCTGGAATGAAATAAAATCTTCGGGTCAATATCACAAACAAAAGGCTCCAGGGAATCGATGCGCACCTCTGGCGCCACCGTCGCCGTCACCCCATGCAACGGCAACACCACGCCTGCTCGCAATGCGGATTCGATAAACGTCATGCGCATGTGCTCAAAGGCGCTGTTATTTTCAAAGCCCCACGCCTGGCAGCCGTACTCGCGCTGCGCACTGATCAGGTCCGCCTCCAGCTTACTCGGCACGCGCCGTTTGATGGATGCGTCGATAACATGCAGCTTATTGAGTCTGGTGTCATAACCCCCCACCAGAATGGCGCTCGGATCAGATGCCTCGCCCTTTCCCATCGACGGATCACAAGCGCCAAACATCAGCCAGTGCGGAAGCCGCTGCACCCAGAAATTCCAGCGTGTGAATACCGCGTCTTCCTCGTTACGCGCCTCGCCCTGCATCTCCGTCCCGAACGCGCGTGGATTTTTCGCCCGCTGTCGCATCAACCAGAAAAGTGACCGCACCGCCGGCCAGGAGGTTACCGCCCCCTTGTCCATCTTCTTCTTGCGCTTTGCGTAGAACCTGAAGGAGGGCAGGTCGCGTTCGTTGATCACGCCACCATCATCGGCTGCCTTGCGCTCGGCCACCGGATCCTCATTGCGCATCACGGTCTCGCATTGTTCCCACAGATCCATGTTGACGGGCAATTGCTCGATGGCTTTGAAATGATGCACCACGTGCCCCACCGTGCGTTTTGCACGTGAGACAGGGTCATCATTGTTGAGCACCGTGCCGACGCCGCAATATTTCACCGACCCATCAGGCGGCCCCAGATAATCCACCGCCTTCTCCAGCCAGTTCCAGCGGTTATCCCGTTCCGTCGGGCTCTTTGCCTCCTTGTCTGTGATCAGATCATCTCCCAACAACAGCTTCGGCCGCGACGCCCCGCTGAACGTGCCACGAATGGCCTGCTCGGCACCGAATGGCTCCAGCTTCACGCCCGTTCGCGTTATGCATTCACCCACCTTCCAGACGGGGCCTTTGCCGCATACCTCGGGAAAATCAAGCGCCAGATTAGGGTTCAGCGTCAGCTCACTCTTGGTGACCTCCATCAGCTTGGTGGGCATCTTGGTTTCCGCACCCAGCAGCACGATGTAGTCGATAAATGGAGGAGGCTCGCCCTGCCACTTAACCTCGGCGCGGATTTCCGGTCGCTGCAATAACGCGATCACGGCGGCATACGTCGGGCCGAGCTTGGTCAGCAGTGACGACTTTGCCTCACCGCGCGGCGCCACCCACCACTCACGGCAGCCCTCGGTTCGTCTGAGCAACTGCGGGAACCGGGCACAGAAATGCGCCTGAAACTTGGATGGCTCACCCCACAAGTGATGGGGAAAGTAGGTGTACACAAAAAAAGAAAAATCGCCATCCCTGAGCACGCGTTGGCGACGCGCAGCGACAGCCGCTGGCGATGGGGCCAGCCCCAGCTTGTGTGCCTCAATCTCTTTTCGTAGCGCATTGGCCTGGAAGGCTATTTCATCCAGGAATTTTTTTTCCGTAAGACGACTCACCCGAACACCTCGCTCACGCGCGAGCCGAACGGTTCCAGGATTACCGCAAACGCCTCCAGCTGCTGCGGATGGTTTTCGCGGATGAATCTGGCCAGCTCGTCGAGGACTTCCAGCGCCACGGACAACTTGGCGATCTTCGGATCACCACCGGCCGCCGCCTTCATGGTCTTGGTGTAGGCGTCCGACAAGCGTGACAGCGCCTCGGCCTTCTTTAGCCCGTCATAGTCACCGTCGCGGATCTCCTCGACGGTAGCCTGAAACAACAGCGCGAAATCCTCCAGCAACTGTGTCGTGATATCACCCAGACCACCCTCAGCCATGCGTGATGCCGTGCGGGCCTTGTCCCAGCAGTCGCCGTCCGCCATCGCCTGATCCTTCCAGCGCCGGACCGTGTGATAGCCGACCTTATGCTTATCGGAGGCGGCCTTCAGCGACAGCCGCTCATGCACATAGCTACGCCTTACGGCTTGTCTCGTCTCCAGGCTATGCGCCACATCATGCTCCGTTGGCCTTGAAATGTGATTTGATGCTTTCGACGATCAGTGCAATACCAACCCCGGCCGCCGAGCCAAACACGGCGCCGTTACGCGCGGACCTGATTTCCGTCATGCGCAACCTGCCATCGATGCTGTCCAGTTTCGAGTCATTGGCATCCAGGCGGGAATGCACCCCCTTCAGTTGCCCCTCGATGCGCCCGAGCGCCCTCATCAATTCACTGGTCATAAAATCTTCCCCGTACAGCGTTCGTGAACTTCCTGGCAAAAAACACAGCGCACCGCATCCACACGCCGCAGCCG
>DRKQ01000287.1 GCA_011051685.1 Gammaproteobacteria bacterium
CCGCGCTGCGCGCAGAAATAATGAAACCAGCGCGAGCCGATCTCCACATGCCCCACTTCATCGCGGAGAATGATCTCCAGCAGCGCCACTGCGGCATGATCACCGTGGTCGGCCAGCTTCTTCATAATCCCCGGTGTCACGTCCAGGCCGCGCGCCTCCAGCACGCGCGGCACCAACGCCATGCGCACCAGCGGATCGAAGGCCGTCTTTTGCGCCATTTCCCACAGGCCATTGTGGGCATCGAAATCGCCATAGTCGAAACCCAGTTCACGCAGGTGATCGCGCACCAGCCCGAAGTGATAGGCCTCTTCGTCGGCCACCCGCACCCAGTCATCGTAGAATGCCCGCGGCAGGCCGCGGAAACGGTATACCGCGTCCCAGGCCAGGTTGATGGCATTGAACTCGATGTGGGCAATGGCGTGAATCAGCGCCGCATGGCCCTCCGCAGAGTGCAGGCTGCGCCGGGGCAGCTGCCGGGGCAAGACCAGTTGCGGCCGCTCGGGCCGGCCCGGCTCGCCGATGGGTGCGGGCGGTGTGTCGTCCTGCAATGACAGCTCGCCGGCATGCCACTGTTCGGCCATGGCGCGCGTCTGCGCAACCTTGTCATCCGGCTCACAGGCGGCCAGACAGGCCTCCGCGGCGGCAAACAGATTGGAATGGGTCATGGCCGGAATCCCCGCAATCGGCAAACGGTGGATTATCCGGCCCGCCACCATCAGGCGTCAAACCCGCCCATCCCGAAACCGGCCAACTCAGCAACTGGCACAGTTCATGCTGCATGCCCGGTGAAGGACTGACTTCCGCTGGCAGTCATTTCACCAATGAAAGCTCAAACATCATTCTCGGGGAGAGAAAACCATGGCACATATCGTCATCATTGGCGCAAGCACCGGCGGCCTGCCCGCCGCCTACGACATCAAGCACATCCTCGGCAAGGGGCACCAGGTCACGGTCATCTCCAACTCGGACACCTTCCAGTTCGTACCCTCGAATCCCTGGGTCGCCGTGGGCTGGCGTAGCCGCGCCGACACCACCTTCAAGCCTGCCCCCTATCTGGCCAAAAAAGGCATCGACTTCATTCCCGTGGCCGCCAGCGAGATCAAGCCGGACGACAACCAGGTGGTGCTGGCCGACGAACGCGTCATCGACTACGACTACCTGGTCATCGCCACTGGCCCCAAGCTGGCCTTCGATGAAGTGGAGGGCCTGGGCCCCAACGGTCATACCAACTCCGTGTGCACCGTGGATCACGCCGAAACGGCCTATGAAAACTGGAAGAAGTTCCTTGAAGACCCCGGCCCCATCGTCGTCGGCGCGGTACAGATGGCCTCCTGCTTCGGTCCCGCCTACGAGTTCGCGCTGATCATGGATTCCGACCTGCGCAAGCGCAAGATCCGCGACAAGGTGCCCATGACCTACGTCACCTCCGAGCCCTACATCGGCCACCTGGGCCTCGGCGGCGTGGGCGATTCCAAGGGCATGCTGGAATCCGAGCTGCGCAACAAGCACATCAACTGGATCACCAATGCCAAGGTCACCAAGGTGGAGGAAGGCAAGATGTTCGTCGCCGAGCACAACGATGCCGGCGAGGTGATCAAGGAACATGAGCTGCCCTTCAAGTTCTCCATGATGCTGCCCGCCTTCAAGGGCGTGGACGCAGTGGCCAATGTCGGCGAGGATCTGGTCAACCCGCGTGGCTTCGTCAAGGTCGACCAGTTCCAGCGCAACCCGAAGTGGCACAACATCTATTCCGTCGGCGTGTGCATCGCCATCCCGCCGGTGGAGGCCACGCCCATCCCCACCGGGACACCCAAGACCGGCTACATGATCGAGTCCATGGTCTGCGCCACCGCGCATAACATCCGCGACGTCATCGATGGCAAGGAGCCCACCACCGAGGCCACCTGGAACGCCATCTGCCTGGCCGACATGGGTGATACCGGCGTGGCCTTCGTTGCCATGCCACAGATCCCGCCGCGCAACGTGGCATGGATGAAGAAAGGCAAGTGGGTACATCTGGCCAAGGTGGCATTCGAGAAATACTTCATCAAGAAGATGAAAAAAGGCACCACCGAGAACATCTATGAAAAATACATCCTCAAGGCCATGGGCATCGAAAAACTGCGTTGACGCAGACCGTCGTCATTCCTTTTGTCACGCACCAGCGCCTTTCCACCACTACCCGCCAGGGCAAGCGCGGGTAGCGGCGGAAAGACCAGCAGGCGCCGGAAAAACAGCCACAGCCTGCTGCATCAGGACGGGGAAAGGCGCAAATTTGCGAAAAGGATTACAGGGAATCGCGGTCATTTCTTACATTTTTTGCGCTGAATAGTAACTCTCGGTTGGAGAACAGGCATGGAATAATGCCTCGGTTTTCACTGCTCCGGCAGATTCATTCTTTCAACCGAAAACCCTCAAAGCCGTATTTTCATTTGGCGCACCCGCCTGGCGGCAGCACAATCTGTCCTGTCATCGGCTGCGCCAAAACCCGCCTGCCCCCGGCATGACAAAATATGACATTACTGACGTCGCAAATGGCGTTATTGTCAGTAATGTCTGGCGCACAGAAGAAGGAACCTTTTTATGTTGACGACCAAAAAGCCCAGCTGCGAACAAATCATCGACATCCTGCCCGGCCCCTTTGTCATCATCGACAGGGACTATAAAATCCTTGCCGCCAATCGCGCCTACCAGAATCACTACGGCGTCGAGACCGACGATCTGCTGGGCCGGCACTGCTACGAAGTCTCCCACCACGCCAGCGCCCCCTGTAGCCAGCACGGCGAGCAGTGCCCGCTGGAAGAAGTTCTCGGCACCGGCAAGCCGTGCCAGGTGATGCACGTGCATTACGACAAGGATGGCAACAAGGAATATGTGCAGCTGCAGGCCGCGCCCATTGTCGATGACAACGGCGAGGTCATGTACATGGGCGAATACATCCAGGTACAGGCCCAGCCCGGTAA
>DRKQ01000288.1 GCA_011051685.1 Gammaproteobacteria bacterium
ACCTGGGATTGACGGAGCTGGCCGAGGCGGAACTGAGCATTGCCCAGCAGCTGGATCCGCAGGATGCGCGCATCCTGGATTCCCTGGGCTGGGTGCTGGCCCAGCAGGGGCGCAGCGAAGAGGCTGACCAGGTCTATCGGCGCGCCCTTGCGATCAAGCCCGATGCGGTGGGTACGTATTACAACCTGGTGGCCAACAAAAAATTCCAGCCGGACGATTCCGATATTGCAATGATTGAGGCCCTCCGTGAACGGGAGGCAGAGTTCACGCAGGATGAAAAGGTGTGGTTGCACTTTGCCTTGGCCAAGGTGTATCACGACTGTGGCGATTACGACCGCGCCTTCGCTGAGCTGCAACAGGCCAATGGCATGAAGCAGGCGCAGGTGCAGTTTAGCGCCAGGTCACAACAACAATTGACCGATCAACTGATGCAGGTCATGGATGCCGGGTTTGCCCGCCGTTATGCAGGGGCGGGTCATGCCGCGGAGGGTCCTATCTTCGTGCTGGGTATGGCCCGCTCGGGCACCACGCTGGTGGAGAGCCTGTTGTGCCGGCACCCACAGATCAGTGGTATCGGCGAGGTGCCCTACATCCACAACCTGGCCCAGGGGTGTTGCCAGCGTGTGGGCAGTGATTTGCCGTATCCGCAGTTTCTGGGTGACTTGACGCCGGCCCTGTGTGGTCAGCTGGGCGAAGAATACATTGCTCTGACACGGCAGTTTGGCATCAACACGTCGCACGTCGTGGACAAGACGCCGGGGAATTTTATGTTTATCGGTTTTATTTTGGCCCTGCTGCCCAATGCGCACATCATTCACTGTATGCGTAATCCACTGGATAACTGTTTGTCCATCTATCAGCAGTTTTTCTCCAATGCCATGGGCTATGCCTATGACCAGCGGAATATCGGTGAGTACTATGTGCAATACCGGCGTCTCATGGATCATTGGCAGCAGGTGTATCCCGACAGGGTGCTGGACGTGGTTTATGAAGACGTGGTGGCGGACAGCGAAGCGGCCCTGCGCCGGATGATTGATTATTGCGGGCTGGATTGGGATGATCGCTGTCTGGAGGCGTCCGATGAAGCGGTCAAGATCAGAACCGCCAGTGTCTGGCAGGCGCGCCAGCCCGTTTATCAAAGCTCAGTGCAACGCTGGCGGCACTATGAGAAACACCTTGCTCCCCTGCTGGAAACCCTGCGGCCGGTGCTGGCCGAAGGTGAGTATTACAAAGGAACCTCTGATTGATTCTGGGACAGCGAGAATGAGAGAAGAGAAGTTATCACATAACCACTTCACTGCTGTCCCGTTAACCTGCCTTTTGATTTGGCGAAGCTGTTGAAAAAACGGGAAAACAGCGAGCCATGCGGCACTGGAGACATGAATAGCGCTGGTCTTTTTTCGTCATTCCGGCGAAGGCCGGAACATAAGCGCGAAGCGCGTTGAACGCTACAGGCGGCCCGAAGGGTAAGCGCAGAGAATAATCCAGTGATTTCAGCAGGTTACTGGACCCCGGCCTTCGCCGGGATGACGAATCTGAAGTTAACGGGACAGCAGTGTAACCACTTATACAATTTCAAATATGGTGGGAGCGCCTTTCCAGGCGCGATTCGCGCCTGGAAAGGCGCTCCCACTGGGGGAAATAATCCTGTAGAAATCATTTTGAGACGATTAATTATGGAGTAATCCAACCATTGCCTGTTCACACCAAGGTAAGGCTAACCATGAGTAGTACCCCTGACATTCTGAAAAAGATCATCGACCGCAAGTACGAGGAGATTGCCGAGCGCAGGCGCAAGGTCAACCTGGATGCCTTGCGGGAACGTGCGCAAATGGCCGATGCCTGCCGCGGTTTTGTCGCTGCGATCAAAGACAAGATCGCCGCCGGCGATGCGGCAGTGATCGCGGAGATCAAAAAGGCCTCTCCCAGCAAGGGGGTGATGCGCGAGCACTTCGTGCCGGCGGAGATCGCTGTCTCCTATGAGCGGGGCGGGGCCGCCTGTTTGTCGGTGCTCACCGACCGGGATTTTTTTCAGGGAGCGGAAGAATACCTGCAACAGGCCCGCGCCGCTTGTTCGCTGCCGGTGATCCGCAAGGACTTTATCGTCGACCCGTATCAGGTCTACGAGGCCCGCGCCATCGACGCCGATTGCATCCTGTTGATCGCCGCCGCCCTGGAGGATGCACAGATGCGGGGCCTGGCGGACCTGGCCACGGAGCTGGGCATGGATGTGCTGGTGGAGGTGCACGATGCGCAGGAGTTACAGCGTGTCCTGCCATTGGGTCTACCGCTGGTGGGCATCAACAACCGCAACCTGCGCACCTTCGAGGTGAGTCTGCAAACCACGCTGGACATGCTGGAGGCCATTCCCGATGACCGTATTGTGGTCACCGAGAGTGCCATTCATTCGGTGAAGGATGTGGCCCTGATGCGTGAGCACGAGGTCAACGCCTTTCTGGTGGGTGAGGCCTTCATGCGTGCCGAGAACCCGGGAAAGCAATTGGCGGCGCTGTTTGCCAATTCACCAAGGCAGTGAAACAGGCGGGTTGAAGAGGCATGAGTCGACTTCAGGAAATTTTGTACTAGTCTGAATAAAGGCGTCCTGTGAACGGCAGGGCTTTAATCAGTACAGTTTTCGGGGGTAATCATCATGGCTCATCACTTCAAAGCGCTGACAAATTTTACTATTGCAAACAATGCAAAAGTCGAACGCCGGGTTTCCTCGCGCTCAAGGAACATTGTGCTCACGGATGCCGCAACCTCAGTGATGACGGATCTCACCGAGGTGCCGTCGTTTTCCATCGAGGAAACGGCTTCCATTACCAAGGCCAATGACAACATGATCGCCTGTGGAGTGCGCTTGTTGTTTGTCACAAAAGAGAATGGTGATCTTGTTGGCCTGATCACGGCGTCGGACTTGTTGGGTGAGAAGCCTTTGCAGCTCCTTTCCAAACAGGGCGGCTCGCGGGACGATATACTTGTCAGGGATATCATGACCGGCAAGTCCTCATTGGAGGCCCTGCGTTTTGCTGATGTGGATAAGGCCACCGTGGGCGACATTATCGAAACCCTCAAACTGTGCAATCGTCAGCACCTGCTGGTGATCAGAAGCGACGAAAAAACTCAGGTGGAAACCGTCTGTGGCATATTTTCGTCAACCCAAATTGGCCGTCTGTTGGGAATCACTATCGAACCCTCGACGCGGGTGGATACCTTCGCGGAACTGGAAAGGGCCATTTTGCTTCCCACGGGATAGCAAGGGAAATGGAGGGGGTGAACCCACTGCGGATTTAGATGCGCAGTGTGTATTCGTCACCACATGCGGATATAAAGTTAACGGGACAGCAGTGATCTGATTTACATCACTTCCTGATTGGAACCGCCGGCCCTTGCCGGAACCATGCAAGAAACCCTGGCTGTGAATAGAGTCTCGTGAAAGAACGCGGGTGATCAGCGCGCCCCAAAGACGACGATGGTTTTGCCCTGAGCGGTGATCAACCCCTGCTCTTCCAGGTTCTTCAGTACCCGTCCCACCATCTCCCGGGAACAACCCACGATGCGCCCCAGTTCCTGACGGGTGATGCGGATCTGCATGCCGTCGGGGTGGGTCATGGCATCGGGTTCCTTGCTCAGGTCCATCAGCGTGCGGGCGATGCGGCCGGTAACGTCCATAAAGGCCAGGTTGCCCACCTTCTGGCTGGTGCGGCGCAGCCGCAGGGCCATTTGCGAAGCCAGTTCAAAGAGGATGCCCGGATCCTTTTCTGAGAGCTGACGGAAACGGCTGTAACTGATCTCCGCCAGTTCACACTTGGTTTTGGCGCGCACGAAGGCGCTACGGTTGGATTCCCCGCCGAACAGGCCCATTTCACCGAAGAAATCTCCGGGGTTGAGATAGGCCAGGACAATTTCGCGGCCGGTTTCGTCCTCGATGAGTACGGATACAGAGCCTTCCACGATGTAATACAGCACGTCGGGTTTGTCTCCGGCGTAGATGATCAGGCTCTTGGCCGGATACTGGCGTCGATGGCAGTGTTCCAGAAACCGCTCGATGGTGGGTGGGGTGAGAACGACGTCGGGTATTGTGCTCATGATGCTTTGCTCACTTTGACCTAATTCCTTGTTTGCCCGTGATTTTCGGGCGTGACAAAGACCCTATCGGCAGCCCGGGACAAATACTTAACCCATCGATGTGCGGGTTTGGTACCTGGTTTATAATCCCCACCCCGGAAATGGAATGAGACAGACAGATGAAAGCCAGAATCAAGTGGGTGGAAGAGGTGATGTTCGTCGGCGAGTCCGGCAGCGGCCACAGCGTGGTCATCGACGGGCCGCCGGAGCACGGTGGGCGTAACCTGGGCGTCCGCCCCATGGAGCTGCTGTTGCAGGGCCTGGGCGGCTGCACCGCCTTCGATGTGCTGATGATCCTCAACAAGGCCCGCCAGTCGGTGAGCGACTGCGTGGTGGAGATCGAGGCCCGGCGCGCCGAGACCGAGCCCAAGGTGTTCACCCACATCCACATCCACTTCATCATCAGCGGCAGCGGCGTGAGCGAAAAACACGTACAGCGCGCCATTCAACTGTCTGCGGAAAAATACTGCTCCGCCTCCATCATGCTCGGCCAGGTGGCGGAGATCACCCATGATTTTGAGGTGCAAGAGACATGAACACCGGTAATACCCTCGCGTCATTCTGGCGAACGACTGCATGGATGCAGGAGGTAGAGAAACGCAGGAGCAGTTGCCGAGGTAGGAATCCAGTGGTTCCAACGACATTCTAGATTCCGGCCTTCGCCGGAATGACGGAAGTGACGTTAATGTAACAGTGAGTGAAAAAATATCACTGCAGTCCCGTTATTAAGGGTCTCAAAATTGGTTTAACAGACATCGGTGAGAATTAGTCACATTGGGAGTTCCTGAAACGTCAGTGAGTGAAGGCAAGTTATCACATAGCGCACTTATACAATGTCAAACTCGGTGGGAGCGCCTTTCCAGGCGCGAATCGCGCCTGGAAAGGCGCTCCCACACGGGGAAATAACCCTGTAGAAAT
>DRKQ01000289.1 GCA_011051685.1 Gammaproteobacteria bacterium
CACGGCTATGGCCAGCCCAAGGCGCCTGACCACGGCCGTTACCTGCTGAGGCGAGGTGCGCATGAACCAGCGGACCAGCAGCCAGGCAAGAATGCCAAGGGCGACAAGAATGACGAGGCGAGGCATGTCAGCGGGGTACGGGGCGCACCAGGTTTGCCGCCAGCTTGGCGCGCTGGCGGGCATCGAGGGTACTGTGGTGTTCACCGCCATTGCCATAGGCCAGGGCCACTCCCATGCGCCGGCGGGCGAAGGCCTCAGGTTTGCCGAACAGGCGCAGCTCGGTCTGTGGTATGCGCAGGGCCTCATCGATGCCCTCGAAGGCGATGCCGGCCTGATCATGGTTGCCGTAGATCACCGTGCTGGCGCCGGGTTCACGCAGCCGGGTGTCCACCGGCAGGCCGAGGATGGCACGGACGTGCAGTTCGAATTCGTTCTGCGCCTGAGTCACCAGAGTGACAAGCCCCGTGTCGTGGGGACGCGGACTGACCTCGCTGAACCACACCTGGTCGCCCTTAATGAACAGCTCCACGCCGAACAGGCCACAGCCGCCCAGGTTATCGGTGACGTCCTTGGCGATTTGCCGGGAGCGGGCCAGGGCCTTGTCGCTCATGGCCTGGGGTTGCCAGCTTTCCACGTAGTCGCCCTGTTGCTGCTTGTGGCCGATGGGTTCGCAGAAATAGGTCTGGATGTCACCCTGGGCATTGAACGCGCGCACCGTGAGCTGGGTGATCTCGAAATCGAAGTGGATCATCTCTTCCACGATCACCCGTGGCTGGGCCACGCGTCCACTGCTCATGGCGTGATCCCAGGCCCTGGCCACGTCTTCGGGTTGGTGGATGGTGGATTGCCCCTTGCCGGAGGAGGACATCACCGGTTTGACGATGCAGGGATACCCCACCCCTCCATCGATGGCCATTTGCAGTTCATTCTGGGATTCGGCAAAGGCATAACGGGAAGTGGGAATCTCCAGCTGTTCCGCGGCTAGCCGGCGGATGCCTTCGCGGTTCATGGTCAGCTGGGTGGCGCGGGCGGTGGGAATCACCCGCGCCAGGCCATCGGCCTCGATCTGCGCCAGGGCATCGGTGGCGATGGCCTCGATCTCCGGCACGATGAGCTGGGGGCGGGTTTTCTCCACCAGGGCGCGCAGGGCGGGGCCGTCGGTCATGTCCATGGTGTGGGCATGATGTGCCAGTTGCTGCCCCGGTGCGTTTTCATAACGATCCACGGCGATGACCTCCACGCCCAGACGCTGCAGGGCGATGATCACTTCCTTGCCCAGTTCGCCGCTGCCCAGCAGCATGACGCGCAGTGCGGTGTTGGAGAGGGGGGTGCCAATTTTCATGAGAGCCTTGGTGTCGGTGTGCTTTGATATTTGTCATTCCGGCGAAGGCCGGAATCCAGAAAGCGGCCAATATTACTGGATTACGGTCTTCATCGGAACGACGGATAACTCAGTCTGTGGTTTGCAATGACTGAAAAAAGTTGTCAATGATCATGGCCTGTTGCGCCGTGCATTCTCCCCTATCACGCAGATGGCGCAAGCTGTTGAGCAGAGGCCGGCGCAGGCAGGGGAGGAACATCAGGTCGGCCATGATGTTGTCGAAGGCGCCCTGGCCAGCCTCGCACAGTGCTAGTCGTTGCAGAAAGGCACGGTGGTGGGTATCGCTGTGTGCGAGAGCCTGCCAGGCGCGTCCGGCGATGCTGGCCAGTACTTCCACGTTGTTGCCCGTCTCGCTGTCTAACGTGGAGTGGATGGCCTTGTGCAGTAGCGTCTGATCACTGCCATGGGACAGGCCACGCAGCACGGCGGCTACCGTGGCGGCATCGCCTTCCTGCAGGGCGTGTTCCAGGCGTATGCCGAGCACGCTGCCCAGAGCCGGGTCGATGATCTCGTTTTCCAGGCAACTGCATAGCGCCGCCAAAGGTGTGGCGGGCAGCTGGGGGATGGCGGTGATGATCGTCGCAAGATTATTGTCTTCATCGAGGCGCGCGGCCACATCGGCGATGCCCTGCAGGCCCACGAAGTTCCATTGATCGAAGCCTGGCGTGCCGCTGAAATAGTCACGGGCGTGGGCGTAAAAGCGGCTGGGTGGCTGGCCCAGTCGTTTGGCCACCTTGGCGTGGAAAGAGGCCATGCGGTCGTCCCGTGGAGTGAAGCCGTGAGGATTGTCCCCCACCATGGCGGGTGCTTGCGGGTTTTTTCCGGCTTCCCGTTTGGCCAGGGTCTGCTCCGCCAGTTGTTCGATGATGCGGCGCAGAAAATCGTCCCGCGCTTCCAGCGACAGCAGGCCCTGTTCGTCCAGGGGGAATTTCAGAAACCAGATCTGCTGCTCCGTGCTGTTGCCCGCCTTGTTCTGATAATAGAACAACACCCCCAGCATGGCGCTGCGCTGGAAGGGTTGCGGATAGGGCGCCTGCTGGCACTCGATGGCCAGCATCTGCTCGGTGGGGATCTCCACCAGGCGCCGGCCCATGTCGAAGACATGTACCTGGGCGCCGGATTGCTGGAGGAATTCACAAAGGGTTTGCGGGGGGATAGCGGTTTCACTCATGGGCGCGATTTTATCAAACGCGCCCCAGTCCTGCTGGGTTGATTTTTCATGGCTGTTTCTCGTAACCAAACTCCCCCTGCCACTGGCCATGCACATAGTCGATGTGCAGCCAGCGGGGCACATAGGCACGGGCGTTGACGATGGGAAAGTCTGTGAGCGGGGGTTCATCACCGTCGTAGTCCTTGCCACAGGCGCGGGTCATCACCGGGCGGAAGCTCACCTGCAGCTGGTCATTGACGCGTACGGCCTCATCCGCCAGGGTCTCGTGAAAGCGCACCTGCTTACGAATCAGGCAGCTGAAATAGAGTTCCATTTCCACCCGCAAGGGCGCGTGACGCTGGCTCAGCGCGTGGCGGGCGGCCTTGCTTGTGGTGATGGTCAGGGAACGGTCATGAATGGCAATGGAGGCGGGTAGGCGCATATCCTGTAGTTTCATATGGCTTTCGGTTGTTACAGCGTTTACCAAGGGTGTCGATAGTATCAGTGAACCCAGTGCACGGTGAGTCGTCGGGTAATGCCGGCACAGGACGTGCGTCCGTTGTGTTAACAGGCTTTTACAGTCACTACAAGGAAGACTGGCATGATGTCGGATGGCACCAAAATCCCAACGATGCGCTGGTTTGATTCCCTGCGTAACCAGATTGCTGTTGCTCTGGCACTGCTGGTTACTGCCTTTGCCGGTACGGTGGCCTTTACCCTCTATGAAATTGAGTTGCGCAAGCACGACTACGCCATTCTCAATCTGGCGGGACAATTGCGCGTCACGTCCCAGGCCATGGCGGGTCAGGCCCTGCATTTTCTGGAGGCCACGGAGGGGTTTGCAGTGGGGAGCGGGGGGCCTTCGTCTTTTGCACGGGATCTCAATCAGAACGTGCAATTGTTCGACCGGATCATCAAGGCCTTCGAAGAGCGCAGCCTGCCACCCGAGTTGACCGGCCGCGCTGACGATCTCAAATGCAACTGGGACGAGGCCTCTGTGGCGCAATTGCAGAAAACGGCGGGCTTCTGGGGAACATACCGGGACAGGCTGTTGCTGGTTTGGGGTGACAGTAATCCCGAGGTGAACAAGACTCTGCAACAGACCGCCCGCTTCATCCTGGATAACAGCGACGCCCTGCAAGGGGCTGCCAGCGATCTTACCCGTGCTTTTCAGACGATGATGGAGACCAAGCTGCGCCAGTTGAAACGGGTCAATCAGGCGGCGCTGTTATTTACTGTGCTGTTGCTGGGTCTGGTGTTGTGGTTGCTCAATCGTACTTTGCTGCAGCCGATGAAGCTGACCCTGGCGGGCTTCAATAGGGTATGGCAGGGGGATTTTGGTTATCAGGTGCCGGTGGTGACGAACAATGAGATCGGTCTGTTGACCCGGGATTTCAATCAGCTCTCCCGGCGCCTGGACGCCCTGTTCCGGCTCACCGATCGAATCCATCGTGGCACCAGCCTCAGCGACACCCTGTGTTTCATCTTCGAGGAATTTCGCGGTTTTCTGCCCCTGGACTGGGTGGGAGTGCTGTCCATTCAGCCGGACAGGCACGGCGTGGCGTTGGAGCGCATGTATACCGATCGACGGGAACTGTCGCCCCAAAGCCGCTTGCACGAAGGCGAGGTGTTCGAGAACCTGGGTCCGCGTTTCGAGGAATTGTTGCGCGCGCAAAATCCCCTGCCGGTGCCAGAATTGGCGGAGTATGTGCAACAACACCCGGAGGCCAAGCTCGCCGTGCAACTGGACAGGGAGGGTTTTGGTGCGGCGGTGTACCTGCCCCTGTTCAGTAATCCCGCCGGTGGCATGATGTTGGTGTTCGCCGCGCGCCAGCCTTGTGCCTACACGCACGAACACCTGGAATGGCTGACCAATATCGCCGGCCAGGTGGCGCACAGTGTGGAGCGTACCGTGGTGCTGGAAGACCTGGTGGTCTCCGCGGTTTCCGGCCTGGCCAAGCTGGCGGAGAGCCGTGACCCGGAAACCGGCGATCACCTGGTGCGTATGAGCCTGTATTCAGTGATCATTGCAGAACAACTGGCGGCGGACAGTGATTACCACTCCCAGTTAGACAGCAATATTATTCGCGATATATTCCGTTTTGCACCCATGCACGATATCGGCAAGGTGGGTATCAAGGACGAGATTCTTCTCAAGCCCGGCCGCCTCACCGCCAAGGAACGGAAGGAGATGGAAAGACATCCGGTAATCGGCGGGGAGGTCTTGCGGCGCTCCGAGGCGCAAATGAACGCCCATGGCCATAGTGTGTTCAGGGTGGGCATTGAGATTGCCGAATGTCATCATGAAAAATTCGATGGCAGTGGCTATCCGCAAGGCCTGGTGGGGGAAGAGATTCCGTTGTCAGCGCGTATCGTTGCGGCGGCCGATGTCTTTGACGCCCTTACCAGCAAGCGCCCCTACAAGGAGGCCTGGTCCGTGGAAAAGGCCCTGGCCGTGTTGCGCGAAGAGGCCGGCAGGCATTTTGACCCAGTGGTGATTGCTGCAGCCGAGAGTGCCCTGCCGCGCATGTTGGAGGTGTATGAGCGGCTTAAGCATGTTTGATGGCTAGTATCGAGTTTCGAGTATCTAGGCGCGAGAGGATGATTCTCCTCGCTCCTCGAGACTATTAACCCGGCAATGAATATTGCCGAGTCAATAGTGACTGGCTACTGGCGTTGTTTCGCCTCACTGACTCGCAATGTGCGCCCACAAAATTCCACACCATCCAATCCCTCCATGGCCTTGCGCCCGGCGTTGTGCTCCATTTCTACGAAGGCGTATCCCCGTGGCCGGCGTGTGGCCCGATCCAGCATGATGCGCACGGATTTTACATCACCGTATTGGGCAAACAGGGCCTCTAGTTCGTCACGTTGGGCGCGGTAGGCGAGGTTGCCCACATAGAGGCTGAGGGTGTCGCCGTTTGCTGGGGTGGGGGGCCGGTTTGCAGAGGCTGTATCGGATTGTTTTGTGGGGGGGCGGATGCATGTCCCGAGCAGGTGGCCGATGAACAGGCCCAGGCCCAGGACGAGTAGGCCGTTAGTATCAAGGCCCCAGATTTGCAGGATCCAGTATAACAAGCCGGCCATGGCCGCGGCGATAAACAGGCTGGAAAAATACACGGATGCAGGGGGAAGTTTACAAGTCATTTTGGTACCACGTGAGAGTGTCAGAATAAAAATGTGCTGAGCGACTGTTGAATAAAAAGTCATCCTGCGTGCTTCGACAGTCTTATGGGGGCCAGCGCATCCGGGCGTCATGGAGCCAGCGGGGATTTATAGCAGAAGTGGAAGAGAGTTTCGAGCCGGGAACTCGTCGCCAGGAACCCCTTACCCCGGGGCGGTGTGTGTCAGTCGGCCAAATTATTGGGGGAACCATCAATGGCCAGGGTGACGATAAAGGTGGCGCCGCCGTCGTCATTGTTGATGTGGCTGAGGGTGCCGCCGTGGCTTTCCACGATGGTACGGCTGATGGCGAGGCCCAGGCCCATACCCTTTTCCTTGGTACTGTAGAAGGGACTGGTAATTTGTCCGGCGTGTTGCGGCGCGATTCCTGGACCGGTGTCGCTGACGGTGATGCGTACCTGTGTATCGTTTGGCCGGTCGAGCACAATGTTCAGGCGCCGCGGGGATTGCTCGTTTTCGTTATGTTTCATGGCTTCGCTGGCATTGCGTAACAGGTTGATGACCACTTGTTCCAGTTGGATGGCGTCAGCGCTGACCAGTGGCAGCTGCGCCGGGCTTTCAACTTCTACGTTGATATTGTTGTCGCGAAACTCTACTTGCATCATGTTGATCGCCAGTTGCACCACCTTGTCCAGATCGGTGATTTCGCGGTGTGAGGCATGCTTGCTGGCAAAGTCCCGCAGGTGACTGATGATGCGGGTGGCCCGTTCGCTTTGCCTGCCCATTTCTTCGAGAATGGTGGGTAGTTGGGTGTGCCTGTCAGTATCGCCGCGCAACAGGCGCAGGCAGCTTTTGGCATAACTCTGAATAGCGGTTAGTGGCTGGCTGATTTCATGAGCCAGGCCGGCGGTCATTTCGCCCAGGGCGGTAAGGCGAGCCTCATGGGCAAGCTCATCCTGTTGTTGGGGTGTCAGGCTGTGGTTGTCTTTGGCCAGGGGCAGGATGCTGCTATGTATCAGATTGGCGCCATAGGGGTTGGCCACGTACAGGGTGCATTCCATCTGCACCGGGATCCGGGCTTGCTGGGCGCTGGTAAGGGTGAGTGTGCAGCGACGCTGACTGCCCGAGACGTCATCACGCAGATGGGTGAGGTGCTGAATGAAATGGGCGTGATCCTGGGCGGCGATGAAGCGACCGATGTGTTGACCAATGAGCTGATCACGTTCCACGCCCAGCAGGTTGGCCAGGGTCAGGTTGGCCTCGATGATGCACTCATCGGCGTCATGGGTCAGCAGGCCCAGGGGGGAGGCATCGTACAAGGCCTCGAATCGCTGACGCAGTCCACGGTTTAGCCCCAGACTTTTTTGCAGGCTGGTGATCTGCTGCTGCAGGTGTTGCATCTCTTCACGCATTGTGAAGAGGGACTGGCCGGGCAACGAGGGCTGCGGCGGGGCATCCCCATGAAAGATTCGTCGGGACAGGCTGTCGTCGGGGGTGAAGTGGATGCTGCTGATAACGGGTGTCCTCCGTGGCGCGCCTTGATCTGAAAATTCCACTGCGAAGCGCAGAAACAGTGTGACTGTTCTGAGCGCAAGTGTAGCGTTTTTTTGCATTGGTGGTGAAACCGGAAGTGAAATACATGTTTGGTATGGCAATCTTCAACACGGTCTCTGTGAGGCTGGGGAGTGGGAGTATCGGTAGCGGAAAAACGCCTGCCACACAGAAGTCTTGCGGCCATTGCGGGGTATATCGGGGGATGGTTTAGGAAATCGTAAATTGCTGATATAAATAAAATATTTATACGCCCATAGGTGATAATAGGGGGTAACGATAATAGTGTTTGATATCCGAGAGAAAAAGGCAGATATTAGGTCGATCGCGCTGTGGCCGGTTCGTTGTGGAGGGGCTGTTGAGAATAGCAACGAAACCAGCAGTGGTCGCCAGCACGATGAAATCAAGGACACAACAAGGAGAGAGCGCAGATGAAATTCACGAGCAAGTTACTCCCGGCCATATTGGCCGTCGCCTTTGTGCCAGCGATATTTGTTGGTACCCCAGCCATGGCAGGAAAAGACGCAGGGCTGGGTCATGATTATCGAACCTTCCATGCCGATGGTAAGATTGATTACGGCAAGATTTCTGATTCTTACAATTCTGATCTGGTCATGTATCTGGCCGGTAACCAGTTCATGGTGATGGAGGATTTGATCAAGGATTTCCAGAAAAAGAATCCTGACATCAAGACCGTTTACGTGGAGACCATTCCTCCGGGTCAGATTCTCAAAAAGCAGATTCTCAAACAGGGTGAGATCAATGGCCAGAAGACCAATCAAACGCCGGACCTGTTCGCCAGCGTGAAGATCGCCCACCTCAAGAAGCTGAAGAAAAAGGGCATGATGGACGAGGGCAAGATCTACGTGCACAACAAGCTGGAGCTGATGGTGGCCAAGGGCAACCCCAAGGGCATCAAGGGCCCCAAGGACCTGGCGCGGGATGACATCGTTCAGTCTCACCCCAATCCCAAGACCGAGGGCATCTTCAAGTTCTATGGCTCGGAAATGCTCAAGGATCTGGGCCTGCATGCCAAGGTGACCGGCGACAAGATCTGCAAGAGCTGCTGGGCGGTGCCGGGCAAGACCTGGTTCACCTCGCGTCACCATCGTGAAACCCCGCACCGCATCGAAAACGGTGAGGCCGATGTGGGTATCGTGTGGACCACCGAGGTCAAGCATGCCAAGGCCGAAGGACGGCAGATCGACGGCGTGCCCATTCCTGCCCCGTACAACAAGCAGGACAAGGTGGCCTATGCCATCGGCAAGCTGAGCAAGGCCAAGAATCAGGAAAACGCCGATCGTTTCCTGGATTATCTGGCCACGGCGGATGCGCAAAACATCTATGCCAAATACGGCTTCCTGAAGGCCTCGGCGGATGAGTTGAAGCTCAAGAAGCTCTGATTCGCAGTCTTAACGGCCTTTCGCTGAAAACCGGTCGGGGATTCCCCGCCGGTTTTTTTTATGCCCGTTTTGTGGCCATCATTATTTGCTTGAATTTTGTGCGCTCGGGAGGTGTTTTTCCTGTATAATACGCGCCCTTGTTTGTTCGTCCCTCCCCACCACCGAGTAGAAATCCCGTGACCCAGAATCTCACCTCTTCGCTACGTAACGTCGCCATCATCGCCCACGTCGACCATGGCAAGACCACCCTCGTCGACCAGCTCCTGCAACAGTCCGGCACCCTCACCAGCCGCGGCGATATCGAGGAACGGGTGATGGACTCCAACGACATCGAGAAGGAGCGGGGTATCACCATCCTGGCCAAGAACACGGCCATCGAGTGGCATGACTATCACATCAATATCGTCGACACCCCCGGCCACGCCGATTTTGGCGGCGAGGTGGAGCGCGTGCTGTCCATGGTGGACTCGGTGCTGCTGCTGGTGGACGCTGCCGAGGGCCCCATGCCGCAGACCCGTTTCGTCACCCAGAAGGCCCTGGAGCAGGGCCACCGGCCCATCGTGGTGGTGAACAAGATCGACCGCACCGGGGCGCGCCCCGACTGGGCCGTGGACCAGACCTTCGACCTGTTCGACCGCCTCGGCGCCACGGACGAGCAAATGGACTTCCCCATCGTCTACGCCTCCGCCATCAACGGCTACGCGGGGCTGGAATCCGATGTTTCCGGCGGCGATATGACGCCCCTGTTCGAGACCATCGTCGAGCACGTCAGTCCGCCCGAGGTGGACGTGGACGGCCCCTTCCAGATGCAGGTCAGTGCGCTGGACTACAACAGCTACACGGGCGTCATCGGCATCGGCCGCATCACCCGCGGCAGGCTCAAGACCAACACCGCGGTCACCGTGGTGGACACCGAGGGCAAGGAACGCCGCGGCCGCGTGCTGCAGATCTTCGGCTTCCTCGGCCTCGACCGGGTGGAAAAGGCCGAGGTGCAGGCCGGCGACATCATCGCCTTCACCGGCCTCGACCCGCTCAACATCTCCGACACGCTTTGTAACCCCGATTCTGTCGAAGCCTTGCCGCCACTCACTGTGGACGAACCCACGGTGAGCATGACCTTCGGCGTCAACAACTCCCCCTTCGCCGGCCAGGACGGCAAGTTCCTCACCTCGCGCCAGATCCGCGAGCGTCTCGACCGCGAGCTGATCCACAACGTGGCGCTGCGCGTGGAGGACACGGAGGACCCCGACAAATTCAAGGTCTCCGGGCGCGGCGAACTGCACCTGTCCATTCTCATCGAAAACATGCGCCGCGAGGGCTACGAGCTGGGCGTCTCGCGTCCCGAGGTGATCATTCATACGCTGGAAGATGGCACCAAGGAAGAACCCTACGAACAGGTCACCGTGGACGTGGAAGTGGACCACCAGGGCAGCGTGATGGAAAAGCTCGGCGAGCGTGGCGGCGAACTCAAGGACATGGTGCCCGACGGTCAGGGCCGGGTGCGCCTCGACTACATTATGCCGGCGCGCGGGCTGATTGGCTTCCGCACAGAATTCCTTACCGCCACCCAGGGCACCGGCCTCATCTATTCCGTGTTCGATCACTACGGCCCCATGAAGCCCGGCGACTACGGCCAGCGCAACAACGGGGTGATGATCGCCAACGGCCAGGGCAAGGCCCTGGGCTACGCCCTGTTCAACCTGCAGGAACGCGGCCGCCTGTTCATCGGCGCCAACACCGAAGTCTACGAGGGCATGATCATCGGCATTCACTCGCGCGACAACGACCTGGTGGTGAATCCACTGAAGGGCAAGCAGCTCACCAATATCCGTGCCGCCGGCTCCGACGAGAACATCCAGCTCACCCCGCCCATCAATCTCAGCCTGGAGCAGGCCCTGGAATTCATCGACGACGACGAACTGGTGGAAGTGACGCCGGAGAATATCCGCCTGCGCAAAAA
>DRKQ01000290.1 GCA_011051685.1 Gammaproteobacteria bacterium
AGGTGGAACTCAAGCTGGCAGACTTCGGCGTGGAGGTGCAGGTGGTGGAGGTGCATCCCGGCCCGGTGGTGACCCGCTACGAACTGGATCTGGCCCCCGGGGTGAAGGTGAGCCGCATCAGCAACCTGTCCAAGGACCTGGCACGCTCGCTGTCCGCCATCAGTGTGCGCATCGTGGAGGTGATCCCCGGCAAGTCCACCATCGGCCTGGAGCTGCCCAACGAACACCGCGAGATCGTGCGCCTGTCCGAGATCATCAAGTCCGAGGCCTACGAGAAGTCCCGTTCACCCTTGACCCTGGCCCTGGGGGTGGACATCTCCGGCCAGCCGGTGGTGGCCGACCTGGCGAAGATGCCCCACCTGCTGGTGGCGGGCACCACGGGCTCGGGCAAGTCCGTGGGCCTCAACGCCATGGTGCTGTCCATGCTCTACAATGCCACGCCCGACGACGTGCGCATGATCATGATCGACCCGAAGATGCTGGAGCTGTCGGTGTACGAGGGCATCCCCCACCTGCTGGCGCCGGTGGTCACCGACATGAAAGAAGCCGCCAACGCCCTGCGCTGGTGCGTGGCGGAGATGGAACGGCGCTACAAGCTCATGGCCCACCTGGGGGTGCGCAACGTGGCCGGCTTCAATCGCAAGATCAACGAGGCCAACGAGGCCGGCGAGCCGGTGAAGGATCCCTTCTACAAGCCCGTCACCCTCTCGGAAGAGGAGGAAGGCGAGGAGCGCTACCTCGAACCCCTGCCGCAGATCGTGGTGGTGGTGGACGAACTGGCGGACATGATGATGACCGTGGGCAAGAAGGTGGAGGAACTCATCGCCCGCCTGGCGCAAAAGGCCCGCGCCGCCGGCATGCACCTGATTCTCGCCACCCAGCGGCCCTCGGTGGACGTGCTTACCGGGCTGATCAAGGCCAACATCCCCACGCGCATCGCCTTCCAGGTGTCCGCCAAGGTGGACTCGCGCACCATCCTCGACCAGGGCGGCGCCGAGCAACTGCTGGGCCACGGCGACATGCTCTACCTGCCGCCGGGCACCAGCATCCCCACCCGCGTGCACGGCGCCTTTGTCTCCGACGCCGAGGTGCACCGCGTGGTGGCGGACTGGCAGAAACGCGGCGAACCGCAGTACATCGACGAGGTGCTCGAAGGCCCCGCCGCCGGCGCCGACATGGGCGGCATGCCCGGCGAAGGGGAGGAGAGCGCCGAGCAGGATGCCCTCTACGACGAGGCGGTGCGTATCGTCACCGAGACCCGCAAGGCCTCCATCTCCGGCGTGCAGCGCCGCCTGCGCATCGGCTACAACCGCGCCGCGCGCATGGTGGAGGAAATGGAACGCGCCGGGGTGGTGGGGCCGTTGCAGGCCAATGGCTCGCGGGAGGTGATTGCGCCGCCACCACCGGCGGATTGAGTGGGCGTTGCTTGCGGCCGGGATTTCAAGAATTTCGATGAGTGCCTCATGTTGTCGGGGTGATCGTCCGCCACATTTGATATTTCACTCAGATATTCCACTCTTGATGCCAGGCCAGATTCATCGTCATGCAGGTGTGAGGCGGTATGTACCTTGTTTCAGAACCGCCTAGACAGATTCAGCCCGAAACCGGCATCGGGAGAGCTATCGCTGAAGCCGGTGGTGGCGCTAAGGCCCAGGGATATCCGGGTGGAGGTTTCCCAGTCGATGAACACACTGGCCTGGCTGACATCGTCACTGCCGCTGACGCTGGACTGGCGGTAGTCGTAGCTCAGGCCAAGTGAGGAGCTGGCACCGGTTTTGATCATTAGGCCGAGGCTGCCATAAGGCACGTCCTTGAAACTGAAGCCCGCGGGATCGCCGGTGATCACGTAGCCCAGGGTGAAGAAAGGTTGCGCCGTATCCGTGCCAACGAGGCCGTCCAACTGAAAGTAGTAGTCGTTTTCACCGGTACCCAGGCCCTTGTCGGCATCGGCCGTGGCAAATTTGATCTTGGCGGAAACCTCGTAAAATGCCTGTTCAGGAAAGAAACCGTAGGCCGCGCTGGCAACCACGTCACCCAGTCCTGAATTGGTGACGGTTTGGGTCGATGAACCCATCATGCCGCCTCCGCCGCCTCCACCAAAAAATCCACCGCTAAAGTTTTCAAAGGTCATTGCGCCGCCGGTGCCGGGGATTACCGTTCCGTTGCCGGTGACGCTGATGTACGGCACCGTGAGGGTATATCGCCAGGCATCGCGGATGATATTCATGGTAACCGGTATGCTGACGATGCTCGTGTCCACGTTTTGTCCGTATTTGCCTGTGGTGTATTCATAGCCGAGCGAAACACTGGGAGAGCCTTCTGCAAAGGTGGGCGGGCCGATGAGGCCGGTCAGCAGGCCCAGTACACAGGCGGGAACGGTGCGGTTGGTGTGACGTGTGAGAGTTGTCATGGCAGGTGCTCCTGTTGTCGGTTGTAGACCGAGTATAAACGGGGACGTCGCGGGACGCCCCCTTGATCTGTACTGAGTTAGGGCTCAGCGCATGGTGGGGCGTGAGGGGCGCGGCGGTATGACGAGATGCCTCACGGAACGGCCCCAGGCCAGGGCCGCATGGGCCGGGACATACGTCCACGCCCATGCCAATTATGCAGCAGCGGCCGGTGCCCATTCCGCGATGAGGGGGAAACCGAGTCCATGGGGCGCGGTGATGGGAAACGTGTAAAATGCGCGGGTGATTGCTGCGGCCCTGGCTGCATCCAATACACGGTACGGGCATGGTCAGGTTTTCCGCAATGCTGTTTTTTCCGCCGAATCGATGAATTGGCGGGGCCGACCCCTGTCAGACTCTCTTGTTCACTGTTCACTTTCGATACCCAAAAAATAATTCACACAGGATCTCTCTATGGAACAACACAACCCGCCCGGCAGCGATAAAAAGATTCACTACGCGCCGTGGGAAAAGACCTTCGACAAGGTGTTCACCCCCTTCGAGGAGTTCATTCACCGGCAGACCACCAGTGGCTTTTTGCTCATGGCCTTTGCGGTGCTGGCCCTGGTGCTGGCCAACAGTGGTTTTGCACAGAGTTATCTGGATCTCAGCCACGTGTCTATCGGCATAACCATTGGTGGCTGGGTGCTGGAAAAATCCCTGCAGCACTGGGTGAACGATGGACTGATGGCCTTGTTCTTCTTTGTGGTGGGCCTGGAACTGAAGCGCGAGATCCTGGTGGGAGAACTGGCGGAAGTGCGCCAGGCCCTGCTGCCGGTGGTGGCGGCCATCGGTGGCATGGTGGTGCCCGCGTTGATTTATTACGCGGTGAATAGCGGCGGGGAGGGCGTTCGCGGCTGGGGCATCCCCATGGCCACGGACATCGCCTTCGCCATCGGCGCCCTGGTGCTGCTGGCCCATCGCGTGCCCAAGGCGCTGATCACCTTCCTGGTGGCCCTGGCCATCGTCGATGACCTGGGGGCGGTGGTCGTCATCGCCCTGTTCTACACCGAGCAGATCGACTGGTCCATGCTGGCCATTGCCGCCGGACTGCTGGGCCTGTTGGTGAGTTTCAATTATGTGGGTATCCGCCGGCCGCTACCCTATTTTCTCATCGGCATCCTGTTGTGGCTGGCCCTGCTCAAGTCCGGGGTGCACGCCACCCTCGCCGGGGTGCTCACCGCGCTGACTATTCCCGCGCGGCCCAAGTATGACCCGGACGTGTTCAGTCAACGGGTAAAAGAGTTGATTGGACGTTTCGATAAAAGTTATCGCCCGGGCATGAGCATCATGAACAACGAGGAACAGCGCGCCATCGTGCAGACCCTGGAAAACGGCGTGAAAATGGTGGAGACGCCGCTGCAGCGCCTGGAGCATTCCATGCATCTGCCCGTGGCCTTTCTGGTGATTCCCATATTCGCCTTTTTCAATGCCGGTATCCCGTTGGAGATGGGCGCCCTGGGTGAGACCCTGTCCCACCCGGTGACCCTCGGCGTGATGCTGGGCCTGGTGCTGGGCAAGTTCATTGGCATCGCCGGAGTGAGCTGGCTGGCCCTGAAACTGGGTTTCGGCCAACTGCCGGCAGGTACCTCCCTGAGCCAGATCGCCGGGGTGGCCCTGCTGGGGGGCATTGGTTTCACCATGTCCATTTTCATCGCCGAGCTGGGTTTTGTCGGCCAGCCGGAGCTGCTGCTGATGGCCAAGACCGGCATCCTCGCCGCTTCGCTGCTGGCGGGGCTGGGCGGCTATTTATGGTTGTGGCTGGCGGGCAATGCCCGGCAGCGGCCGGACGCGGTATGATGCGCCGATGATGAGAGACATGATGACGACACTCAAATACGCAGCCGGTGCCGTGCTCCTGCTACTGACCCTGCCCGCACATGCCGGTCCCGCCATAGACCGCCTCAATGCCTTCTTCGCCCAACAGGGTGCGCTGCGCGCCGAGTTCGTGCAGACCGTGCAGGGTGCGGCCTTTGCCCAGCC
>DRKQ01000291.1 GCA_011051685.1 Gammaproteobacteria bacterium
CCGGTGTCGTGGCGAAAGCGGTCGACGATGGCGTCTTTCACCTTCTGTGCACCGAACTGGGTGTGGGTGAGCTGGGAGCGCACACTGGCGAAATCCACCGCCAGGCTGCCATTGACATCGAGATGCGCGGGCCAATGGATATCCAGCACGCCCGCGTAAAGCTGTTCGGCATCGGCAGCAGGAAAACTGGCCAGGGGCAGCAACACCCGGTTGGCGATGCGCGACCACAGGCAGACCCGGTAGGCCCGGCCGAGATCACCCTGAAAACCCACCCCGGCGCGGGTTTCGCGCACATTGGCCGCGCCCAGCTGGCGCAGCTCGTCGGCCAGCAGGCCCTCCAGACCCTTGGGGGCGGTGGCGAAAAAGCGGTGTTGTGTGGTCATGCCGGCTCGGTGCTGAAAGGCTCAATGGAATGATTGCGATGATACGGCAAGGCTGTGGGTGATGCCATGAACACACAATCAGATCAGCGCATCACCGACTTAATAAAGGGGCTCAAAATTGGTTTAACAGACATCGGTGGGCATTAGCCAGCGAGGGAATGCCGGGAGCGGCGGTGAGTAAACCCAAGTTATTCTCCCATCAAACATTTACAGGATGGCAAAGACTGTGGGAGCGCCTTTCCAGGCGCGAATCGCGCCTGGAAAGGCGCTCCCACACGGGGAAATAACCTTGAAGTAATTATTCTGAAAACAATTAATATGTCGTCTAAATCAATGATCCAATGACAACCGTCACTCCGGCGGATGCCGGAGTCCAGAAAGTTTTTCCCGCAGGGTTTTAATATCCTTGATAGGGGATCTGTAAATCCCACGCCTTTAGGCAGCATCATTGCTTTTACTCCCTCTCCCCTTGAGGTGAGGGGATGGGGTGAGGGGTGAATAGGCACCGAGGTTGAAACTTGAACCCTCACCCTAACCCTTTTATGCCCTATGGGTACTCCCAGTCTTGGGAGAAGGGACAGTCGGTAGCATGGCCGATCAATCCGGCTTTTAGCCGTAACACCAAGTCACCGGTCTGGACTCCGGCATCCGCCGGAGTGACGGTAAAAACGGGTTTCCCGGCCAGCTAATCCTCGTGCGGATTTTTGGCCACCTGCCTGAAGGCCTCCTGCACCGCGTTGCGCACCAGTTTTTCCATTTGCTCGCGCTCGGGCAGGGTGAGGTAAAAGGCGATGTCCACGCTGTGGCGCACGTAGCGCGCCGGCAGGTTGTTCAGCGCCACGCAAACCACATCCTCCAGCATGCCCTCGGTGAAGTCCCTGCCCAGCGATGACTGTTGACCCATCACTTCGTCGAATACCAGCTTTTCGTAATGGTTGTGGATATTGTCCAGGATCATGGGCTGCCCCCGTTATGATTGGATTGCCCAAATAGCGGCAACATCCGGGGCGGACTTAATCAACGCCGGCGGTAAATTCAGCGGAAGATCGTGCGAAGCTGCTGGATCGACTTCCGCTCGTCGGCGGTGTACAACCTGGCCAGCGCGTCGTCGGACAAACCTCGGGATGGCAACAGCAGCAGCTCGGCGAGATCCCGTTGATCCTGGTTGGTGCGATCGGCACCGGGCCGGGCCAGGGCGATCAAGCTTGCGGAAAAATCGTAGCCCGCCTCGGCAAACACCCGGCTGACAAATTCCTTGCGCCCCTCGGGGGCCATGGCCTGGGGCTGCATGGGATAATCCTCCCCCACCTTGCGGTAGGCCTGGGCCAGTTCTTCCAGCACGGCGTGATCCGCTGGCGCCGGTTTTTGCGGGGCCTGGCTGCTGCAGGCCGCGATGTGCAACAATGGGGTGATCAGCAGCGCCAGGCGCAGGGTGGCAGGGATTCGCATAGCGCCGCATCATACCGCACCCGGCGGGTAAAGCCAGCGCCGGCGCGGGCCGCTACCCGGAATGAACCCCGCACATCGCATCCCATGGATCTTCACGCCCAGTACCAACGCGCCCTGCAACAACCCGGCTTCGAGGCCGATCCGGCCCAGCGGGCCGCGCTGGATCGTTTGCAGTCCCTGGGCGAGCGCCTGCTGCAACCCGTGGACAAGCGCCTGCGGCAGCCCGTGGTCAAAGGCTGGCTCAACAGCCTCTTTGGCAATGGGCAGCACACCCAGCGCGGCCTCTATTTATGGGGCGGCGTGGGTCGCGGCAAAACCTGGCTCATGGACCTGTTCTTCGCCGCCCTGCCCTTCGAGCAAAAGCTGCGTCTGCATTTCCGTCATTTCATGCAGGAGATTCACGACAAACTCACCCAACTGGCCGGGCACCGCGACCCATTGCCGTTGGTGGCCAAACACTTCGCACGACGCGCCCGCGTGTTGTGCCTGGATGAATTCTTCGTCGAAGACATCACCGATGCGATGATTCTCCACCGCCTGCTGGACGCCCTCATCAAACAGGGCGTGGCCCTGGTGTTCACCTCCAACCTCGCCCCCGCCGAGCTGTATTTGCACGGCCTGCAGCGTGAACGCTTTTTGCCTGCCATTGCCCTCATCGAGGCGCACACCGAAGTGATCGAACTTGCCGGTGACACCGACCACCGCCTGCGCAAGCTGCAACAGGCCCACTGCTATTTCTCGCCGCTCAATGCCGCCAGCCAGCGCGCCCTGGCGCAGCGCTTCACGGAACTGGCCCCCGGCACCATCTGCAAGGACGTGTTGTTGAACATCAATCACCGGCAGATCCCCTGTCAGCAGTGCGCCGACGACGTGGCCTGGTTCGATTTCCTGCAGCTCTGTCACGGCCCCCGCGCCAGCGCTGACTATATCGAGTTAGCCCGGCGCTTTCACACCGTGTGCATCGCCAACGTGCCCAGCATGGGCGAGCATGAAGAAGAATGGGCACATCGCTTCATCGACCTGGTGGACGAATTCTATGACCGCCGCGTCAAGCTGCTGATCAGCGCCGACAACGACCCCGCCCATCTCTATCACGGCCGCCGGCATGTCTTCGATTTCCAGCGCACCGCGAGCCGGCTGATGGAAATGCGCAGCGATGAATACCTGGCCCAGGCGCACCGGCCCTGAGCGATCAATCCCGCGTTTTTTGCTGGCTTATTGC
>DRKQ01000292.1 GCA_011051685.1 Gammaproteobacteria bacterium
TCCAGGGCCGTTTCAAGATCACGCAGATTCAGCAGCTCTCCCCGCTGAAAGGCAAAGGCGGTATTTATCCGGGCATTCGTCCTGCCACTGTCCTTGTCGACGATAGCCTCCACCCGCCCCGGCACGACGCGGATATCAAGCTGCCCATCGGCCACATTCTGTTCTGTCAGGTACGGGACCGTGGTGATATAGCCGAGTTCGATATACGACTGGGCCAGCGCGGCAAGCATTCGCCGGAGTAATGAGGCATCAATACAACGGCCAAGATACTCGGCAAACAGGCGGGCGCGGCGTTGCTCGTCCAGTATCCCTCCGTCATCCAGGTCTATCCTGTCCAGCATCACACATTGCTGATTGCCGGGCTCTTGCGCGCGAGCCATGGTCATGACACCACACCCCAGCAACAGCAACAGCAACAGCAACAGGCACGCAAACGCCTTTGTCGCTCCATTTCCCATAACAAAAAGCCATTCCCTTTCATCGCATCATGCATCCTGCTGTGACGCATTTCCATCAACCACTTTCCGATCCGTCTACAGGAATGAGGTACCCATGGCGCACTTCATTCTCGCGGCCTGGGTCTCCCCTGTCCTTTGGCCATAAATCCTGTTTATGATAATACGCCTTCTAGTTTATAGAAACTAGCTGTCGCTTCCAATCCTAAAAAACCAAATAAAGAAAACGCCATTATTTGTCATATCGTCATTCCCGCGCATGCCGGAATCCAGAAGAATCAACACACTGGATCCCTTCTTTGCCGGAATGATGAATTAATCAAATCTTCCAAAACATAAAAACCCCACCCTTGTGGATGAGGCTTTTTCAATCATATGGCGTTCCCAAGGGAAGCCGATAGATGGCCTGTTTTTGTTGGGTAGCTGAGTCACACGCTCAAGGTTGCCACTATTGACTTGGTCATTAAATAGATCGTCCTGATCTATTTAATGACGACCGTGAAATACGGGCGCTACTGTGCGAAGTTGCTTGTATTTCACGAATTTGCATTGGCTTGCACCAATGGCGGAACATCCATGTGCCGCTCTATTAACCCGGCAATATTAATTGCCGGGTTAATAAGTTTGGGCACAAATTCTCATGACCCCACCGTTTTACGTGTAGATGAGACGCCCCGATTGTATGTAATAACCAATAGAAATTGACTCAAAATATCGCCCAGAAACCGGTGTGAATTGCAATAAAACTGGACGAAAGGGATAATGTGGATGATAGAAGACAGGCGCCCAAATCCAGAGCAAATAAATTTTTCACATGCCGATTTACGGGATCAGTTGACCCCAAACGTCCATTATTTCACTTACGGGAGTTCTCCTGCGATCCCTCAGACATGAACTATTTTCAAAAACGCATCAGGCCAACCGGCTTTGAAAAAATACTCTCCGTCCCCATCTCCCTGCGGGTCATTACCCCCCCCACTAATTGCAAACAAGTCCCCTCTCTCTATGAATTATTGAAACTGCGTTACGTAAGTGGAGGGTTGATATACCATGCCCGTCTGGTCAAAGCCCAGAAAATCGGTATGACCATCACCGTTGAAATCGCCCACCATGCGCGGAAAATATTCGCGGCATTTGGTAAAAATGGCGCAGCTGTAGTTCTCCCACCAGTCCGTCCCTGTGGTCGCACTGATATTAAAGTCTGCCCCCCCCTGCCATTGATTGCCAAAACCCGGGGTATTGTCGATGCCGAGTTTATTCAGCGCGACATAGGCACCGGTTGTAGCATAGCCGACGATATCCTTGTAACCATCACCATCCACATCGGTGAGATAGCGCGGGGATATGCCAAACCAGCGCTGACCCGACACGGTTTTCTCAATCGCCCAGCCCTGATTGGTGACGAATCGTGTGGACCAGGTTGCAAAAGGTTCGAAAGCCACGTTGCCCCGTGTGCTGACGTTGATGGCCACAGGTACGTTTGCATTGGCAAAGCCGATGGCATCGGGCAGACCGTCGTTATTCAGATCAACCATTTCGCGGGGATGCAGCTCGGTGCGCCAGCCATTGGCATAGGCGAACCCCCCGGGAAATAAGTTAGTCCAGGTACCAGTGGTTGCCCCATCCCAGCGACTGAATGTGCCATCGCAATCTGACTTGAGCGAAAAGGTGGAGCCTTGACCATACAGCACCAGGTCGGTACAACCATCGCCATCAATATCACTGGCAACGGTGGGATATTTTTTCCGGTCCGGGTAAGCGGTCGACCAGTCGTTGGTATTCACAATCGCCGTCGAATGGCCAAGGTTGGCGCCATTGGAGGTGTAAACAATGATTTTACGCGGACTGTTGCGTTTGGAATGCACGAAGTCCGGGTAGCCGTCCTTGTTAACATCCACCATGAACGCACTGTCGTAGGTGGAGTTCCAGCCGATGCCGGTGATCCAGTCCACCGGCGTATCGAAACCTGCGCCGTTATTCAGGCCATAACGGACGATGTCGTCGCTGGCATCAACACCGACAATATCCAGATCCCCGTCTTTATCGATGTCAACAAAGAAACGTGGGTTGCTCTCCACATTGGCGTAGAGACTTTTTACCCAGTTACCCGTAGACCATGTACTGTAAGGCTGCAAGCCGGATACAGAGCCAAGGGCAACCTCAGTTCTGATGTTTCCAATGATCACCACATCATCGAAGCCATCCTGATTCAGGTCCACGACTTCTCGAACGTGCAACGCCAGGCGCCAGGCATTATCCCAGCCACCTCCGCGGCCCAATGGCTGGGATGATTCTGTCAATACCACCGCAGCCATCTCCGTCAGGGTATTGGCCGTGGGTGTGGCATCGTCTTCCAATGTCAGGGTGATGGTATAGGCACCTGGCAAGGCATAAACATGATCAGGCGGATACAGCGTTTTGTTACTACCACCGTCCCACACATCTGGTGAGCTGCCATCACCCCAATCAAGCGTGATATTGGTAAACGTTTGCCCTTTGGCCGAAACGCTGCCGCTGACTCGGACAGTCGTCAAATTAATACGCTCAACGATGAGGTTGTTGGACAAAGGTGCCCCGGCGGTATCGGTGTCCAGATTGTCATTAATACCATCACCATCGGTGTCCGCGTTGTACGGATCCAGCCCCCGCGCTTTTTCCTGAGCATCGGTCAGCCCATCGCCATCATAATCGCTGGAAACCGGTGACGAGAACACCTTCGCCGGATAACGATTGGGATCAATCTGGTTGATCGCTATCACTGTCCAGCCATCACGCACCTCTTCATAATCGCTGAGGCCGTCGTTATCCGTATCACCGTCCATGTCATTGGGGTCGGTGCCATTAACGAGTTCCTCGCGATAACCCAACCCGTCCCCATCATAGTCTTCCAGGTAGACCAGTAAAATCTCGTCTGCGGCATTCACGCGGATATCACCAACGTTATACGCTGCCTTGTCCGGGTCGTATACCGTTTCCACATCACCCTGGCCCAGGTTCGCACGTTTGGTGATAATCCAGCGCGCCGTCGTATTTGGCGTGGACGCAGGCAAGGCGCGCACCGTGGCAAGGCCGGATGATTCGGTGTAGGGGATTTGCAATATGGCGCTGAGGATTTCATTCAGTGGTTTTCCGGGATTACTGTTATCCGCATTAACCGCCACCTGGTAAAGTTCCGTTTCGGCATAAGGGCCGTAATCGATCAGTACCTTGGCCGTTCTGGCATCGACACCTTCCTGGGTGAAGGCAAATGGAACGCCACTGGAATCGACCATGTCGAACACACCCGGTTTAATGGTCATTGACCGGGCCGCCGTCAACATCGTGCGGGTATTCTGCAGGGTCAATTCGGTATTCTCAAAAATAATATCGTCGATGAACTCATTGCCCGCCAGACTCACTGCAAAGCCTGGATGCTTCAAGGTTGCCAGTGGCTGAAAGGGATTCTGGCCGTCCGCCGCCTTGGTCGCCGACAAATCAAGGCTATTCAACCGAAAAGCAACATGCCCCGGGTTTGAAACCTTTACCGTCAGATTAACGGTGCCACCATTCCATGTCTTAGCTTCTTCCACCCCTTGTGAGATCATGTTCGAATAGGTCGATTCATTCTCAAGCGAAGCCGTTGCAGAAAAACTTACCGTGGATTCTGCCGACGCCGTCACGGAGGCACTGGCCGAGGGTGGTGTGAACAGGCCAACACTGGCCTCGGCGGTGGCCTCAACCCCCACCGTGGTACTCGTGCCAAACGTTGTCGAAGCTGAAAACGAGGTTGACGTACCACGGGTCGTGCTATCGGTTCGTGACGTATTAGTACTATCGACAAAATCGAAACCGATGTTCGGCAGACTGGTGATTTCCACCTTTAATTGCGGCAAATCCGCAACCAGTGGATTAAAGAAATAGGGATTGCTGCTGCCCACCCCCAGGGTCAGAACCTCTTGACCATCGCTATAGCCGTCGCCATCGGAATCCGAATCCTGCGGATTCGTGCCATAGATTTGCGCTTCATCGGCATCACTCAGGCCATCGCCATCAAAATCGGTATCTGTTGAACCTGAACCGTCTTCCCCACCACCACTACCGCCACAGCCTGCCAGGACTACTACCGCCAAAAATAAGGCCAAAAACATGACAAAGACTGGCGCACCCATTTTTAAACGTCTCATTTTTCTGCTCCAAATCGGTATCTCATTGCTACGTCTGGTCAAACCCATGTAGCAACGACTCTCGAGTGAGTTATCATGAAAGCACATTAGCAAATCCACAAAAGGGGCAAAATTAGCCATGTGGCTATTCCTGTGCGGCCACTCACATCGGAAACACGGCTTGGGTTACACTTGGCAGATCAAATGCTCTGTAGAACGCGAGGTTAAGTACAGGAGTTCAACCTGAACCTGCGGATTTAGGTTCAAGGCAAGGAAGGAGAAGCATGAAGGCACTGATTATCGACGACCATCCGGCATTCATCGCCGCGCTGGAAACGCTGCTCCGACGCCTGCACCGGAACATGGACATCGACACCGCCACCTCGGCGGAAGAAGCATTGCGCCATATCGAATACCACCCCGATTATCAATTCATCCTGCTGGATCTCAGCATGCCCGGCCTGGACGGCTTCGCTTTTTTGCGGGCTTTGCAACAACGCATGCTACCGATCCCTGTGATCATCGTCTCTTCCAGCGAAGATCCGGAAACCGTCCACGCCTGCATCAATGCCGGGGCAGTGGGGTATATCCCCAAGTCCTACGATCTGGAGCAGATGGCGTACGCGATCAATAAAATCCTCAACGGAGAAATATACCTGCCACAGACGCTAATACAAACAAGCACACCAACGGACGAAACCGCAGTCAAACAACGTTGTGAACACATTGGGATTACCGACAAAAGCTACCAGGTGCTGGCGTGGTTGGCCAAAAGCAAAACCAACAAAGAGATCGCAGACGAGCTGGATATCTCGGTGCATACGGTAAAGGCGCATCTTGCAAAACTGCAAGAACGATTGCAGACCGGCAATCGAATGGACACTGTCATGGAAGCGATTCGTTTGGGCCTGATCGATGGCTAGTCCACCATTAACTTGTGCAAGGTGCTGCGCAGGGTTACCGGGGCTACCGGTTTACTCAATATCGGATAGTTGCCATCGCGGAGTCTGCTTAGCTCCTCGGAATTAACGCCTCCCGTGATGATCAACGCCTTGCTGTGTCTTCTCCCTTTTTCGTTCAGCGCCTCGATCACATCCAGACCGGTGTGGCCATCGGCTAGGCGATAGTCTGCAATGATGATATCAATATCTTCGTCAGCCACCTCTGCCATGGCCTCCTCTAAAGAAGTGGCCATCACTACGGCGCAACCCCAACCGTTCAACAGATCCCGGGTAGCCGTGAGCACATCCGGGTCATCATCCACCACTAATACGACAGCACCTTGCAAATGATATCCGCGTTCCTCAGGGCGAAGAGGCTTGCCGCCTTGCTGTGGTACTGGTTCCCCTTCCGACACCGTTAATCTGAAACAACTACCGGAACCACTGCGAGAGATAAGATTCAATTGAAGACCGAGCAGTTGATTCAATCGTTGCACGATGGACAGTCCCAGACCAAGCCCCTTGCGCCGGTCACGGCCGGGATTATCCAACTGAACGAATTCGTCGAAGATTGCCCGATGCCGCTCTGCGGGAATACCAGGTCCGCAGTCCCATATTTCAATGCGCCACTTGTCACCGCGCTTACGTGCAGCAATCAACACGCCAGTGGCGCGGGTGTGCTTAACCGCGTTGTCCACAAGGTTGGCAAGCACTCGGTAGAGGAGTGCCGCATCTGAATAAAGCCATGCATGGGACGAACGAAGACGCAGATTGACACCGCGCTCCCGCGCCTGCGAACTAAACTCATTTTCCAGCCGGGTAAAGAGCTGCGCTAGCGAGAAATGGGAGAGATTGGGTTTCAACGTGCCGGCATCGAGGTGCGAGATATCGAGCAAGGCGTTGAGGATATCACTCAAGGCAAATTGCGAGTTGCTGACCTGTGCCAGAATCTGTTCTGCTTTATTGTCCTGTAACAACTCTTTTAACTGCCCTAGCTGGAGGCTCATGGCATGCATGGGCTGGCGCAAATCGTGACTGGCAGCGGCAAGAAAACCCGATTTGGTCCGGTTTGCCTTTTCAGCCGTTTCGCGCGCTGCCCTGGCCTCCTCTTCACTTGCCCGCAGCTCCTGGGTTCTGAACTCAACGGTTTTTCTAAGCTGCCTGTTCCAGATCAGCGTGGCGCCAAAGCCGATGATGATCAGCACAACAGCAAAGCCGATGAGCTGTTCCCGCGTGGGCTCCCACGACTCGGGTTTCAAACCAACCCATTTGCGATAGATGGCCTGCCGCTCTTCACTACTGATGGACTCGACACTCTTCTGCAACAGACCATGCAGCACAGGCCAGTCGCTTCTGGAGGCGATGCCGATTTTATAAACAAAACCTGACTCGCCCGCCACGCGAAGATTCTGAATGGCCAACTTCTCGATGTAATAGGAAGCGGTCGCGACATTGGCAATGAAGGCATCCACCTCGCCGTAAGAAACAGCATATAGACCGTTACTGATATCCGCCACGGGTAACAGCTCGAGCTCGGGATGTATTCGCTCGAGAAAATCATGGGATGCATAGTTCTTGACGACCGCAACCCTTTTCCCCCTGAGATCGGGCAGGCCCGAAATTCCGCGAGTATCAGCATTGATGATGATTGAAGCCGGTAACTCCAGATAGGGTTTAGTGAAACGAAGATATTTATCTCGATCCGGTGTGCTTGCCGCGGCGGTCAACAATGACACCCTTCTATCACGGGCACTCTTCAGTGACTGGCTCCAGGTCTCATGAGGTACCACTTCGATGCGTATACCCAGCCGTTGTTCCACCAGTTCAATGTAATCCGCCGCCATGCCCGTAAACTTTTTATCTCGATCCAGATATTCCACGGGCGGCCAGTTCGGATCGGAAGCCGCAGTAATCACGGGATGTTCATCCAGCCATTCGCGCTCCTTTTTTGTCAGTTGAATCCTTTTGACTTTTTTTTGCCTGGTGGGGGCCGTAATGGTGATCCACTTGCGAAAAACCCGCTGTCTCTCCTCCTCGGTAATCGTGGCAAGCGCCTTACTGAGCAAGCGATTCAACATTGGCCAGTCCCGGCGCGAAGCAAGCGCCAGCTTGTATGAGAACTCGGTCAAACTGCTGATACGAAGATTGGTGATTTTCCACTTCCCAATCGCATAAGACGTAGTCGCCAGATTTAACACCCCGGCATCCGCCTCGCCGGTGGAAATCATCGCCAGCAGTGTCTGTACATCCGGGGCCATCCGAAGTTCTATTTGCGGATGGGTGTTGCGCAGGAATTCATTGATGCCAAAGCCTTCTATGGTGAGGAGGTGCCTGCCATGCAGCTCCTCAAGTGAAGCGACTCTCGATCCCGAGCGGGTAATGATGACATCCGGAAAGTCTACATATGGTTCGGTGAAACGCATGTACGTCAGCCGTTCCGGTGTCTCCGTCGCCACCGCGACCATGTCGGCCTCACGGCTCTGAATCAGCTGCAAAGCCTGTGCCCAACTGTCGGGGAGCGCATATTCAAAACGGATTCCCAGCCGTTGGGAGATGATCTCAAGATAATCATTGGCCACCCCAACGGACTTACCCGCGTCATTGGTGAACTGAAAGGGCGCATAATCGGGATCGGCAGCGATCCGGATGACCGGGTGCGCGTCAAGCCACGCCTGTTCCTCCGCCGTCAGCGCCAGCCTGGGTGTATTGTTTGAATGAAGCGCCTCCTCGCCCAGGCAGGCGCCCACGGAAAGCCCGTAAAACAGGACCAGCAAAATAGCGCGTGTTGAACTCATGACCAGAAATTATCACTGTCGGGCTGAAGATACTAAGCTCTTGTGGCCTGATTGATCGTTCGGCGGCCTCGGTGGAGGCTACCGATATGAACCTGCCAGGCTACCTCTTCCACGAGTTGACCGGAAAGCGCAAAGGCACCTACAGCGTGACGGTCTCGGGTATTTGGCGCATCACCTTCGCTTTCCGGCAGGGTATCACCTACGACGTAAATTTGGAGGATTACCACTAATGGCTACCAAGACCCGCAAGCCCACACACGCCGGTGCAATCTTGCGCGAGGACATCCTGCCCGAACTGGAAATGAGTCACGCCGAACTGGCGCGACGCCTCGGCGTCTCACGCCTGACCGTATCCGAGCTTGTCCACGAAAAGTGCGCACTTTCCGCAGACATGGCCGTGCGCCTTGCCCGGCTGCTGAATACCACCCCTGAGAGCTGGTTGGCCATGCAACAGGCGGTTGATCTATGGGCGCTTGAAAATGAGCGCGGCCCGGAATACCAAAAGATCGAGCATGTTGCCGCGTAGCCAGGCCGGCAAAAGTGGAAACACACTAGCCTCGCTTCGGCGGGGCTTTTTTGTGGGTGGGTGAAGCACTTCAAATATTGACAAAACATTGACACAAAACGAAAGGCTTACACCGGAAAAGTGTAAGCCTTTGTTTAATAGCGCCAATATTGGCGTCCCCAAGGGGATTGTTTCGGCCCATCCATGGGCCTCACCCCTTCGGGGCGCGCTACGCGCGACCAATTTCGTTCCATACGAAATTGTCGAACCCGGAGGTATGTCTTCCAATCCTATAAAAACCCGATAAACAAAAAAGCCCCATCCTTGCGGATGAGGCTTTTTTGTTTATTGGCGTCCCCAAGGGGATTCGAACCCCTGTTACCGCCGTGAAAGGGCGGTGTCCTAGGCCTCTAGACGATGGGGACATCGACTGATTTTCACTCGGATGAGTGAGAGGTGTGGTGGAGCTAGGCGGGATCGAACCGCCGACCCCTTGCATGCCATGCAAGTGCTCTCCCAGCTGAGCTATAGCCCCGAAAAACGAAGGCGCTATTCTAGTGAAATCAGGGGCTGTGTCAACCCGACCGGGCGGCCTGTTGCTCGATTTTCGCCCAGGAATCCCGCAGGGTGACGGTGCGGTTGAAAATGGGCGCGCCGCTGGCGGTTGTCGCCGGATCCTTGCAGAAATAACCCTCCCGCTCGAACTGGTAATGCTCCCCCACTTGCGCCTCGGCCAGGGCTGGTTCCAGCACGCACTGGGTGAGGGTGAGCAGGGATTCCGGGTTGAGATGGGCGGTGAAATCCTCCCCGTCTTTGGCGGCATCCGGCGTGGGATGGTTGAACAGGCGGTCGTAAAGGCGCACCTCGGCGTGGATGCCCCGGGCCGCACTGACCCAGTGGATCACCCCCTTCACCTTGCGTCCCTCGGGGTTGGCGCCCAGGGTGGCGGGGTCGTAGCTGCAGCGCAGCTCGACGATCTCGCCCTGCCCGTCTTTGATCACCTCGTCGCAGCGGATCACGTAACTGTTGCGCAGGCGCACCTCGCCGCCGGCCACCAGGCGCTTGAATTTCTTGTTGGGGGCCACTTCCATGAAATCGGCGCGGTCGATGTACACCTCGCGGCTCATGGGGATCTCGCGGCTGCCCAGGGACTCGTCCTGGGGATGATTGGCCACGGTCAAGGACTCCACCTGCCCTTCCGGGTAGTTGCTGATCACCACCTTGAGCGGATTGAGCACGGCCATGCGCCGCGGGGCACGGGCGTTGAGCTCCTCGCGTACGCAGTTTTCCAGCACGCCCATTTCCACGGAGTTGTCGGACTTGGTGACGCCGATGCGCTGGCAGAAATCACGGATCGCCGCCGGCGGGTAGCCACGGCGGCGCATGCCGGCGATGGTGGGCATGCGCGGATCGTCCCAGCCCTCCACGTGGCCGTCCTCCACCAGGGCGGTGAGCTTGCGCTTGCTGGTGATAGTGTATTGCAGCGACAGCCGCGAGAACTCGATCTGCTGCGGATGGCAGGGGGTTTCGAGGGTGTCGAGGAACCAGTCGTACAGCGGCCGGTGGTCGGCGAATTCCAGGGTGCACAGGGAATGGGTGATGCCCTCCAGCATGTCCGACAGGCAGTGGGTGTAGTCGTACATGGGGTAGATGCACCACTCGGCGCCGGTCTGATGATGCACCACGCCGTGGCGGATGCGGTAGATGGTGGGATCGCGCAGGTTGATGTTGGGCGAGGCCATGTCGATCTTGGCGCGCAGCACCTTCTCGCCGTCGGCGAATTCTCCGGCGCGCATGCGCGCGAACAGGTCCAGGTTCTCTTCCACGGGGCGCTCGCGGTAGGGGCTGTTCTTGCCCGGCTCGGTGAGGGTGCCGCGGTATTCGCGCATCGCCTCGGCACTGAGCTCGCAGACGTAGGCCTTGCCCAGCTTGATGAGCTGCACGGCGAAATCGTAGAGCTGCTCGAAATAATCCGAGGCGAAGTAACGATGCTCGCCCCAGTCGTAGCCCAGCCAGCGCACGTCGTTCTGGATGGCCTCCACGAATTCCACGTTTTCCTTGTGCGGGTTGGTGTCGTCGAAGCGCAGGTGGCAGGTACCGTGGTAATCCTCGGCGATGCCGAAATTCAGCCAAATGGACTTGGCGTGACCGATGTGCAGGTAGCCGTTGGGCTCCGGCGGGAAGCGGGTCACCACCCGGCCGTCGTTTTTGTTGGCGGCGATGTCCTCGTCGATGATCTGACGGATGAAATTGCTGGGTGCGGTGTGGTCGTCACTCATGGCTGTTTCTTTATCGCTCACGGCTCATCCGGCCTCCGCGGCGCGTTGTTCGATGAGGGCCAGGGCCTTGTCGATGCGCCGCAGACAGGCCTCCTTGCCCACCAGATACAGA
>DRKQ01000293.1 GCA_011051685.1 Gammaproteobacteria bacterium
AACTGCCGGAAGGCACGGAAATGGTCATGCCTGGCGACAACGTCAACATGAAAGTCAAACTGATCGCCCCCATCGCCATGGAAGAAGGCCTGCGCTTCGCGATCCGCGAAGGTGGCCGTACCGTGGGTGCGGGTGTGGTATCGAAAATCATTGAATAACGGCAGAGAAAAGGGCAAAGAGAAAAGATAAAAGCAGTACTTTTCTCTTGTCCCTTTCATCTTTTATCTGAATTTAAAAGGTTTAAAAACATGGCAGCTGGACAAAGAATTCGCATTCGCTTAAAGGCATTTGATCACCGTCTGATTGATCAATCTGCAATGGAGATCGTGGAGACCGCCAAGCGTACCGGCGCCCAGATTCGGGGCCCCATTCCGCTGCCCACGCGCAAGGAGCGCTGGACGGTGCTGATCTCGCCGCACGTTAACAAGGATGCGCGTGATCAGTATGAGCTGCGTACCCACAAGCGACTGCTGGATATCGTCGATCCCACGGACAAAACCGTGGATGCGTTGATGAAACTGGATCTGGCCGCCGGTGTGGACGTACAGATCAAGTTAGGTTAAGCAAGGCGACTTGTTGAAGACACGAGCGTTTTTTGTAAAGCAATAAATGAGGTGGCGGGTCGCAGGACTCACCACGAGGTAGAGGAAATAAAGATGACCATTGGAATTGTCGGCCGCAAAGCGGGAATGACGCGCATCTTCACCGAAGATGGCGTTTCCATTCCCGTGACCGTAATCGAAGTGGAGCCCAACCGTATTTCGCAGATCAAGTCCGTGGAGACCGATGGCTATCGCGCGGTACAGGTGACCACCGGCAGCCGCCGTCCGTCGCGGGTCAACAAGCCTGCCGCGGGCCATTTTGCCAAGGCGGGCGTGGAGGCCGGCCGCGGTCTGTGGGAGTTCCGTCTGGGCGAGGGTGAGGGCGAAGACCTGGAGACCGGCGGTAGCATCAGCGTGGACATCTTCAGCGAAGGCCAGAAGGTGGACGTGGTGGGCACCAGCATCGGTAAGGGTTATGCCGGCGTCATCAAGCGTCACAACTTTTCCATGCAGGACGCCACCCACGGCAACTCCATTTCCCACCGCGCGCCGGGTTCCATCGGTCTGGGACAGAACCCCGGCCATGTGTTCAAGGGCAAGAAGATGTCGGGTCACATGGGTAATGCGCGCACCACCAACCAGAATCTGGAAGTGGTGCGGGTGGATGCCGAACGCAACCTGCTGCTGGTCAAGGGCGCGGTTCCCGGTGCAAAGGGCGGCGACCTGCTGGTCAGTCCTGCCGTCAAAGCGAAGTGAGAGGCTGAATCATGGAATTAAAACTAACCACGGCAACGGGCAAGGCATCCACCAAAAAGGTGGAGGTGTCCGATGACACCTTTGGCCGCGACTTCAACGAGGCCCTGATTCATCAGGTGGTCACCGCCTATCTGGCCGGTGGTCGCAGCGGTACCCGCGCCACCAAGAACCGTTCCGCGGTGAGCGGTGGCGGCGCCAAGCCCTGGCGGCAGAAGGGCACGGGCCGGGCGCGTGCGGGCACCATTCGCAGTCCGCTCTGGCGCACCGGCGGCCACACCTTCGCCCTGTCGCCGCAGGATCATGCGCAGAAGGTGAACAAGAAGATGTACCGCGGCGCGATGCGCTCCATCCTCTCCGAGATGCTGCGCCAGGAGCGCCTGACCATCGTCGACAAGTTCGGCGTCAAGGCCCCGAAGACCAAGGAGCTGGTGGAAAAGCTGGCGGCCATGAATTTCGACAGCGGCGTGATCGTCACCGATGAGGCCGACGACAACCTGTACCTGTCCGCGCGCAACCTGCACAAGGTTGAGGTGCTGGATGTGAATGAAATCAATCCCGTCAGCCTGGTGGGTAGCGCCAAGGTCATCATGACCGTGGGCGCCGTGCAGAAAATCGAGGAGATGCTGGCATGAACGAGCAACGCATCATGAACATTTTGCTGGCTCCGCACATCACGGAAAAGGCAGCGATTGTGGGTGAATCCAGCAATCAATACGTTTTCCAGGTGGCCACCGACGCCACCAAGCCTGAGGTGAAGCAGGCGGTGGAGAAGCTGTTTGAAGTGGAAGTGGACGATGTCCGCGTGGTGAACGTGAAGGGCAAGACCAAGCGCACGGGTTATCGCGTGGGTCGTCGCAAGAACTGGAAAAAGGCTTACGTGCGGGTGAAGGCGGGTCAAACCATCGACTTTGCCGGCGGCGAATAAGTAACGGCAGGAATTTGGAGTAACAGGCATGGCTATCATCAAAGCAAAACCCACATCCCCTGGTCGCCGCTTTACGGTGCAGGTCCGCACCCCGGGTCTGCACAAGGGCGCCCCCCATGCGCCACTGCTGGAGACCAAGTCGCGTTCCGGCGGTCGCAACAACCAGGGCCGCATCACCACGCGGCATCGTGGCGGTGGTCACAAGCAGCACTACCGGGTCATCGACTTCAAGCGTAACGACAAGGACGGTATCCCGGCCCGCGTCGAGCGCCTGGAATACGATCCCAACCGCAGTGCGCATATCGCCCTGTTGCTGTTCGCCGACGGCGAGCGTCGCTACATCATCGCCCCCAAGGGGGTGGAGGCCGGCACGGAGATCGTTTCCGGCGACGATGCCCCCATCAAGCCCGGCAATTGCCTGACCCTGCGCAGCATCCCGGTGGGCACCACGGTGCACTGCGTGGAGATGAAACCCGGCAAGGGCGCGCAGATGATTCGCAGCGCCGGCGCCTCGGCCCAGCTGGTGGCCCGCGAAGGCGAGTACGCCACCCTGCGTCTGCGCTCCGGCGAGATGCGCAAGATCCACGTCGACTGCCGCGCGGTGATCGGCGAGGTGGGCAATAGCGAGCACAGTCTGCGCAAGCTGGGCAAGGCCGGCGCCTCGCGCTGGCGTGGTGTGCGCCCCACGGTGCGCGGTGTGGCCATGAACCCGGTGGATCACCCGCATGGTGGTGGTGAAGGCCGTACCTCCGGTGGTCGCCATCCGGTGTCGCCCTGGGGTACGCCCACCAAGGGTTACAAGACCCGCAGTAACAAACGTACCGATGGCATGATTGTGCGCCGTCGTAAGTCCAAATAACTTGAGATAGAGAGATAGAATCGTGCCACGTTCAATTCGCAAAGGACCCTTTGTTGACCTGCACCTTGCCAAGAAGGTGAAAGAGGCGGCGGAGGCCAACAGCAGAAAACCGATCAAAACCTGGTCGCGTCGTTCGATGATTCTTCCCGATATGCTGGGTTTGACCATCGCCGTGCACAACGGGCGGCAACACATGCCGGTGTTCATCACCGAAGACATGGTGGGTTACAAACTCGGTGAATTCGCTCCGACCCGTACCTACAAAGGTCACGCGGCGGACAAGAAGAGCCGTTAAGGGGTATCGAGATGCAAGTAAGCGCAAAATTATCCAATGCACCGCTGTCGGCGCAAAAGGCGCGTCTGGTGGCTGACCAGATTCGTGGCATGGATGTGGAAAAGGCCCTGCAGGTGCTGACTTTCAGTCCGAAGAAGGCTGCCCATCTGGTGAGGAAAGTACTGGAGTCTGCCATCGCCAACGCCGAGCACAACGAGGGTGCCGACATCGATGAGCTGAAGGTGTCTACCATCTTTGTGGACGAAGGTCCTACCTACAAGCGCATGCGGGCGCGGGCCAAGGGCCGCGGGGTGCGAATTTTAAAACGTCACAGTCACATTACCGTGACCGTCAGCGATAGTTAGCAGTTAATCAAGAGGAAGGGGTCTGTAATGGGTCAAAAAGTTCATCCAACGGGTATACGTCTGGGCATTGTCAAAGACTGGACGTCCAAGTGGTACGCGGATTCCAAGAATTTTGCAGATACCCTGAATATGGATCTCAAGGTGCGTGACTACATCAAGAAGAAGCTGAAGAGCGCTTCGGTGAGTCGTGTGCAGATCGAGCGTCCGGCCAATAATGCGCGCATCACCATTCACACCGCGCGTCCCGGCATCGTTATCGGCAAGAAGGGTGAAGACGTGGAGCGTCTGCGCAAGGATGTCACAAAAATGATGGGCGTCCCGGCGAGCATCAATATCGAAGAGATCCGCAAGCCAGAATTGGATGCCGCCCTGGTGGCCGAGAATGTGGCACAGCAGCTGGAACGCCGCATCATGTTCCGCCGCGCCATGAAGCGCGCCGTGCAAAACGCCATGCGCCTGGGCGCAGAGGGCATCAAGATCCGCGTGGCCGGCCGCCTCAACGGCGCTGATATCGCCCGCGCCGAGTGGTATCACGAGGGCCGTGTGCCCCTGCACACCCTGCGTGCCGATATCGATTACGGCACCATCGAGGCCAACACCACCTACGGCATCATTGGTGTCAAGGTGTGGGTGTTCAAGGGTGAAGTGTTTGACGATGGCCAGCCTGCGGCCCCCGCTGCTGCCGAAAAAGCGGCCAGCTAGTTTTAGGGAGTAAGAGAGATGTTACAGCCGAAGCGAACGAAATTTCGCAAACAAATGAAGGGTCGCAACCGCGGACTTGCCTTCCGTGGCAGCGATGTCAGTTTTGGTGAGTTTGGCCTCAAGGCCACTGGCCGTGGGCGCATCACCGCGCGGCAGATCGAGGCCAGTCGTCGTGCCATGACGCGCCACATCAAGCGTGGCGGCAAGATCTGGATTCGGGTGTTTCCCGACAAGCCCATTACCAAGAAGCCTCTCGAGGTGCGCATGGGTAAGGGCAAGGGCGGCGTGGAATACTGGGTTGCGCAGATCCAGCCGGGCCGCATGTTATTCGAGATGGAAGGGGTGAGCGAAGAGCTGGCGCGTGAGGCGTTCCAACTGGCCGCTGCCAAGCTTCCCGTGACAACCACCTTTGTGACGCGGACGGTGATGTGATGGATGCAAAAGAATTGAGAAGCAAAAGCGAGACCCAGTTGAAAGAAGAGCTGAGCGGCCTGTTGCGTGAGCAGTTCAATCTGCGCATGCAAAAGGGCACCGGTCAGTTGAGTAATTCGGCGCGGCTGAAAGGTGTTCGCCGTGATGTGGCGCGGGTGTTGACAATCATGAACGAGAAAAAGAGTGCGGGTGACGCAGAATGAGTGAGAGCAAAACTATCCGGACGGAAACTGGCCGAGTGATCAGCAACAAGATGGATCGCACGATTACGGTGCTGGTGGAGCGTCGCGTCAAACACCCCCTCTATGGCAAGTTCATTCGCCGCTCCACCAAGCTGCATGTGCATGACGAGGAAAATGCCTGCAACGAGGGGGATGAGGTGACGATTACCGAGTGCCGGCCCATTTCCAAGACCAAGTCCTGGAAGCTGGTGGAGATCGTCAAGCGGGCGAACTAGTTATTTTGCCCCGATCGGCGCAAAAAGCCGGTCAAATTCAGGTGGTTACAGGAAGTTTCACGCGGAGCCCAAAGTCATAAAACATTTGGGCTCCGCGCATTTTAGTGATATGATGCGCGCCCTCATTCCGGCGGGTCCGGTGGCGTAGCGCGCAGATTGGCGGAGATGTTTCGATGATTCAGATGCAGACGGTACTCGATGTGGCTGACAACAGCGGCGCACGTCGCCTGATGTGTATCAAGGTTTTGGGTGGTTCCAAGCGCCGTTATGCCGGCATTGGCGACATCATCAAGGTGAGCGTCAAAGAGGCGATCCCGCGCGGCAAGGTGAAGAAGGGCGAGGTGTACAACGCCGTGGTGGTGCGTACCGCCAAGGGTGTGCGGCGTGCCGATGGTTCACTGATCCGTTTCGATGGCAATGCCGCGGTGCTGCTCAATGCCAGCCTGCAACCCATTGGTACGCGTATCTTTGGCCCGGTGACGCGCGAGCTGCGCAGCGAGCGCTTTATGAAGATCATTTCCCTGGCGCCAGAAGTCCTTTAAGGCATTCGGTCAGCGTTCTTCATATATAGCTATAGCGTTCTTTAAACCAGATAGTAGAAAGAGAATTACCATGCGTAAGATCAAGAAAGGCGATGAAGTTATCATCACCACCGGCAAAGACAAGGGTAAACGCGGTTCCGTGCTGCGCGTAGCCGAAGACCGCGTGCTGGTCGAGAGCTGCAACATGGCCAAGAAGCATGTCAAGGCCAATCCCAATGCAGGTGAGGCGGGCGGTATTGTCGAAAAAGAAATGCCGCTGCACATTTCCAATGTTGCCTTGTTCAACCCGGCCACCGGCAAGGGTGATCGCGTTGGCATCAAGATTCTGGAAGATGGCAGCAAGGTGCGTTATTACAAGTCCAATAACGAAGTTGTGGACATTTAAAGAACATAGCAGATACGGAAGAGACTCATGTCCCGTTTAAGAGATTATTACAACGATACCGTGGTTGGTCAGCTCAAGGAACAGTTCGGTTTCAAGAGCGTGATGGAAGTGCC
>DRKQ01000294.1 GCA_011051685.1 Gammaproteobacteria bacterium
CAGAAAAACGATAGCCCCATCTTCCAGGCAAAGAAAAGGGGGCTGAAAAGCCCCCTCCTTCCAGATCAAAGCGCCCGCAGAAAGTCAGGCAGCCTGCTCATCCGCTGAAAACAGATGCACATCCGTTTGCGGGTAGGGAATCGAAATCCCAGCAGCGTCAAAGGTGATTTTTACCTTCTCCAGCATCGCCGCCCGCACATCCCAGTAGTCCGCCGACTTCACCCACGGACGCACCGCCAGATTCACGCTGCTGTCGGCCAATTCCGCAACCATCACCACCGCGGCTGGATCCTTGAGGATACGTTCATCGGCCGCCATTACCTCCTCGATCAACTGCTTGGCCTGACGGATATCGTCGTCATAGCCAATGCCGAATATCAGATCAATGCGCCGCGTATCACGGGCACTGAAATTGACGATGGTGCCACTATAAATATGTCCGTTGGGCACCGTAATTTCCCGATTATCGCCCGTTTTCAGCAGCGTGCTGAAGATGCGGATCGATTCCACCACCCCCGTCACGCCTCCCGCCTCGATGAAATCGCCAAGCTTGAAGGGCTTGAACAACACCAGCATCACCCCCGCTGCCAAGTTGCCCAACGAATCCTTCAATGCCAAACCCACAGCCAGACCAGCGGTCGCAAAGATGGCCATCACCGACGTGGTGTCGACACCCAGCTGGTCCAGGGCCGCAATGACCACCACCACCACCAACGCGGCGTAAATCAGATTGCCGAGAAAGTCGACCAAGGACTCATCCATGCCGCCCTTTTTCATCAGGCGGCCCACCGCCTTGGTCACCGCTCGCGCAATCCAGCGACCAACAACGAAAATACCCAAGGACAAAATGAGATTAATGCACCAAGGAATAATGTAGGTGTTGAGATAGTCCACATCGGAATTAAGCAATGCATCCATCATAAAAAACTCCTTGTAAGAAAATAGAGGACGCCCGCAAGCATCAAAACGCAAGGACCATGCCACGAACAACAACGCTGCATGTTATCTGAGACGCCAGAAAAAACCATGTAACCCCAAGCCGGGAGACCTGTAAAGAAAATAGTACAAGGGATTGGCAAGATGTCAGAAATGGCGTACAAATCATGGCCTTTTCTAACTGTATGTGTTGGCAATTAGTAGAAAATATTTTGGCTAAACCAGAGTGTGCTAATACCCCGCACTATACCAGCTCAGGTGAATAACTAAAGAGGCTACTGTGGTCTCGGCCCTTTATTGCATTGCGGGAAGGAACAATGATTCGCGCGGTTGGGGGCCACCTTCACGATACTGCGGCCGTCTCCCTGCGCACACTTTGCAAGCTTCGGGTCGTCGGACTCAGGATTTTCATCAAGACCTCCCTTTCCATCAGACAATAAAAAAGGCCGCCTTGGTGGGCAGCCTTTCTTAATTGTCTGGCGGAGAGGGAGGGATTCGAACCCTCGGAACGCTCGCGCGTTCACTTGATTTCGAGTCAAGCCCATTCGGCCTCTCTGGCACCTCTCCGAACGAGGGGCATAGGATACGCGGTATCGATTTTGCACTCAATACATACCACGCTAGTCGGCCATCGATTTGGCTTCCAGGCCGAGATAGACATAATAGGCATTGAGGCGGTTGGCGATAAAGGCCGGCAGGTGTTCATAGGCCGACCAGTCCACGGCGGCGTAAGCCTCTTCAAAGGGAGTCAGGTTTTCCACCGCCTCGGCCATGCCCTGGTGCAGATAGCGCAGATAATCACGGGTAAATTCAATCGCCTTTGCCGGCTTGCGGGAAGCAGGGCCGTGCCCCGGCACCAGCACCTTCAAATCATCGGTGCGCAGGCTTTGCAGACCTTCCAGCCAGGCCTGGGGATGGGAGCCGGCCACCAAGGGAATGCGGCCCTGAAAGATCAGGTCACCGGAAAAGAGCACGCCATCGTCCAGCACCTGCATAATCTGGTCGCCGGTGGAATGGGTCGAGCCCACCAGACGGACCACGAACCTCACGCCACCCAGCTGAAAACGCTGCTGAGTCGTGATCAGCTGATCTGGGGTGATCAGCCGGGTGTCATCGTTGACCCACGGAAACAGCGATTCGCGCCGCTCCTGCAGACGGCTCTCGGCAGTCTCATCGGCGAGATAATCCAGCGCGCCGGCAGGCGCAATGATTTCCGCACCTTCGGCCTTGAATACCTGCAGGCCATAGATGTGATCGGCGTGATAATGGCTGGTGACGACCTTGACGATGGGCTTGTCGGTCAGCGCTCGAATCTTGCTGAGCAGCAGCCAGGCCAATGAAGGGGAGCCAAGGGCATCGAAGACCACCACGCCCTCATCGGTGATCACCACCCCAGCATTGGCGATAAAGCCCTGATTGTCAGTGGCGGTGCCGGCCTGCCCCTGCACGTAGTAGCAATGCTCGGAGAGCCGCAGCAACTCCATGGCCACATCGGTGGGTTCAAAGGGCGCATCCTTCCAGATATCGGCAGCGAACGCAGCGGGGGAAAACAACAGCAAAACCATCACCCACAACATCCCGCAACGGTTCATTATTTCTTTCCCGACGATTTGCGCCGTACGCGAAAAAACTGCCGCAGCATGTCACTGCACTCTTCGGCCAGCACGCCACCCTGCACCATCACCTGATGATTGAGCGGCGTATCCTCCAGCAGGGAAAAGACACTCCCGGCGGCACCAGCACGCGGGTCCGTGGCGGCGTACACCACCCGCGCGACACGCGCATGGACGATGGCGCCGGCACACATCACGCAGGGTTCCAGGGTTACATACAGGGTGGTGCCGGTGAGGCGGTAATTGGCCTCGCTGAGGCCCGCCGCGCGCAGAGCCATGATCTCGGCATGGGCCGTCGGATCATGGGCGGCAATGGGCTGGTTCCAGCCCTCGGCCAGCAGACGATCGTCACGCACGATCACGGCACCGACCGGCACCTCACCCGCGGCTTCGGCACGCTGCGCCAGGGCCATGGCGTGACGCATCCACTGCTGGTCACGCGGCGTGCCACGGATAAAGTTCTGCATGGCGGGAATTGCCTGAAATACCAAGACCGTCCTACCCTACTTCCACTCGATAATAAACAAGCCTTGAAAGTCCAGTAATAGCGCAGGTTTTGAGGAGATCATAAGTGTCAATACCATGTTCAAAATTTGTTGCTCAGCGTCACTGACTGTGGCGTTTTATTCGGAAATATCCTATCTGCAATAACAGACGATAGCGATATTGGCGGTAAATAACGCCACCTTCTGTAACAAAATAAAAAGACCAGACAGCGCTATCCCGGAGATAGCCTCGAAAAATCAATCACCGATACACGAAGGCAGCTGCAGTAGCCCCCAGCCAAAAACTGCGTCCTTGCCGGGTGCTCCCAGATCATGCGCCTGCCGGAATAGCTGCACAGCCTGCGCGGGATTGCCGCCAAGTTGCGCCAATGCTGCGGCTACCAGGGGCGCGGCCATGGAGCTGCCCGACGCATAATGTTCTCCTGCCTGGCCATCAGCCACCCAGACATCGACACCGGGGGCGGCGAGATCGATGTAGTCGCCGTGGTTTGCGTCACGTGCCACCCTGCCATCGCTATCCACCGAAGTCACGGCCAGCACGCCGGTTTGTGCCGCGGGATAGCTCGGCGGTGCATCTGCCCCACTGTTCCCGGCTGCAGCAACCACGCCGACACCGAGTGCAAGGACACGTTGCAGCGCCACCTCAAGCAACGCATTGCGCGGCCCACCGAGGCTTAGGTTAACCACCTGCACCGGCACCATCAGCAACCAGTTCAGGCCGGTCAGCAGATCTTCCGTAGTGCTAAACACAGCATCGTCCTCGCCCTGTTGCATCACTACGCCCACGACGAGTTGCGCTTCGCTGATCACACCGCCCAACCCCGCCACGGCTGGATTGCCCACCAGCAAAGAGGCCAGTGCTGTTGAGTGTTGTGTCGAGGCGGCCGTCCGACCCCGCGCAAACAGTATCTTTTGTTGGATTGCCTGTCCCTTAAGGGCAGGATGAGCCAAGGCCACCGGCCCATCCAACAGACCGACGCGCAACCCCCGGCCACAGCGTGCGCCTGCTTTGTAACCAATCGCGCGGTACAGTACCGCGCGATTGCCGGCGGTGGCGGCCAGCGGGCGGAAATAATGATTCGCATCGATCCATAAATCGGGATACTGCTGGCGGACACTATCGAGTATTTCGGCAACAACCGCCTGATCCGGCAACCGGAAGGCGCTGATCACCATACCCAAGGCCCCCAGCTTGCGCCGCCGCACTACACGTGCCTGATAGTCCTGCATCATTATCTGCTGCAGGCGTTGCGCATCGGCCATGGAGGCCGTCACCGCCACCAATTCATGGGGGGCGAACGCGGGATCGTCTTCTCGCAGCGCCACCAAGTTCAGCCCCTCCGGCACTGGTGGCAAGGCCATACCCAGCAGGCTGCCACCAGCCGCTGGGGGTATAAAACCTGCGCTCGGTGTCTCTGCTGTCTCCGGGGTTTCTAGGGTTTCTGGCGAGGCATTCGCCGGGGTGTCCACATTGGGCTCAGGGCTGCTGGACAGCCGTGGAGGCGGCGATGTCGTTCCCAGAACCGGGGACGACAACACGGGCGGGGAGCAGATGGCCACGGTCTGTGGCTGTCCGACCCAGGCCGTAGCCGAACGGATACCGATACTCACCTTGGCTTGGTGATTGAAATTTGCGGGTAGTTGGCTACGTATCTGGGTCTTCGTCCAGGAACCCACCACCAAGGTAAACCGTCCCTGCCCCGTGTCCATCACCAGACGGCGGCCATTGCGCGGCGCCAGGTTGTTGCCCTTAAGGGTCAGGGCCTGGCCGGGCTTGACGCAGGGCTGTGGCGTAAAGCCGGTCAACACCGGTTTGATCGTGGTGAGCACCGGTACCGTTGTATTTTTTATCGTCGGCGAGATGCCCAGTGGCGTAGCAAGCGAAGGATCGAGTGTTGCCGCTGCCGTCAGCCTGACTATCAGCAACCCGGCAATGGCACAACCGACAAGCGCACTACTCGGCCTGGACATAGGCCACCAACCCGGGTTGCTGTTGCAGCGTGGCGAGAATCTTTGCCGGGTCACCCTCACCCACCAGACGGTAGAACCCCGCAGCGCTGGGGCCATCAATGATGCGCAAGTGTTGTTGGCGCAACAGGCGTTGAATCGACGCTTGGGTGGCGCTGTCCGTAAAACGCACCTGCAAACTATGCTGTGGTGCACTGGATGATAGAGGCTGGTAGCGGACACCGTTGTCATCGGGCAGCCAGACCACCACGCTTTGCACGATCAGGACCAGCGATGCCGCCACGGCGGCAAGACGCCAGTTCTTTGAAACCCCGCGTCGACGCTCACGACGCAACTCTTGCCGCAACTCTCGCCGCAGGCGTTGCCAGCCCAGCTCCAGTGGCGCCTGCGGTTGCTGTTGTTTGACGCTGTCACGCAATGCGGCGAGAAAATCCCGCTCACGTTGCAATTCGGGCGAGGTCTCGACGGCCGCCTGCACCGTCTTGTGTTCCGCCTCATCGAGGCTGCCGTTGACCAGCCAGGGCAGAATGTCCCGCGGTGACTTATCGGAAGACATGCGCCACCTCCTCTCCCCCCAGTTTTTCCAGACAGCGGCGCAGGGCCTCACGGGCGTGAAACATGCGCGACTTTACCGTGCCCACCGGGCATTCCACGATCTCGGCAATCTCGGGATAGGCCATATCTTGATAAAAGGCCAAATGCACGATGTCACGTTGCAGGCCGCCGAGGCGTTCGATGCAGTGTTTGACCCAGTCGGCGTGCTGTGCCGCCGCCACCAGTTGTTCGCTCACCGGCGCCGGATCGATGCTCATGGTCACGTCCAGCGCCTCGTGCTGGTGGCGCTGTTCCCGCCGATAGTGGTCGATGAGTTTGTGGCGGGCGATGCCCATCAGCCAGGTCGTCACCTTCGAGCGCCCCTGGAAACGATCGGCCTGACGCCACACGTCCAGCATCACGGCATTGAGGATGTCGCTGGCCAGAGTGCTGTCACCACAGCGCCCCATAAGGAAGCGGTAAACATCGTTGGCGTACTGCATAAAAAATCGTTGCATGGCCTTCTCGTCACCAGCGGCGATCGTCTCCAGCATCTCATTGTCATTCATGGAAGCTGAATACGCCGGAAATCGCTACGCGCAATTACCTGCCCCGTTGCCGATAGGGCGACCACGCGCCAATAATAGCTGCTGCCCGACAGCAGGTGAGCCCGTGACAGTCCGCCCACCGTCAGATGAGTCTTTGCCGCCGGCACCAGCACCCCGGTAAGCGGCGGCGGCTGACTGGCGCCAGGCAAATCCGTATCGTGCACCGGCCGGGTGTAGATCTCCAGTTGATAGGCGGAGGCGCCTGTAACCGGCTGCCAGGCAAATTCTGTGGACACGGCCAGCACGGCATCCGCCGCAGGACGGGCGACCTGCAAGGGCTTGATACGCATACCGGAAATAGACTGCCCGCGCTTGCTGATGGTGTAACGCAATACCGGCATATTGAAATCGGGCGTCGGCCTGCTGATCTGCAACCGCAGCAAATACTCACCGGTGAGCCCGGTGGGTAAACGGGGCGTCTGCAGCACGACCTTGCCACCGGCCAACAAGTATTGCTTGCGGCTCACCAGGGGTACAAACACTGGCTGGCCCTGGGTGCTGGGCGGGCTGGCCACTTCCCAACGGTATTCCAGCAGTCCAGTGCCGTAATAGCTGACCTGCGCCCGTGCCTGTATCTGGCTGTTCGGCGCCAGCAAGGCACTAATACGGCCGTCGTCAAACTCCATCGCCACCCGGCGGATCGACAGAATACTGCCGGCCCCGCCGCCGGTAATGCTAAACACGACCGTCCCCGATTGTGTATTGTTATCGGGAAAGTCCGTGAACTGCCGCGAATAGGCAAAGGTATTAAAGCCCTTTTGTTGTGCCTGGCGAATGATGCTCAGAGGAATCGTCAGCGACTCATTGAAAACAACACTGACAGGGCCTGGCGACTGTGCATTGCCGTTTGTCTGTAACGTCGTTGTCACCGTGCCCAGTACCGTGTTGTCTGGCGCAAAAAACATACCGCTGCTTGAACTGATGCTATATGGCCCGGCATTAGCCACAGTCTCCACCATCGTCCAGCTAATCTGGCTATGACCCGTTGTGGTAATCGCCAACTGCGCGGGTGCATTGTTGCCAGTAATTGCACCGAGCTGTGCTTCAGCCACGGATGTGAACAGGCACGCGAGCAACAGAATGAAGACTCGGATCGATTGAGTTCGGTAATCTTTCATGCACTTAAGCTCCTTTACTGTGCCTGTCCGGCGCGTGACGGCAGCACGGCCGTCAACGATACAAAGGCCTGATAGGTATCGATCGAGTTTACCGTCATCAGCTTATCGGTCTGATCGTTATATTGCGCACTGAAACCGAGATCCCAGCCGGGTCGATTGGGATGCGCCATGGCCAGACGCCAGTTTAACGAGGCACTGACGGTAAACATGTCTGTATCGATTGAGTCGTCAGAAGCCTGATTCTGGTTCAAATTGATATCCAGCGCACCGTCCAGCTTGTCCGGGCGCAGGATAAACGTGGATTGCAGCGCATAGGTGACTACCGAGAAAGTCTGTTGGAGATCGAGGTCTTTGGTGCGATCAAGACGCATGGACGGACTCAGGCTGAAGCGCTCACCAAGAATCAGGCTGCTATCGAAATAAAGGCTGCGGGTGTCCGTGTCATCTTGCAGATTGGTCTGATCACGAAAGGTGTTGTTTGCCAGCGTTACCCCCCAATTCCCCTTTGCATAACTGAACGAGGTGGATATTTGCCATTGGGTCAGCGTATTGTCCGCCCCTGGTTGCAGGAAACCCACGGGGGTATAGACCTGATCCTGCTGCTGCTGGCTGAGATTAATTCCCAGGCTGGGTGCGCCCAACCAGCCATCCGGCTGGGTCTGGGTGGGTGCCCAGTTCAGGCTCAGCATACTCAGCGAGGTTTTAATACGGGGTAGCTCCTTGATATCGCTGACATTATCCTTTTGCTGCTCCAACGAGGCCTGCATCCCCACAGTCGACCACTGGGCACCGCCAAAGACCCGCAGCAAACGCTTGTCACTGGGCAGTGACTGGTTGGCCAGGCTCTTGAAAAAGGTACCGATCTCACGGGCCTCCACGCCGGCATTCCAGTTCATGCCGCTGCGGGTGCTATCGTTGAAGGCTGCCAGTAAGCTATAAGCGGTGTCGCTCTCTGCACCCAGGCTGTCTGCAGTATCGAAATCGTAATCACTCCGGGCAAGCTCACCTCGCAGACGCAAGCGGTCATCGAGCAATTGACTGTCGGCGCTCAGCGACCAAGCCGTGCCCTTGCTCGAGCCGCCATCACCGTAACCGGCCACCAGCCCCGAAGTATCACTGCCCTGCGCCTGCAGGTGGGTCAGGCTCAGGAACAGCGCCTGCGGCCGGCTTTTCAAGGGGCTGCTGTCAATGGTGATGCCATCCACCCGGCGTTGTGAATCACCGACCCCCAGGCCACGGCGAAAGCCGATCACATCCTCGCTGGAGAGGGAAAAACCGGTGGCCTGTGAATTGATACTGGCCATCCTGCCCACCAGCGCCACGCCACGACGCCGGAAATTGTCCATCACCAGACTGCCGCCGCCCACCGTTTGGTGACCGACACGGGCCTCGGCATACTCATTACCGCTGGAAAACAGGAACTCACCCGCATCGAGTTTACGGGCGCCGGTTTGACTGTCAGTAAGGCTGTTATAAAGCAGGTCAAACCGGCCCTGGGTCTGCCAGCGGCCGTTATTGGCGCTGAAACCCATCTGGCTGCTTCCCTGCCCTTGCAGACGCCCCGGCTTGGGTTCAGAGAAACTATGCTCGGCAAGCCGATAACTGGCGGTGAGCTGGCTATCAGCGGCCAGCGCATATTCGCGAAACATTTCAGACTGACGCACGTCGAATGTCCAAAAGGCGAGCTCCAAAATGCTGCCATCGTTGGCGTATTCCACCACCCGCAACGTATGTTTCCCCGGCGATAACGGGGTGACCGGTGTATACACGGCAAACTCCCCATCCCGTTGCACCATGGCCGTGACATCGATAGCGTCCAATTCCAATGCCAGGGTCTGCAATTCTTCCACCGAGACCTCGGGCGGCACGTGGATACGAAAGGCCTCGTCCGCTTCGCGGTAGCCAGCATGTTTGGCTGCGGCCAATGTCGGTTGCCAGTCGGCACTGGCCGGCAGCCAGGCCACGCAGAGTGCAAACAACAGGGTACGGCGGTAAAAGCTTCCCTTCATAACTCCTCCAAACTATCCAGCACGGACTGTAGGGATTGTACAATTGATAAGGGCATTCTCACGAATAAATTTTCCGGATTTTCTTCCCAGGCATCTTTTCCAGGCCATCCGTAGGTTGATAACTCGCGCATCTCATGATGTCGGTAAAATACGGTTACATCCCTGTAACCTGGGACATGGAAATCAGTTAAAGCTGCGGATGGGCAGCGATTTCTCGTTATTGCCTTCGTTGCTTTCCAGACTGGTATTGCTGATGTCTACCTTACCCTTGAGGCGTCCATTAGATAGCCAGTACAAATAACGCGGGCGAGATTTGTTGAAAGGAATAATAAGAGTTTTGCTTTCACCCGCGCGGAGTCGACTCATAGTTGCAGTCAGGCGCACAGGCCCGCCCATCGATGGATAACGTAGGGTCACCTTACCCGCATTGGAGGCGGCATTGCCCTGATTTTTAACAATCATCTGGAAGGCACAGGCGCGATCATTGAGGCGTGTTATTCCCAGTTCATTCGCCCATTGAGGAGAACACGTCTGGGTACAAATCTCATTATTGAATCCCAGGCTGGTGATAACCAGGTCGGGTTTCAGATTCAGCCGGTTTATCACCTGGGGCTGTTTGGCTGCGTTGGGAGTGACATTCAGAGATCTTACACCTTGAAACTGTTCTGTCCCCGCCAGACTCAGACTGCTGGCCAGCAGACAACTCAGTGCGATCAGATAGGTCGTGGTTTTCATTTTCTTTCTCCTGTGCAATGGTTAATTGACACTACTGTGTCGCAACAGGTGAAAGCCCGGTTCAAATTAATTTAATGACTGGCCTATTGTTCTTATTAACCCGGGAACAAACACAATCCACGGACGCATCAACGAATATTCCGCAATATTGGAGCTCTTGAGTCATTGGTGTTTTTCATCATCTGTGTTCCGACCGTTATATCCTGACTGCGGGACTGAATCTCACTTTGCAAGTGTGTTGTTAGCATATCTTTTCCCGTATTCGCCGCTGCCTGATTGCAGGATAAGACATTGGCGAAACGCTTGACACCCGCCGCATTCATCGTCCTGCTGGTTATTGTTTTATTCAATGGGCTGGTGGTCTTTCCTTTTCTTGACGCAGGTTGGGCAACGCCAAAGCTCCTAACGGAACCCACCTTTCGCGCCAAAGAAACACAGGCATTCATCAGATTTATATTTGACCGTACTTTAGTACTGCACCGAGTTCCCCGACAACGCCATTGCGTCATACCGATACGCACAAGCCCTGGTGATCTAACCTGCTGGGTTAACGTAGCCTGCAACACTTGATAATCGGTACCTGCCTGTACGACTGGCGCGAGAAATATAACGATGGAAAGAAGTAGTATGCTTGTCAGTATTTGAGCTTTCATGGCAATTCCTGAAATATGGACCGCATGATCTGTTTCAAAGAAGGTGAAAAGCCAGAAACAGATCATGCAGCCTGATTGTTGTTGTCACTGTAAAATTAACCCTGCAATCGCAATGACCGATTAGGGCTGATAACGCCACAGGTCATTGAGCCTGCTCATGCAAAACCCGGGGAGCATGGGGGAATAGTCCGTTGCCACCCTGTGCAATTTTTAAGTAATCCTGTCCACTATTGCCATTTGCTCATGATGGTCATGAAAAAAGGAACCGTTCCAGTCGCAGCACTGGGCATGGTGGTGGCCGATAAAAGACCGTCACTACCAATGCTGTATTGCGATACCGTTTCGGCTGTGGAATCTATTACATAGACATACCGCCCCGAGAGATCCATAGTGATCGTAAAACTTGTGCTACCCACACTGATCGTAGCCGGGCTTAGCGCAGTCAGGGCGCCCCCACTGCCAATGCGGTACTGCGATATGTCACTACTGCTGCTATTTGCGACATAGGCATAACGCCCCGTGGGATCGACCACAATCATGATCGGCCCGGTGCCTGCCGGGACACCCACCGGCGCCATTGCGGTGAGTTTGCCATCGCTGCCGATGGTGAACTGCGACACATTATCACTGCTGTTATTGGCGACATAGGCGTAGCGTCCCGTGGGGTCGATGGTGATGCCGGCAGGGCGAGTGTTTGTCAGCCCTACCGAAACACTATCCGGGCTCAGGGGTGTGAGGCCGCCGCCACTGCCGATACTGTATTGCGACACACTATTATCAGTGGAGTTGGTCACATAGGCGTAGCGTCCCGAGGGATCGATGATGACATCCTGGGGGGCTGCTCCGGTCACCGCGCTGCCCACAATGCCCAGGCTGCCATCGCTACCGATATTGAATAGAGAGACCAAATCCGCGTTGCGATCGGTGAGATAAACGTAGCGCCCCAGGGGGTCAATGGTGAGATGTATTGGGTCCGAGCTTGCCCCCGTCGACACGCTGGGAGGACTTAACGGGCTAAGTTTGCCATCGCTGCCGATGCTGTATTGCGACACCGTTTTGTCGGTGTTGTTGATCACATAGGTGTAGCGGCCTGTGGGGTCAATGGCGGTACTCACAGGACGCATACCCGTACTAACGGCACTCGGGCTCAGCGCACTGAGGCTGCCATCACTGCCAACACTGTATTGCGCAACCGTGTCGCTGCCCCAGTTCGCCACATAGGCGTATTTGCCCACACGCGAAAGTGGTGTCGTGCCGATGCTCATGCTGATACTGGTGGGGCCGCCGTTGCTGGCGATACTGATCGGGGCCATGGGGCTAAGCTCGCCATTGCTGCCGATGGCGTATTGCGTCACGCTGTCGCTGTCATAATTCGCCACATAGGCGTACTGCCCGGTGGGGTCGATGGAGATCCAGCGCGGATTGGCGTCTGTTGCCACAGTGGCAGGGGTCATGGGCGTCAGGCTGCCATCGTTGCCGATGGTGAACTGCGAGATGTTATTGCTAGTGTGATTGACCACATAGGCATAGCGCCCCAAGGGGTCAATGGTCACTGCCTGAGGGGATGCGCCAGCGGAGACAGTGGCAATGCTCATGGGTGTGAGGCTGCCATCATTCTCCACGATGAATTGCGACACATTGGCACTGTTATTGTTGGCAACGTAGGCGTACTGCCCCGACGGGTCGAGAGTAACCGAGTAGGGATTGGTGCCCGTCGTGGCCGTGGTCATAAGTGCCAGGCTGCCATCGCTGCCGATAAGGAATTGTGAGACCGTATCACTGCCCCAGTTCGCCACATAGGCGTATTGGCCCGAGGGGTCAACCGTTACGGTGGCAGGGTTTGTGCCCACAAGCACACTGGGCGTGGTCATGGCAGTCAGGCTGCCATCGGCAGCGATGCTGTATTGTGAGACATTGCCACTGCCCCAGTTCGCCACATAGGCATATTTTCCCGACGGATCAAGGGTCACCGAACGAGGGTTGGTGCCGGCACCAACAGTAGCCGACGTCATGGGCGTCAGGCTGCCATCACTGCCGATGGTGTATTGCGACACGTCGTTGCCACCGAAATTGGCCACGTAGGCATGTTGCCCCGAGACGTCGACAGTAACCGAATAAGGTGTTGTACCGGTCGCCGCGGACTTGCCGGTGTAGTACAGGCGGCCGCTGTCGTTGTCGAGGGCGTAGACCCCGACAGCATTGTCCGTGGCATTGGTTATATAAACGAAGCGTCCATAGTCTGTCACCGAAACGCTGCCCCCCCCACTACCACCGCCGCCACCGCAGGCAGCCAGTAACAACACAACAAATAAGCCCAATAACCGAATCAACCCGCGAATCTGTAACATCTTTCTTCCCCTGTTTCTGAGGCCATAGTCCATTGGCGGCTAACCAACGATCTGCCCTTTCAGGCCATATGGCCAACCCCTTAACAACATTATGGTTCGTAGTGTTTGATAATCAAACATCCCTACACGCATAGGTCGTATGCGCACCTCATTCGGTTCAGTGCCATCACCCTATCAAGGCGCAAAACCACCCCGCGGCGCCGGGCTTCCCGCAGGCAGTACCTGTTTGCGGGCATTCTTTGACCTGGTTTGTTTGGTCGGGATAGGCAACGGCCCGCGAGCCCTGCGCAGCTCGTACCTGCGAACATCATCAGGATGGGGAACCAGCTTCATATTCACTTCGGTGATCAGCCTCTGGTAATCTGCACAGCTCTTGTCCCGCAAACCATCACTGACTGTTCGACTTTCGTCAAAGATGACTCGTAATTGGTAATCACCTGATGCATTGGTTCGCAGTGCCGACAGTGATGAGTAGTACAGGCAGTCCTCCGGAACCCCGGGAAACAGCCGGCTTTCGGTTACGGAAAATGTCGGCATGGGAAGACCCCCTGGGATAGCCGGTGTTGGTGTTGATGACGTCGCGCCTGTCCCAGCCGACACAACAAAGCGCACCCCCTGCACAGGATTTCCCGTGCGATCCACAATCCTGCCTGAAATAGTGATATCGATAGCACTGACCATGGCCGGCGCCAGCAATGCCGATAACAAGATGAATACACGATAATTCCATAACATAATTTATACCTCCTTTACTGACGTTTCCGTGCAATGTAATTGATGTTGTTGATGTCAATGCGATTCGATGATGGCGCTTGAACTCTGGACGACCCACCTCTCTGCATCGTCTTTCGCGCAATATAATTGATGTTGCCGATGGCGATTGCATTCGATGGGCGTATTTCGGCTGGTGGAATTTTATTTCGTCTATCCGGTTTTCCAGAGATATAATTAATGTTAGATATCGCAATCCGGTTACGTGTACGCGGGACCATTCCCGCTGCTGTTTTTCCCGGGGCCGGCTTCCTGGCGATATAATTCACCCCGATGCTGATTGACCGACCGGGCTGACTGCGTGAAGGTGGTTGTATGCTTTGCGGCCGTTTGACAAAATTCGGCACGGCTCTTTTTTTCTTCTGAGGGACAACGGAGCCGGCCAAATAACTGGCCGCTTTACCGGTATTCTTCATGTCCCTTTTCATTTGCTGCCCCGTTTGCCGGGATTTTTGGCCAATAAATTTTACCGATGTTTCCTTTTCTGCTGTCAAAAGAACGGCTACGACACGTATAGTATGTTTCACAATATTGACGTTGCCAATCGGCCGCTCGGTCAAAAGTGTATTGCGATTGTACATCCCCACTCTCACGTTATATGTCCCGGGTGGGAATCGTAGCTCCGCTACCCTGAAGCCGGCTGGATCAGTAGACCTCATGGCACGATAAGTACTTGTCTTCACCACGCGACCGCCAGGTGACGAAACTACAGTCTTTACCATTGTAAACTGCGTTACAGGAGACAAATTTGTTCTCACCTGAATCTTCAGAGTGCCTAAATCTTCCGCGGCTGATGCTAAGGCAGCTGTTGTCATAACCGTCAATTGCAGAAAAAGCATCGATAGTAATGAGGTAGACTTGTTCATTGTTTTGCCTCTTTGAATATTCGCGCTGACAACCCGATTACCATGACCCGTTATTCCACCGGAATGTAACGGATAACAAAATCACTCCCTTCCACACCGGCTGAGTTCACGCGGCTGATATTCAGATCTTCCAACATGGGACGTAAGGCGTTGGCCACCTGATCGCGCACCCGGGTGTTATCCAGCTCCGCCGTCAATGCATTTTCAATGCTGATCTTCAGACGTTGCTGATAATTGGTGATGGCCTCACACATGAAGTCGATGGCCAGGCAAACACCATCCGCCTGGGCATGGGGATCGGCGACCACCCGCACATCATCAAAACTGATGCTCACCGGCGCGCCGTGGGAAAGGTAGCGCCCCAGGGTGAGAAACACGTCAACGCTTATCGTGGCCTGTACGTCCGGTGCACCGGCGAGACAACCCAAATCATTCCAACACTCACCTATAAACTCCGTTCCCGCACCTTCAAAGCCCATGCGCACCCGCAGACTGTTTCCACTCGGGGTTACACCAATGCTATCCAGATTAATATCATTGATATAGTAAGTACGTGGCCCAAAGGAGACAGGAGGAATTTTCAAAGTCCGCTCTTCACCTCCCAGGGCCGCCGGCAACGACATCTGCGAACTTTCCTCGCGCAAATTATTCAGATGTATCCGCGTACCCGAGAATAGAGAACGAAGCCGCCGCGCAAGATCTGTCATCCGGATACGGAACGTGCGTAATCCCACCTGATAATTAAAGTCCTGTATAGCTCGGGGATGTTCAAATCCCATGCGCACTGTTTTGTGTGCCGGACTCCACGCACCGCCGGGGCAACGGATGCCCAGAATTTCCGGGGTGATTTCCAGGTCTACCGGGCTTTGAAAAATTGAACGTCGAAAACGATATTGCAGGAGGAAATCATTTCCCGGTACGGGCAGGATATCCGCTTGAAACGTACCTGACCCATATCCAGAAATAGCCACTTGAAGATTGTCACGGCCGGCTGCACAGTGCTCCAGACTAATCTGGCCCGTGACCTCCAGCATTGTGGGGCACACCGTCAATTGCTGATTGATGTTACTGACCCAATGTCCCGCCGCATTTTTCAAACCAACGAGATACCGCCCCGGGGCCTGTATACCACTGGCTGAAGAGGGAAGATGAACCGTGATCTGTGTATCACTCCAGGCGATGATCTGTGCATCGCCAAGGCTCCGCCGACGTGAAATACTGGCAAGACTCACTGTACGGCCATTGGCTGATGCACCAAACCGGCGACCATGAATAATGAACTGCGAACCTCTGTCGGTGAGTGAACGCCTTTTCTGCACACAGCTCCTGCCACTCAGCACGGGGCTGATGGAACTAATACGTCCCTCGCCTGCGCGACTGGCCGCAGCATTGCGGATGGCTTCTGCGGCATCCCGGTTGGAGGGTCGACCATCTCCCGCGAAGCCGCCACGAGAACCCTGGCCGGGCAGCGAGAAATTACCCTGAGTTCCTTTGGATTGCCCCATTCCGGCATTCGGCCGGACCTGTTTCGCCGAACGCATCGTTCCCACACGCGGAGGCGTTTTCATCTTGCCCGCTGCCGGCGACTGCCGGGGACGAGCCGACGCGGGCAACTTCTTTACCGGGTTTATCGCGGATGATTGCTTTACAGGATTCACCCGTGATGATTTTTTCTGTGTTCCCGTGGGCTTTGTTTTTTTGCTGGCCTTTGATGCATCCCCCTGCGCCTGGGCCGGTGCGGGAGTTATCATTGGCATGGGGGCTGCCATGGGTTTGGCAAACTGGGCATCTGCCGCATAGGCCGTTCCACTGGTGATAACAATAGCCGTGAACAGCAGGGAGAAAGCAAAAATCACCCACATGCCACCTTGGAGAAATGCATGCAGGTTAAATGCCTGACATGAGGCGCAGGGACGCCACTGGCCTGCCTGTCCGCCCTGCCCCGTCATGAGAAATACCGGAACCGCTAGAATTTGTTTAAACATTGTCTTCCTCCCACAGTAATTTCGTTCCCTCTACCCGCTTCAATACGGATTTACCTGTGAGTCGTAACTACTCCAAAAACGGTTCAACACCAGATTCACATAACTGCAGTGTCAAATAATCAGGAACGGGCTGTAATAAACATTGCCGGGGATGAATATTTTTTGCGACACGGCTAAGTGCCTCCCTGCCGAAAATGAATCTGCTTTGGAAAAACAAGGCACGAGGAGATACCCGGTTTCTCTCGGTGTTAGAAAATCTAAAGGTACATCACGCTGAAGCAACGAAGAGAGACTTAAACCTGAATCCGTACCTTCATGACGGCGCATAGCACACCAAAAGTAGGCGCCCTGAAGGTACGGATTCAGGTTAAACTGAGACCTTCCATTTAAATTTTAGCTGGAAAACACATTATGGACAGGGAAATTTGAATGCCAGCAACCTATTGTCCAACTAACGCACGCAGGTATTCACCGGTGGACTGCAAGTGATGGTGGGTTTTTCAGGCGGGTGAATCCATCAATGCCGGGAACGATCGTAACGGCGTGTCCCATCGGGCTGAACATTAAAACAGCTTGAGCTGTTATAGCCGTCACCGTCCTCATCTTTGAAGCCAACGGTAGTGGGATCGCAGTCTTCATCCACGCCATTGGTATCACAACGCTCAACATTGCCCGGAAAACGATTTGCATTATTGTCGTCACAATCATCCCCACCGGCATTAATGGCATCATGCCCATCACCATCGAGATCGGCGCCCTCTACCACATAACGATCCTGACTCTCATCACAGCGCCAGCGCAATGATCGGCTGGTGCCCGGTAAGGGACGCCCCGGCAAGGGTTGTGAACCATTCATGCACTGCTGCTGAAAACACTGCTCCGCACCATTACAAAACAGTCCATCGTCACACTGGGCATCGTTGTCACATTTATCGCCATAGGCAGCAAGGCTCGGTTGCATGGCCAACCAGGTGCTTGCGAATACGCAACTCAACATCGTGTTCACTATTTTCTTTTTCATTGCCATCTCTCTGGTTACTCGCTACTGCCACCGGTGCGGCAATCATTCCACTGGTCAGGGTCCTGATCGTCGCAGTCATTACCCACCGTAGACAACCACCTGCCCTCACGTTGCGCTGCGGTGATATCGGAAGGACACACCTCCTGCGCCGTGGATGCATCACCATGCATGTCGCCATCCAAATCCGCGTAGGCGAGAATTGTGGTACCTTCGTCGACATTTCCATCGCAGTTATTGTCCTTGCCATCACAGACCTCAAGCAGACCGGGGTGAATTTCCGGATCACTATCATCACAGTCCGCACCCGACAAATACGCTTCGCGGGATAAACGCGCCATCCGTTCCCTGGCCTGCGCCTCCTCCCTACGCCGTCGTGCCTGGATGGCGCGCTGGTAATCCTGCCAATAACCCTTGCGTAAATTTATTGCCGCAACCTGTTGCGGTGACAAAGCCGTTCGCAGCGATGCCTGTTTTGCCACGCCTGCGGGTGCAAAGCCACCACCCGCAGACATCGAAACGCCCGCTGCCCTACCACCGGCGGAAGACTGCCTGGGCGCGAAGCCACCCCGCTGCGGAGTCTGGTTGGCCCTGCTTGCTGAAGGTTTGGAGTTACCCTCCAGCTCTTTCGTAGCCCGTGTTTTACGATCAACATCTGCTTCTTTTTTGTCTAACCTTCCCCCCAATAAGTGCATCACTTTCTTTTCCGGAGGAAGCGTGCTGCGTGGTGGTTCTTTACCTTTAGCCAGAGCAAACCCTCGCCTGGGTTTTCCCGGTTGAATAACATCAGGAGAGGGTACTTTAGCCTGAGATGGCCTTGTGAGAGCAAAACCACTCTTTGCCTTTAATGCCTGGCCACTTTGGGGAGCGGGTGAGACTTTCTTTATGGACTCGATCACACCAGGCGGTACCGCGGGACCCTTTGGCAGCAAGGTACTGGCAGAAGAAGGTTTTTTAAGTTGACGGAATGGTTTGGGTGTTGGCTTCTTTTTTGCGATAACGGTATTACACCCTTTCAACTGGCTACTGGATAGCTGTTTGCCACTGTACCCATAGGAACGGATACGGCCAACCTGGCTGGCCAATGACTGACACTCACCGATATAAGGCTTTGGCCATGGTCTTTTAACCGTGCAACGTTTTCCGCGGCATGACCAGGTAGCCCCGGAGGTGATAACCTTTCCCTGTTTTTTTGCCCGGGCATAAGTCTCCGCCCGATAACGATATTGTTGTTTCGAAGCTGATGTGGCCTTCACTGTAGCCTCGGCTACTGATGGATGTAACAGTCCAGATGACTCCAGAGAACTTTTCGCAGCCATAGTCGGCAACCCATAGGTAGTGGAAAGTACCAGGGCGGCCAGGATTACACCATGGAGGATTTGCTTCATTTTGAAGTCTCCTTAAATATTGCGGATACTTTCGTGTATGCATGGCAGCTCCCCTGACCAACGATAGCAGTTTCAAAGGATGGGTTATTTCCAGCATGCATGCACGGCTTCTCGCAAAACATATTCTATACCTTCCATGTTCTAAAAACTTTTTGTAGGGGACGCCTGGGCCTGTGGCAAATTTAAACCTGAATCCGCAGCTTCTCGACGGCGCATAGCACAAGCTTTTGGTGCACTCTGCATCCGCCCTGAAGATACGGATTCAGGTTAAAGAAAAAATCATACTGTTAAAAATGAAGTACAAAATAAGAATTCCAGGCCTTTCATGTGAGCAAAAACCTATGGAAGTAATCAGAAATAAAATGAATTGTGCCCACCTTGCCCTCTCAAGAAAATAGTTCATTCGTTACAATACACCAGCACGCTTTCAATCTGATAATAACGAAACCCCACCTAAGTACCGTTTATAATCTGGCATGCACCTATGTCATTGAGCCTATCGACAGCGTTGGGTTGATAGACGGCCTACTCCCGCTCGATTGCAAATAACTACGAAACTCCGGTAATAACGTGGGTTTTCGAGTAATCACAAGCGCGAAGGGCATGAAAAAATCACATATAGAGGCAGAAAAGAGCCCAAGGTGGACTAGTACTCTTTCGTCTATCGTTAGGCTTGGCAATAGGCCTATCCTGCTGGAGGCTGGTATTCTTCTAACAGATCCTAAACGTGGGGACGGGCAGTTCCTGAAAACCCTCGGGAACAGGTGCCTGACACGGGAGCCCCGGAGACATGCCGAACAAGAATCCACGAACCCGGCGAGGGACTGCCCTAATGATATTTCTGGCCCTCACCGGAATAGCCAGCACAAGCCAGGGACAGACGCCATCGAGCTGGCATTTCGAGGACGTCGCCCTGGGTCAGTTGCCCGCCGGCTGGAAGAGCCAGACGACCCATGCCCAACACGGGGCACCCAGCTGGGAGGTGAGAAAGGACCCATCCGCCCCCTCGCCCGATCATGTCCTTGCCCTGATCCGTGCCGCCGACGGGGGACGCGGCGGAATCTTCAATATTTGCTGGACGCCCACCCCCGTCTTCCGCAACGGTGAAATCCGTGTGAGCTTCAAGGCAATCACCGGCAGGGAAGACCAGGGCGGCGGCATCATGTGGCGGGTACGGGACCGGAACAACTACTACGTGGCGCGCTTCAATCCGCTGGAGGACAACTTCCGCCTGTATACGGTGCACGAGGGCCATCGCAGGATGCTCGCCAGCGCCCGCGTATCCCTGCTACCGGGCTGGCACCGCATGCACATCGTGCAGCAAGGCGATCATTACACGGCCTACCTCGATGGCCGGAAGTTGCTGACAGGAAACAACGACTTATTCCCCGACCCTGGCGGCGTGGGCGTCTGGACCAAGGCCGATGCACTGACTGCCTTCGACGACTTTTCGGTAACGCCGCGATGAAACAGCCAACTCTGGCACGCCTCCTCATCACGGTAGCGTTGACCCTGCTCGGCGGCTGTGGGCAGCCGTCCGAAACGGCGAGCGTGACCGTGTATGTCTCGGAGGATCAGGTCTTCTCCGAGCCCATCCTCAAGGATTTCGAGGCGGACACCGGCATTCGCGTCCGCGCGATCTACGACACCGAGGAATCGAAGAGCACCGGCGTGATGAACCGGCTCATCGCCGAAAAAAGCAATCCGCAGGCCGACGTCTACTGGGCCAACGAACCCATCCGTGCCGAGGTGCTCAAGCAGAAGGGCATCGCCGCGCCGTACGATTCCCCCAATGCGCTGGGCATCCCCGCTGCGTTCCGTGATCCGCAGGACTACTGGACGGGCTTCTCCGCCCGTGCCCGGGTGCTGATCGTCAACGACCGCGTCGAGGACAAGCCCCGCTCCATCCGGGCCTACGTGGCGCCGCACTGGCGTGGCCGCGCGGTGATCGCCAACCCGCTGTTCGGCACCACCACGTCCGAGGTGGCCGCCCTGTTCACCGTGTGGGGCGATGACGAGGCCCGTCAATTCATGGCCGCGCTGAAGGCGAACGATGTCGGCATCGCCACCAGCAATGGCGAGAGCGCCGACCTGGTCGCCGCCGGCCGCTACGATTTCAGCCTGGTAGACAGCGACGACGCAGTGAACCGCATGCGCCAGGGCAAACCGGTGAGCCTAGTCTATCCGGATCAGGCACCGGGCGGACTGGGAACCTTCATCGTCCCCAATGCCGTGGTGCTGATCCAGGGCGCGCCCCACCCCAAGGCGGCCAGAATCCTGGTGGACTACCTTCTCTCCCGCGACACGGAGCGCAAGCTGGCCTTCGCCGACTGCGCCCAGATTCCCCTGCACCCGGACGTGCCCATGCCGCCGGAACTGAAGCCCATCGACCGCATCCGGGTGATGCCGGTGGACTACGCCGCCGTGGCGAAAAAGCTGGTGGAGATCCAGCCCTTTCTGAAGTCCTGGGCCGGTCTGTAACCCAGGCCCGCCATGAGCAAGCGCCTCACCCTCTGGCTGGCGGTCCTCCTGCTACTGATCGCCGGTGCGCTGCCGGTGCTCGACATGCTGCTGCGCAGCCTGTTCATCGATGGCCGCTTCACGCTCGAGGCCTGGAACGGCCTGCTCGCCGACAGCCGCCAGTGGCTGCTGATGCGCAACAGCCTGCTGCTGGCCTCCCTGGTGACGCTGTTCACCTTCGTGCTCGGCGTGCCGCTGGGCATCCTGCTGGGCAAGACCGATCTTCCCCTGCGCCGCGCCCTGACCCTGCTGTTCACCATTCCCCTGCTGATTCCACCCTACATCGTCGCCGTTGCCTGGTCCGGTCTGTTGCAACTGCTCGCGCCGGGGGGCGACATCGCCGGCGCGTGGCTGTTCGGCCTGCCCGGCTGCGTGCTGGTGCTGAGCACCGTCTTCCTGCCCATCCCCCTGCTCCTGACCCAGGTCCTGCTGCGCAGCGTCGACCCGCAGATGGAAGAGGCCGGCCGGCTGGCGACGGGCTGGCGCGGGGTACTGGCCGGCATCACCCTGCCCCTGATCCTGCCCGGCGTGCTGCTCGCCGCCGTGCTCGTGTTCCTGCTCGCCCTCGGTGAGTTCAGCGTGCCCAACTATCTGCGTTATGCCGTGTTCCCGGTGGAGAGCTTCACTCAATTTTCGGCCTTCTACGATTTCAGCGCGGCCACCACGGCCGCCCTGCCCCTGGCCGGCGTGGCGCTGATCCTCGTTCTGTTCGAGGCCCTGTTGCTGCACCGGCACGGCTGGAGGCTCCACTCCGCCGGCGGGGGCATCGATTTTCTGCGCATCCCGCTGGGCCGCTGGCACGGGGGGCTCCTGCTGGCCGTGGCCCTCGCCGGTCTTCTGTTCATCCTGCTCCCGATCGGCACGCTGACGATCCAGTCCCTAGGCTCCTATGGCGAAGCCCTGCGCCGGGCCGGCGGCAGTCTGGCAAACAGCCTGCTCTTCGCCACCGGCGGCGCGACCCTGCTCGCCACGGTCGGTTTTCTCATCGGCTACCTGATCCAGACCCGCTCGCTGCGCAGCTGGCGGGCGGTGGATACCCTGACCCTGTTCCTGTTGGCGCTGCCCGGCACCGTCATCGGCATCGGACTCACCGGCCTGTGGAACCGGCCACTGACCGACATCATCTACGCCACGCCGCTCATCATCCTCATCGGCTATCTGGCCCGCTACATCGCCCTCACCAGCCGCATCAACGCTGCGCAGCTGGCGCAGATCCCCCCGTCCATGGAAGAGGCCGCGCAAATCGCCGGGGCCGGCTGGTATCGTAGAATCTTCTTCATCGTCATTCCGCTGGCTTGGCGCGGCCTGCTGGCGAGCTGGCTGGTGGGCTACATCTTCTCGCTGCGCGATACCGGCATCACCCTGCTGGTTCATCCAGCCGGCGCCGAGACCCTGCCGGTGCGCATTCTCACCCTGATGGCCAACGGCTCGCCTGCCCTGATCGCGGCGCTGTGCGTAATCATGATCGCAGCCACCCTGGTTCCGGCCGGCCTGTTATGGGCCATACTGGCCAGCCATCGAAACAAGAGAAGCGGGGAAGAGGTACTGGCATGAAGGTCGTCGAACTCAAGGCCGTCTCCAAATCCCTGGATCAAGTGCCCGTGCTGCAGGCCATCGACCTAGCGGTCTCTGCGGGCGAGCGCCTCGTTATCTTCGGCCCCTCCGGCTGCGGCAAGACCACCCTGCTGCGGCTGGTGGCCGGCTTCCTCGCCCCGGATGTCGGCAGCCTCGTCATCGGCGGCGAGCTGGCCGCGCGGGACGGCCGCAGCCTGATTCCGCCGGAACGGCGCAACATCGGCATGGTGTTCCAGAACCTGGCACTCTGGCCCCACTTCAGTGTGCGGGGAAACATCGAATTCGGGCTCAAGGCGAGGGGCCTGCCGCGGCCTGAACGCGAGCAGCGGGTTGCGGCCATGCTCAAACTGGTGGGGCTAGAAAACCTTGCCCGGCGCAAACCGGGAGAGCTTTCAGGCGGCCAGCAACAACGCGTGGCGCTGGCGCGAGCACTCGCTCCCCACCCCGATCTGGTGCTGCTGGACGAACCACTTTCCAGCCTCGACCCCGCACTGAACGACCGCATGCGCAAGGAGATCGTCAGGCTGCAGGAGACGCTTGGTTTCACCCTGATTCACGTCACCCACAACCGGGAAGAAGCCGACGAGATCGCCACACGGCTGATCGGCATGGAACAGGGAAGCATCGTGGAACGGCCGCTTCCAGCAAATGCCTGATGCGGCTTCATCTGCCCGACTCTCTTGCTGACCCCTCACCCCCATTCGAATTTCCGCTGGACCCCAGCAACATCAGGCGCTCGGTAAGCCAGCCATTCAGCAGTGAAAAGGCAAGCATGTAAAGCGTAAAGACAACCGTATAGTGCAGGCCAAAGTAGTACACCATGACCGGCAGCCAGGGCAGCTTGATGGAGCGCGCATAGAGGAAGGTTGCCAGCAATGCCGGGCGCATTCCCCGCGTCTTGAGTTCACCCAGCAGCGGGTACCAGGCATAGACCGGACCATGGGAGAGAATGCCGCCCACGACAGCGAGCCACCAGCCCTTGGCACCACTGTCTTTTCCCGTCGCGGCAGCCATGCGTTTTTGCATGCCGTCACTGAGATTGAGCAGAACGAGGAAAAGCATCACTAGAAGTAGTGCCGGCAACAGGGAAACGCCCATATTGAAAAAAGAAGCCAGACCCTTACGCGCAAAAGCGGGGTCGAGCAGGGCAACAAGCACATAAAGCAGGATCATGGCGAACAGAAACCATAACCCGCCGTGGCTGCGCTTCACCGCTGGCGGCGCCGCCCTGGCGTCAGGTCCAGGCATGCAGCGTCACCACCGTCAACCAGGCCAGGGCAATCGACAAGATAAAGCTGACGGCATTGCGTATTGCGGCAAACCGCCAGCCGAGCACCATGGCTTCAGCAGGCATGGGAATAACGCCCACCGTTACCCAGGCGCCGATAAAGGCCGTGACGGCAATCAGGCCGATACCCGCTTTCTGCAGCTCACCGGCCAGCAAATAACTGACAATAGGCTGCCCCGTTGCGAGACTGCCGACCACCGCGGCACTGATCGAGTCCAGCAGATTACCCTGACCAAGGATACCTTTGTGAATCAGCACCGGGATCAAAGGCACGATGAGGCTGGCCAGCAAGAGCACGGCCAAAAGTACCGGCAATAATTGCCACAGTGAAGTAAAACTTTTGCGCGTGGAACGCTTTAGCGCAGCGGCGGTGAACATCGCCATGAGATCAATACCTCCTCGTGATCATTGTAGTCCAGCGCCGCCAGGGCGTTTCCCTGCGCAGGCCCGAGACAGTCGCCGGCAAAACGCGCAGCGATAGCGAGTTCCTTGGTAACCCTGGCCCACATGGCCTCGATCTGTTAGCACGCTTTCAATGTAATATTTCCGGGTTCAAGATTTGTTGTGCATCAAGTATAACGTGAGCACATTACACAGGGCATAAATACTCGCATTGGCTCCAGGTTCATACCTATCACGGGCCAGACGGCGTCCATTTTTCTCAAGAACAAAAACATCTCGACATCATCGAGCCAGTATGTCGCAAAAGCAGGAACCTTCAAGTACATCAAGTGATTCTATAGTCGTAATTGCCCTGGGCTAACCAGCCAAGGGAAAGGGTATGCTCAAACGCCCAGGTCCCATATCGGTTTCTCCCCGATCCGCACGACGGCAAAATCAATAAACGCACGCACTTTGGCTGACAGATGCTTTCTCGACGCATACACCGCATAGATGTTGATCTGCGGCGGCTGGTAAGCGGGTAGGATAATGTCAAGATCACCGGCACGAATAGCATCACCGACAATAAAGGTTGGCAGCAAGGTAATTCCAAGACCCTGTCTGGCGGCCGTACATAGCACATCACCATTATCGGCACTCAGTTTAGGGTGAATCCTGATTCGGTATTCACCGTCCGGCCCGTTCAGCACCCAGGTTTTTCCCGCCTCAGAATACGCATAGTGCAAGCAGGTGTGCTGCTCAAGATCATCAGGCGTCACCGGTCGCCCGTGTGTTTTTAGATAGTCCGGCGAGGCGCAAAGCACAACGCGACAGGGAGCCAGTTTCCGGGCGACCAGGCTGGACTCTTTCAATTGTGTAATCCGGATCGCCAGATCGTAGCCTTCCTCTACGACATTGACAAAGCGATCACTCAAAGACAGTTCGACGTCAATGTCCGGATAAGCCTGGCAGAACATTGCAACGATATCAGCAAACTGTTTTGTGCCAAACGACATCGGCGCATTGATCCGCAGACGGCCGCGGGGTTCGGAGGAAAACCCGGTTACCACACATTCTGCATCCACGACATCTTCAAGGATCTGCCTGCAGTGTTCATAGTAGGCCTTCCCGGCCTCGGTGAGACTGATTCGCCGAGTCGTTCGATTCAGCAGGCGTCCGCCCAGACAGTTTTCCAACGCCGCGATATGTTTGCTGATGGTGGCCCGTGAGAGTTGCAGCTGTTCCGCGGCGGCCGAAAAACTACCCTGATCGACCACCGTCACAAATACAGACATGCTGGTAAGGCGGTCCATGTGGCACCTTCGATGAGCACAATTGTTTCTATTTAAGAAACTAGCATTTCACATTATGGATGCATATTTCCTGGCATCAACCTAATAAGCTGTATTTCAGCCGAACCGGCACGAGAAAGGAGATTCCCTGTATGGTCTATCTACGACGCAGTCATGAACGCGGCCTTAGCAATCTTGGCTGGTTGCAAAGCTGCCACACATTTTCCTTTGGAAACTATTATGATCCCGATCATATGGGCGTGTCGATGTTGCGTGTCATCAATGATGACCAAGTGCAACCGAGGGCCGGTTTTGCTACCCATTCGCATCGGGACATGGAAATTATCAGTTACGTTAAGCAGGGCACCATCGAACACAAAGACAGCATGGGAAATATCGAGGTATTACCGGCCGGCGAGTTCCAGCTCATGAGCGCCGGGACCGGCGTCACCCACAGTGAGTACAATCCGTCAGACGCCGAGGCGTTATTTTTTCTGCAGATCTGGATTCAACCGGACAAGCTGGGCATTAAGCCCGGTTACCAGCAAAAATCGTTTGAGCTTAACAAGGGACTGACATCCATCGTATCGCCCGATGGTCGTAACGGCACCTTGAAAATCCACCAGGATGCCTACCTGTACCAGCTACGTCTCGAGCGCGGACAAACGGAACAGCATGCGTTAGATGCAGGTCGTACAACTTATGTCCATGTTATCTCCGGCAGCCTGGGCGTAAATGAATATCTACTGGAAGCCGGTGATGGCATCGGTCTGTCTGACGTTGCGATGATTCAGTTCGATGCGCAGGAAGCTATAGAAGCCTTGTGCTTTAATCTGCCCTGAGGAGAAGAAAAATGACAAAAGCCCACATAGCCGGCGTTCAGCCAATGGAAGTCCCACTTGAAGCCGGCAAAACCTATCACTGGTGTCGCTGCGGAAGATCACAGAGCCAGCCGTTTTGCGATGGCTCACACCAGGGCACGACGTTTGAACCGCTGACATTTAAGGCGGGCGTTTCTGAAACCGCGTATCTATGCCTGTGCAAGCAGAGCAAAAACCCGCCGTATTGCGATGGCAGCCATGTGGGGCTGGATGCGCCCGCAGCACAGACACCTGACGACATCCTTCAGGTCCGGCCGACAGCCGAAGAGCCGACCGTCAGCTATATTCACGACCTGGCCAAAGATGGCCTGGACATCGTCGGTCATCACGGCCCGATGGGGGCGATGGGCGTACCTCGCTCGGCGTTGCCGCATTGGGATGATATCCAGATTCTGGCGGCGCAGTTTGCCACCAAACCGAAACTGGATGATGCGCCGGTCGAAACCGGGCTGGTGGTGGGTCCGAATGCCGACAAACCCCTGCGGCTGGACATCCCCCTCTTCGTGTCAGATATGAGCTTTGGCGCCCTGTCAGAAGAGGCCAAGATCGCCCTGGCGCGCGGCGCCGACCTGGCCGGCACCGGCATCTGCTCAGGTGAAGGCGGCATGCTGCCCGAGGAGCAGCAGGCCAATCGGCGTTATTTGTATGAGCTGGCCTCCGCCCGTTTCGGCTACCGCGAAGAACGGCTGTCCTCCGTACAGGCATTCCACTTCAAAGGCGGGCAAGGCGCCAAGACGGGAACCGGCGGCCACCTGCCCGCCAGCAAGGTAACGGCGAAGATTGCGGAAGTCCGTGGACTCGCGGAAGGATCGCCGGCCATATCGCCGTCGACCTTTGCGGAACTGGTTACAGCGGACGATTTTTTGCGCTTCTCGGATCGGGTCCGCGAAGTGACCGGCGGGATTCCCATCGGCATGAAGCTGTCGGCCAATCATATCGAGCAGGATATCGCCTTTGCACTACAGGCCGGTGTCGACTACATCATTCTTGACGGACGTGGCGGTGGCACCGGCGCGGCCCCACTGATTTTCCGCGACAACATTTCCGTACCCACCATCCCGGCGCTGGCACGCGCGCGGCGTTTCCTCGACCGGCAGGAACGGCCGGATGTTACCCTGATTATCACCGGGGGACTCAGAACACCGGCCGATTTCATCAAGGCGCTCTGCCTTGGCGCCGACGGCATTGCCCTGTCCAGTGCCGCCATGCAGGCCATTGGTTGCGTGGCCGCGCGAATCTGTCACAGCAATAATTGCCCGACGGGTATTGCCACCCAGAAACCCGAGCTGAGAGATCGTCTGGACATCCAGCAATCCGCTGAGCGGCTAAAAAAATTCCTTACCGCCTCGACAAGCCTGATGCAGGTCATGGCGCGCGCCTGCGGTCACGATCATTTAAACCAGTTCACACACAACGACATCACGACCTGGAAACGCGAAATGGCCGACCTCAGCGGCATCGCGTACGCGGGTATCAACGACACAGGAGCATACTAAGAATGACCTGAATCCATGACGTTCTTTGCTTCTAAAGGAATTTCATATCTTGAATTTTTTACCACGTCCACATGGGCATTGTTGATTTCGTCCAATATTGTTTGCCACAACGACTCCTGTAAATAATGCCTGAATCCGTGAGTTTAGGGCGGATGAAGTATGCAACTGATTGATTCGTATCGCGTAATGAAAAATTGAGGGAATAGCGGGGACTATTGCCGAAATTTTTCATATAGCGAGACGGATCAATGCGTTGTGTAATTCGCCGTCATAAACTCACGGATTCAGGTAATGGTGAATGCCTTACACCGGCAGCAAGCAAAGCGAAGCATTTTATACGCCCCCCAACACCCACTCCCTAACTACCTCATATTTCACCCCCTGCGGAAAGGTGCTGGACCGCACCAGCACGAAACGATCCACGGGCCAGTCCAATGGCGGGCAGTCCGCATCCTGCGGTGGCCGCACCAGCTTGCGCATGAGGGTGATGTGGGCGCGGTAGGGACGCGCGTCCAGTTTCAGACCGCAGCCTTCGGCAGCGGTATGCAAGGCTATGGCCAGACTGGTCAAGGCCTCGGGCATTTCCGCCGGGGCGATCCACAATACCCGGGGTCGGGGCCAGTAGCCGGATCGATTCAGCCGCAACTCAAAGGGGGGACAGTGAATGGCGTCGGCCATGGCCTCGACGCAGGCGCGCTGGCGGGCGTCGGTGCGACCGAGAAAGGCCAGGGTGAGATGGAGGTTTTCGGCCGGGACCGGCCGGCCGTCGCGGTGGGCTGCCAGGGTATCGCGGCACTGCGTCAGTTGCTGGCGCAGCGCATCATCCGGCCACAGGGCGAAGAACAGGCGCTCGGCCGGTGAATCGTGTTCGCGTTCAGACGTTGGCATCGGATTGGGCGAGTATGTCCAGCACCCCTTGCAGGGCATGCTCGACGGTCTGCGCGCGCACGGCGGCACGATCGCCGGCAAAGTGTTCGGTGCGCACCACCGGCGGCTCATCTTCGACCGCCCAGGCCAGGCATACGGTGCCGACGGGTTTTCCGGCGCTGCCGCCGCTTGGGCCGGCGATGCCGCTCACGGCCAGCGTCAGCTGCGCCTGGCTCCGCGCCAGCGCGCCGCTGACCATCTCGGCCACCGTGGCTTCGCTGACGGCACCGGCGGCTTCCAGCGTAACGGCGCGCACGCCCAGCATGTCCTGTTTGGATTGATTGGAGTAGGTGACGAAACCACGATCGAACCACTGCGAGCTGCCGGCAATGTCGGTGATGGCCGCCGCGATCGCGCCGCCGGTGCAGGATTCGGCGGTGGCCAGCTGCCAGCCGCGGGCCAGCAGGGCCTCCCCCACACGAGAGGAAAGGGTGAAGATGTCCATGCGGGAAGACTACCGCAGCCGGGTGGCCGCGGGTAGGGGGAGACGGAACGGCGCGCCATCAGGGTGTTCAAGGACGCTGCCGGGAGCCCACGCGTGACGCGGTGGCTACGCTGCGCCCCCCTGCGGTGCCCAGCGCCGCCTCGGCCAGGGCCAAAACGGGCCGCCTGCCCCCACGATGCCAGCTCGCGCTGCTGCGGGGGGGGAACCCTGCCTCGGCTATGCGCCGTTCGGGGTCCGCGGGCCGCCTCGCGCCTCGGCAAAACCGTTGCCGGCGTGCACTTCCACCCGGTCACGGCCATTGCGCTTGGCGGTGTAGAGAGCGGCGTCGGCACGCTCGATGAAGCTGTGCGCGGTCTCGCCGGG
>DRKQ01000295.1 GCA_011051685.1 Gammaproteobacteria bacterium
CCGCGTTGTGTGAATCCTTCCAGCGCATCGACGCGGCGCGCCGGGACATCTCCCTTTCTTATTTCGAGTTCGGCACCCTGGCGGCCATCGATATCCTGCAGCGCGCACAGGTGGACATCGCCATTCTCGAGGTGGGCCTGGGCGGGCGGCTGGATGCAGTGAACGTGCTGGATGCCGACGTGGCGCTGATCACCGCCATTGGCGTGGATCACACCCAGTGGCTGGGCGATGACCGCGAGACCATCGCCCGGGAGAAGGCGGGCATTCTGCGCGCCGGCCGGCCGGCGGTGTGCGCGGATCCCCGCCCGCCGGCTTCCCTGCTGGACACCGCCACGACACTGGGCGCGCCGCTGGCCCGGCTGGGTGAGGATTTCACCGTGAAGCGTGAGGGCAGTCAGTGGTGCTGGCAGGATGCGCAAAGCCGTTTTGCTGATCTGCCGCTGCCCGCGCTGCCCGGTGAGGCCCAGTTGGACAACGCCGCGGGGGTGCTGGCGGTGCTGGCGGCGCTGCGCCGTCGGTTTCCCGTGGACACCGTGGCCGTCGCCCGGGGTCTGCAAACGGTGCGCCTGGCGGGGCGCTTTCAGTGCCTGTCCGGGACGCCGCTGCGCATCTTCGACGTGGCCCACAACGCCCAAAGCGCCCAGGCCCTGGCGGCAAATCTCGCACAACAGGCCTGTGACGGCCGCACCCACGCCGTGCTGGGCATGCTCGCCGACAAGGATCTTGCGCCAAGCCTGGCGCCCTTGCTGTCCCAGGTGGATTGCTGGTATCTCGCACCCCTGCCCACGGCGCGCTCGGCCTCCGTGGCCCGGTTGCGGGCCGCGCTGGCGACGGGGGAGGTCGATGCGGCGATACCTGTTGGTGGAATAAAAAGTTTTGATACCGTTGCCGCCGCCCATGAGGCAGCATTGTCTGCCAGCAGTGATGCGGATCGCATCGTGGTCACAGGCTCGTTTTACACGGTGGCGGCGGTGCTGGGCAAAGACGTATAATTGCGCTTTATCGGTGAGCGGGAATCTTTGTGGACAATCAACTCAAGCAGCGATTAGTGGGCGCGGTGGTGCTGGTGGCGCTGGCGGTGATCTTCATCCCCATGCTGTTGCCGGGCGAGGGCGAGCTCGGCGGCATTCGCGGCAGCAATATCCCCGCTGAGCCGGACTTCCGTTTCCCCCCCGTGCCGGCCGCCCCCGAGGCGCCGCCGGCCCCCGTGGCCGCCAAGGTGCCGGTGGGTGACCATGAGCCCGTTGCGCTTCCCGCCAAAAAAACCGAATCCCACAGCCAGCCCGCCGCCAAGCCCTCCCCAAAGCCTGCGAAAAAGACGCCGGCAAAGATGGCCAAAAAGTCAGCGCCCAAGACCGTGACGAAAGCCCCGGCAAAGACCACTTCCAGTACCACTGACGCCGCCGGGGCCTGGGTGGTGCAGGTGGGCAGCTTCGCCGCGCGCAACAATGCCCGGGCCCTGCGCGACAAGCTGCGCAAGCAGGGCTACGCCAGCTTCGTGGAATCCATCAGCGGCAAGGCGGGGCGCGTGTACCGGGTGCGCGTGGGGCCGGAACTGAGCAAGTCGGCGGCGGAAACGTTGCGCCAGCGTCTGGCAAAGGAGGCTGGTCTGAAGGGGCTGGTGCAGGCCTACCCGTGAACAGACTGGCGTAATCATGGTTTGGGTCGATATTGTTATTCCAGGCATCATCGCCATCTCCGCGCTGTTCAGTCTGTTGCGGGGCTTTGTGCGCGAGGCGCTGTCCCTGCTGGGTTGGCTGGCGGCCTTTTGGGTGGCGCTGAGTTTCGCTCAGGATTTTGCCGATCTGTTGTTGACCGGTATCACCACGCCCTCGGTGCGGGTGGTGGTGTCGTTCACCATTTTGTTCGTACTGACCCTGGTGATCGCCGCCCTGCTCAATCGCCTGGCCGGTACACTGGTCACCAAGACCGGGCTCACCGGCACGGATCGCATGATCGGCATGATCTTCGGCATTGCCCGAGGCGTGGTGCTGGTCTCGGTGCTGGTGCTGCTGGCGGGGATGACCACCCTGCCCGAGGATCCCTGGTGGCGGGAGTCGGCGCTGATCGACGTGTTTTACAAGCTGGCGCAATGGTTACGCTACAATTTTGCGCCGGACCTATTAACCTGATTCAAACTTGCAACGCAATAAAAAACGCGTGCAGGGAATCGACGTAACAAACTGAAGTTTAGATGAGGGCTTTTGCATGTGCGGCATTATCGGCATTGTGGGCACGGAAAACGTCAATCAGAATCTGTACGATGGCCTGACCGTTTTGCAACATCGCGGCCAGGACGCGGCGGGCATGGTCACATGCGACAAGCGCCGCCTGTACCTGCGCAAGGACAACGGCCTGGTGCGCGACGTGTTCCGCACCCGGCACATGCTGGGCCTGCAGGGCAGCATGGGCATCGGTCATGTGCGGTATCCCACCGCGGGCTGTTTTACCTCCGCCGAGGCCCAGCCGTTTTATGTCAATTCGCCCTTCGGCATCTCCCTGGCCCACAACGGCAACCTCACCAATGCCGCCGAACTCAAGCGCGACCTGTTCCGCGCCGATCGCCGGCACATCAACACCGATTCCGATTCCGAGGTGCTGCTCAATGTTTTCGCCCACGAACTGCAGCAGGCGGGTAACAAATTAACGTTAGACGCCGATGACATTTTCGATGCAGTGGCCGCCGTGCACCGGCGCTGTAAGGGCGCCTATGCCGTGGTGGCCATGATCACCGGTTACGGTATCGTGGGTTTTCGCGATCCCCACGGTATTCGTCCCGTGGTGTTCGGCAAGCGCGAGACACCCAAGGGTGATGAATACGTGATCGCCTCGGAAAGCGTCGCCGTTGATTCCCTGGGCTTTGAATTGGTGCGCGACATTGCCCCGGGCGAGGCGGTGTTCATTGATGTCAATGGTAATCTGAGCACGCGTCAATGCGCAGAAGATCCCCGGCCGAGCCCCTGTATTTTCGAGCACGTGTATTTCGCGAGACCGGATTCCATTATTGACGGGATCTCCGTCTACAAATCACGCCTGCGCATGGGCGAGGCCCTGGCGAAGAAGATCCTGCGGGTCTTTCCCGATCACGACATCGACGTGGTGATCCCTATTCCCGACACCAGCCGCACCTCGGCCCTGCAGCTTTCCTACGAACTGGGCGCGGTGTACCGCGAGGGCTTCATCAAGAACCGTTACATCGGCCGCACCTTCATCATGCCGGGGCAGAAGCAGCGCAAGAAATCCGTGCGCCAGAAACTCAATGCCATCGACCTCGAATTCAAGGGCAAGAACGTGTTGCTGGTGGACGACTCCATCGTCCGCGGCACCACCTCCAAGCAGATCATCCAGATGGCCCGCGAGGCCGGCGCCAACAAGGTGTACTTCGCCTCTGCCGCGCCGCCGGTGCGTTATCCCAATGTCTACGGCATCGACATGCCCTCGGTGAACGAACTGGTGGGCCACAATCGCAACGACAAGCAGATCGCCGAAGTGATCGGCGCCGACTGGCTGGTATACCAGGATCTCGACGACCTCATCGCCACCGCCCGCCAGGGCAACCCGGCAATCACCCACTTCGATACCTCGGTGTTCGATGGCAATTACGTCACCGGCGATGTCACCCAGGACTACCTGGACTTCATCGAAGGCAAGCGCAAGGACGGCGCCCGCCCGGGCGCTGCCGAGGGCGACAATACCGTCATTGATTTGCATAATACGGCGTGAGGGCAGGGGAAAGAGAAAAGAGAAAAGGTTGACGCTCTGCGTTTGTTTGACTACTCTTTTCCTCACGCGCCGATTTGACGATCAGCTTGCGGGCGCGAAATAAATACGGCTAAAGCGAGGCAACGGATTCGATGACCTGCTTTGGCGCTGGCTGAGCAGGTTTTTTTGTGTCCGCAGATAGCGGCAGACACCCTTACACGAACGAGGCGAGACATGTCACAGGATAAGGAACCCCATTACCGGCTGGACACCCTGGCGGTGCGCGCCGGCCATGTGCGCACCAACGAGGGCGAGCAGGGCGAGGCCATCTTCACCACTTCCAGTTATGTGTACGAGAGCGCGGCACAGGCGGCGGCGCGTTTTTCCGGCGAGGAGCCGGGAAATATCTATTCGCGCTTCACCAATCCCACGGTGCGCACCTTCGAGCAACGCCTGGCGGCGCTGGAGGGGGGGGAGCGCTGCGTGGCCACCTCGTCCGGCATGGGGGCCATCCTCACCACCTGTCTGGGGTTGTTGCAAGCGGGGGATCACATCGTTTCGTCGCGGGCCATCTTTGGCTCCACGGTAGTGTTGTTCAATAACATTATCGCCAGGTTTGGCGTGGACACCACTTATGTGCCGTTGACGGACCTGGCCGCCTGGGAGGCGGCGATCCGCCCGGAAACCAAGATCCTGTTTCTGGAAACACCGTCCAACCCGCTCACCGAGATTGCCGACATCCAGGCCCTGGCGGACCTGGCCCATGCCCATGGCTGCCTGCTGGTGGTGGACAATGCCTTTTGCAGTCCGGCCTTACAGCGGCCGCTGGAATTTGGCGCGGATATCATCATCCATTCCGCCACCAAGTACATCGATGGCCAGGGGCGCTGCATCGGCGGCGCCATCGTGGGCACGGAGGATTGTGTGGGCGGTGACATCTATGGCGTGGTGCGCACCGGTGGCACCAATCTGAGCCCGTTCAATGCCTGGGTGTTTTTGAAGGGCCTGGAGACCCTGCGCATTCGCATGGAGGCGCACAGCCGTAACGCCTTGGCCCTGGCCCAGTGGTTGGAGGCGCAGCCGGCCATCGCCCGGGTGAATTATCCCGGCCTGAAGTCTCATCCGCAATTCGAGCTGGCGGCGCGCCAGCAGAGTGCCGGCGGCGGGGTGTTGTCCTTCGAGGTGAAGGGGGGGCAAAAGGCGGCGTGGAAGCTGATCGACAATACCCGGCTGCTGTCCATCACCGCCAACCTGGGGGATACCAAGTCCACCATTACCCATCCGGCCACTACCACCCATGGCCGGGTGGATCCCGCGGCGCGCGCCGAGGCGGGGGTCAGTGACGGGCTGGTGCGTATCGCGGTGGGCCTGGAGGCCATCGAGGATATCCAGGCCGATCTGGCGCGCGGCCTGGCCTGACCATAGTTATTGCGTGGGGCGGGGTGGCTGGCCGATGAGCAGGGCCTCGGGGATCCGAGCCTTTATGGCCGCCGGCAGTTCCAGGCAGATGCCGGGTACGGGCTTGACGCTCACCCACAACACGTTGAGTTTCAGGTTCAGATCCACAAACACCACGGCCTTGTGGTAATCGTCGATAACCCGTTGTAGCTGCTCGAGGATCTGTTTGATCTGCTGTTGCGGGCGTTTGCCCAGTTTGGGTATGAGCATCATGAAGTCGCTCAGGCGCTGGCCGGTTTCATCCACGGTGGGTGCGCGTTGCCAGAGGGGTTCTGCTGGCGCCAGAGAGGAGCAGATGGAAAGGGTCAATTCGCGCATGAGTCGCTCACCGTTTCGTTCAGCGATTTACAGGGGCCTGCGTCCCGGGCTTGGGCTGATCCTAGTGGGTAGCGATACGTAATTTCGTTGCCTGTGCCATGTCCTTGTTGCCAATCTCCTGATACAGCATGGCCAGTTCGCTGAGCACTACGTCCAGTGCAGACTGGGCTTCAGGTTCCCCTGTCTTGCTGCCGGCGTCAAGTATTTCCACAGCCTTTTCATACAGGGGCAGGGCCTGGGCGAACAGCGTGGTGGTGTGCGAATTGTTGCCGACCGTTGTCATGGAAACCTTGCTGTTTGCTACGGCGCCTGAAGAAGCCGTATCACCTGAGGCATTTCTCTGCTGGTTCTGTTCTTCAATGCGCGCCCGGGTGTGATAGATGTTGGCCAGGGTGTACATCAACAACGCAAGTTGCGGATCGGAGGCCGGAAGCACGCGCTGGGCAATATCCAAGGCCTCTTCATAGGCGTTGCTTGCAGGGCGATAGGCACCCTGTTCGAGATAATTGGTGCCCAGGCTGATAAGGGTTTGCGCCACTTCTTCATGACGTGCGCCATACACGGATTTCTTGAAGTCCAGGGTACGTTGCAAGACGCTGGCGGCCTGTGCGTATTTATTCTGGATATTGTAGATATTCGCCAGGTTGTTCAAGGCATTGCCCACATAGGGGTGTGTGGGGCCGATACTGGCCGACCATGAGTCGATAGCCTGACGATAATAGTTCGCGGCCTTGTCATAATCCTGTTGATTCTCGTACAACACAGCCAGGTTGTACGTGGACTGTGCCACCGAAGGATCACTTTCACCAAAGGCGTTGATACGAATCTGTCGTGCCTGCTGATGATATTTTTCAGATTCCTCGGGACGTTGTAAATCAAAATACACATTACCCAGGTTGGTCATCACCACGGCCACATCCGGGTGATCCGGGCTGAGTTTTTCCTCAAGGATAACCAGTGAACCCAGCAGCTCGTCTTCCGCCTGAATGAGTTTTCCCAGGGTTTGGTGGACGATACCCAGCTTTAGCAAGGCGTCCGCGGTATTGACGTCTTCCAGGCCAAAATTATTGTTGGCGATCTCGTAGGCACGCTGGGCAACCAGCAAGGCATTGGTCAAATCCCCTTTTTCATAATAGCCCACAAAACGGTTAGTGAGGTCTGCCCACAGGGTCTCCGCCAGTTCCGTGGTTTCGTGAAAGGAGCGGGTGTTGATGTGCTGGCTGGTGGTTCCGACCATGGGCTGGGAGGCGGCTGAAAGCATACCCGGTACGAGCAGGAAGATGCCGACAGACAACAGGCAGTGTTTCATGGATGAGCGGAAACGTGATGGTATTGTTGTGAGGGTGTTGTACATCATTGCATGCCTTTGCGGAGTTGGGTCTGTCTGTGTGAATACCTGCGTGTATCCGGTAATGTCCCGGTTACATGATTTCACGTACTGCGTTTACAGAAATCTTGCGTGATTACTATTACTTATCGTCCGTGATATGTTGTGCTTTAAGTTTTGTGATGATGCCAGGTACGGCAGTGTGTGCCGCTCAAAATGAAGAGGCGAAGAATGCAGGGCGGAGGAGGCGGATTAAGCAAGGTGGTGGGAATGCTTTTGCCCGGTTTTCAACAGCATAGAGAGTCTTTTTCATGCGGCGACAAGAAACGGGCGTGTTTGCCACTGAAGTTCAGTGGCTGTTGATTCAAGGGCGGATTGAGGCACCCGGTGAGCTAATGTGTGTGTTGCACGGTGCTTTGGTTAATGCCCGCCATGCTGGTCTCACAGCGTTGAATGAGTGCCTTGGCGCCTTGTTGCCGGGCCACCTCCAGTGCCTCCTCCAGGAATTGCTCTGCGGAGGTGATGTCCTGCCCATCGCTGGCTGCCGCCAGCTCACCGCGTAGGCGTAGCAGCTCTGCGGTAAAAAAACCCTCCCCGGTAAAGGCGGATTCCCGTAGTGCTGATTCAATGGTTTGACACGCGGACTCATGATGTCCGGCGGTGCGCAATAAGTCGGCGAGCAGGGCCTGGAAATAGGAGCGCGCCAGGCGGTTGCCGGATCGCTCATAGTCGGCCAGGGCATTTTGGAAACGTTCACAGACCTTGTCCGCCGGCTGTTCGGGTGATTCCGCCCATGCCTGTAGCATGTGACCGGTGGCGGCCCAGAAGGAAAATCCGTAAGTGTCACTGAGGGCGATTTGTGCATCGGCATAACGATAAGTGGCGTCTTTATCGTCACACAATTGTGACAGGGTGCCCATGAAGTGCAGGGCATAGGCCTGGGAGAAAGGATGGGCCAGACGCTTGGCCAGATCCAATGCTGCGATGCCCCGCTCAAGGGCCTGTTCCGTATCGCCCAGCAGCCAGAGAATGCAGGCGGCATTGGCCAACGAGGCCACCTGGGTGTCCTGGCTGTAGGCAACCAGTTTTGAATGCGGGGCGGTCTTGCTGTTTTTCGTGTCAACGTGGACCTCAAGGTTTTGCAGAGCATCGGAAAAATGCCCCTGCCAGAACAGGGTGGTGCCCAGCACTCGTTTGGCTTCCAGTAAAAATTCCTGCGTTTTGGATTGCTCGGCGATGTGCTGGATCTCCTCGGAAATTTTTTGGGCCTCGTCCAGTTCGGCACGCACGATGTGGAATTCCCACAGGCCGCAGAGTACGGGAAGCACGGTCTTGCTGTCGCTGATGCTGTGGCACAGGTGATAGGCGCGGGCGTAGGCCTGTTCGGCCTCGGGGGCGGCATAACCCTTGCTCATCATGATGGCCAGCCCCAGGTTGGTCTGCAGGGCAAGTTCCTGCATGTTCAGTTGGGGTGTCACCGGCAACTCGCTGATCAGGGCCAGGCCCTTGCTGAGATGGGCCACGGCCTCGACGTTGGCAGAGCGCTGCATGGCATAACGCCCTGCGGCCAGCCAGTATTGCAGTGCCGCTTCAGGGTTGCCGGCCTCGGTGTAATGGTGGGCGAGGATTTCAGGGTTATCGGCGACAACCTGGGGAAACCGTTCCTTGATCAGGGTGGATATGCGTTCGTGATATTGTTGTCGGGTACGTTTTAGCAGTGACTGGTAGGCTGCCTCACGCAGCAGTGCATGCTGAAAACGGTACATGGCCTTGGGTGGTTGGCCGTGTTGGAAAAAAAGTTCAGCATTGATGAGTCGTCCCATGCCGGCGCGCAGGCTGGATTCATTCTGCAGGGTGGCGGCATGGAGCAATTCATAAGTAAATTCCCGTCCCAGGGTGGCGCTGAGTTGTGCCAGTTCTTTGTCCTCCCCGAGATCGTCCAGGCGCGACATCAATGAATCCTGCAGGGTGCTGGGGATGCCCAGTTGCGCCATGTCGTGATTGAGTTCGAAATGAGAGTCCTTTTCCTGTAACAGTGAGGAACGCAGCACGGCGTTGGTGAACTCTTCCACGAAAAACGGGATCCCGTCGGTCTTGTTGATGATTTCGTTAAACACCTCCACGGGTAGCATCTTTTGCCCGCAGAGTTGCTTGATCATGCTGCCGGATTGTTTTTGGGTGAGGCGGTTGAGGGTCACTTGGGTGAGGCTGGCGTGGCTTTTCCAGGGAGGGGCAAAGTCACTGCGGAAGGTGATCAGGGCGAAGATGTTGGTCAGGCCGGGTTGTTCCACCAGCAGGGACAGCAACTCGATGGTGGAGGGATCCACCCATTGCAGGTCTTCCACCACCAGCAGAATGAATCGCTGATGGGCTACGGCATTTAATAGTGAGATCAAGGCATCGAATGTTTGTTGTTTTCGTTGTTGGGGCGTACTACTGACCAAGGCGTTGTTGCCTTCGGGGTGAGGTATGGACAACAGGTCCGCCAGTACCGGAGTAATGGCGTTGGCATCCAGTCCCAGAGTGGCCACGGTTTGTTCGATGAGTGAGATTTGTTGTTGTGGATCGCTTTCATCCTGCAGGCCGATGATACGCCGCACCATGTCCATCACCGGGTAAAGAAAACTGTTTTTATAATAAGGGGCACCATAGCAATCAAGAAACAGACAGCTTTCCCGGTCGACCCGGTTACAAATCATCTGTACCATGCGCGTCTTGCCCAGGCCGGGTTCGCCACTGAGCAGGACAATCTGGCCGACGCCCTTGCGCGCCTGGTTGAGTCGTTCGATCAACAGGCTGGTTTCCTGCTCACGACCGATCAGCCCGGCATGCGTTGGCTGTTCATTCTGCTTGCTGCGTTTGCGTTGCGCCTGCTGTACCTGAAACAGCTCGAAGGCATGGGAGAAACCCTTGAGGGTGTGGGTGCCCAGTGACTGGCAGGCAAAACGTTCGCCCAGCAACTGGTGAGTGCTCTGGCTGACGACCACCGTATTGGGCGTGGCGATCTCCTGCAGACGCGCGGCGATGTTGGGAGTCTCCCCCAGGGCCATGGAACGCTTGTCACCGCCACCCAGTTCACCCACCACCACCAGGCCTGTGTTGATGCCCACCCGCACCGCCAGTTGCACATCCACTCCCTGCTGCACCGGGTATACGTGTTGCGGGATGCGTTTGATGATTTCCAGTGCCGCCAGGGCGGCGCGTTGGGCGTCGTCTTCATGGGCGTGGGGGTAGCCGAAGTAGACAAGCACGCCATCCCCCAGGTATTGGGCCACATAGCCATCGTAGCGGCTGACGATTTCATTGCAGGTGTTGCGGTAGTCGCGCATGATGTCGCGCAGCTCTTCCGGGTCGATGCGTTCGGACAGGGCGGAGGAGCCGATGATGTCGCAGAACAACACTGTGAGCTGGCGGCGTTCGGCGTTTTGCTGGGTGGGCGTTACCGCGCTGGTGGGCAATGCCTCAGCTGCTGGATCGAGTCGGGTGGCGCATTGTCCGCAGAATTCGAAATCGAAAGGGTTGGCGAAGCCGCAACTGGGACAGGTGCGTTTCAAGGGTGTGGCGCACTGGCCGCAAAAACGCATTCCTTCCGGATTCTCGAATCCACATTTTTCACAGTGCATGGCAAAATCATCCTCGCTGACGTGTCGCCGAGGATACGCGTCCCTCCGGCAGGCGGCAAGATACAGCCGGCCCGCTGGACAGGATAACCGATGGACAAAGAGCGACAGTCATTTTCAGTACTGCCCTATACCCATTCCGTGGTGCGTGATCTCGCCTGGGTAATGGCCTCGCCCGGTCTGTTGCAGTGTGCGCCACAAACGCTGGTCAGCGATGACTGGTGCCGCGAGGTATTGATCCGACACCACGACGATCTGTCTGCGTTGGATAACAACCCGGCCCCTTTGCAAAAGGCCCTGGCGCAGTGCAGGAGCCAGCGCCTGGGGATTTATTTCGAACAGCTGATGCTTTACTGGTTGCGGGACATCCTCCGCGTCGAAGACCTGCAACACAACCTGCCGGTATCCCGGGAGCAGACGGGCAGTGGAAAACAGACCCTGGGTGCTTTTGACTTTCTGTTTCGTTTTCAACCCGACGGGCCCCTGCAGCACTGGGAGGCCACGGTGAAATTTTACCTGCTGAAGACCATGGATAACGGTGAGCAGCGTTGGGTGGGGCCGGAGGGCAGGGATCGACTGGACCTCAAACTGCAGCGCATGTTCCAGCATCAACTCCATTTGTCACAATGCCCCGAAGCGCAGGCCGTGACCCCAGCCCTGGCTGACAAGGGTGTTGAGGCAGCGGCGTTTATCAAAGGTTATTTGTTTTATCCACTGGACGGGGAGGGAACACGGGAGGCATACACGGCCGTAGCTGTGCCTGCCTGTGAACTGTCATTGGATCATCTGCGAGGCTGGTGGCTGCACTGGGGTGAGACGGCACTGCCGGGAGCATTGGCGGACAGGCGCTGGATGGTGTTGCCCAAGGACCGCTGGTTATCGTCCCTGTGTCTGAGTGAAGCATCGGCGGACGTGCTCGATGAGGCGGCCCTGGGGGATCACTGCCACAGGCATTTTTGTTCCAGTCGGGTTGCCTCGCCGCGCCCGCTGCTGGTGGTCGAACTGGCCCGGCAATCCGGTGCCTGGCGGGAGGTCTCCCGCGGCTTTGTGCTGCCACCCCAATAAAATGTTTCAAGAAAAAGGCGAAGATGCCGCTATTTTTCTATGGAAATGTGACGTATGCCACAAACCGGCTGTGTGCACCATCACGCGGAGGAGCGTCTGCACAGCCGACATTGACTGTGTAATAAAAGAAACTGTTTGCGACGCAAACATTAAAGAAGGACATCAGGGGTCAGAAAAATGAAATTCTTAGCCAAACTGGATCCGATGACGGTTTTGCTGCTGGTGGTGATCTTCGGTGTGGTGATCACCATGTCCACCCAGGCCTCACCCCGTGCGGCCACCCAGGTGTCGGTGGATGATGCCAATACGCAGACTCAGATGACGCCGTTGAAGGCCACAAGCCTCGCCACCGCCAAGACACCTTCGGGTAAATCCTGATTCAATTGTCGCGGCCTGGGGACACAGGCTGCAACCACCGCAGGTATAGTGCATCCGCCACTGCCTGCAATCTCTTTACCCGTTCATCCAGGTTTCTCGTTATCTCATCCTGATCTTGCACCGTCGGCGCAGGGTTGTTGAGTTCGTCGCTGTACAGCGTCGCCCACTCGTCCACCATCTCCCCAGTCATCTCCACATGGCATTGCAGGGCCAGAGTGTTACCGATGACGAACCCCTGATGATCACAGTGCTCGCTGCGCAGGATGGCGCTGGCGCCCTCGGGAATGGAAAAGGTCTCCCCATGCCAGTGGAACAGTTCCGTGTTGTCCGTGAAGCCTTCCAGCCAGTGGTCCGCCTGCGGGCCGGGAATCTTTTGCACCGGCAACCAGCCGATCTCTTTCACCGGATTGGCGCTGATCTCCCCGCCCAGCGCCTTGCTGATGAGCTGCCCGCCCAGGCAATGGCCCAGCACCGGCAGGCCAGTGTCCACGGCCTGCCGGATCAACGCCAGTTCCTGGGGGATCCACGGCAAGTCATCGTTGACGCTCATGGGGCCACCCATGAACACCAGGCCGCTGATATCGTCGATGGTGTCCGGCGGGGTCTCTCCGGCGTCGATGCGCACCAGCTCGAAAGGGATGTTATGCTTTTCCAGGAAGGTGCCGAAGTAGCCGGGGCCTTCGCAGGCGATGTGACGGAAAATGCGAATGGGTTTCATGATGCGACCTGAATCAACAATGAAAAAGAAGCAATGGATGCGTGTCTGGCTATCGACGATTCTATCAGTCTTATTCAGTGTGTGTGTAGCGACGTCTCAGGCGGACGAACGTCCCACGGCCCGGCAAGTCATGTTACAGGGCCTTCTGGGCAACAAGGCACTGTTGCTGGTCGATGGCCAGCGGCTGATGCTTTCCGCCCGCCAGGGGAGCCAACAGGGCATCCGGATACTGCGCATCGGTGAGGACTGGGTGAAGGTGTCCATCGATGGCAAAACCCGCCGCCTGGGGCTGGGTGACAGCTACTCTGTCACACCCCAGTACAAGGCGCGCAGCAGTAGCGAAGTGGTGATTGCCAAGAACAACCGGGGCATGTATTCCACCGTGGGCAGCATCAATGGTCTGCCCGTTTCCTTCCTCGTGGACACCGGCGCCTCCACCATCGCCATGAATGCCCATCAGGCCAGACGCCTGGGCATCGACTACCTTGTGAAGGGTGAACCCACCTTCGTAGGCACTGCATCCGGCATGAGCAAGGCCTACAGGGTGACCCTCGACAAGGTAATGGTGGGCGGTATCAGCCAGCACAATGTGCCGGCCGTGGTGATCGATAGCGGCTTCCCGGTACAGACCCTGTTGGGGATGTCGTTCCTGGGGCGGCTGGAGATTCAGCGCGATGGCAATGTGATGCGGTTGAGGAAGAAGTTTTAGTATCTACTCTAAATTTATAAAATCAATGGGCTGCTCAAGGAATAAGCAAATGGCTAGGCGAGCTGGCTTGAGGTGAAAGTGTTAGGCTTTAACAGGAGCTATGCAAAATCCGTATGTAAAAAAACTCACTGCTGTCCCGTTAACATTCGCATTAGTGGGCATAATAGTTTGTTTTTCATGAGCTGCAGCATGATTTGAAAATTTGAGACATGATAGTCAGTAACCTCTACCGTCATTCCGGCGAAGGCCGGAATCTAGGATGTCGTTAAAACCTCTGGATTCCGGCCTTCGCCGGAATGACGGATATAAAGTTAACGGGGCAGCAGTGAAAAAACTATACAAATATCGAGTATTTAACGAAAGATCATTAGGCTTGCTTAGAAATGGAAAAGTATGGGCTGCTACACCTGAATTATTTAATGACCCTTTTGACTGCCACTTAGTTCCAGGTGGGAGCAAGAATAGTAATGACTTGCAACATCAGTTATTTCAAATCGTGAATTCAATTTGTAAGTGCAACTCTACACTGTCGGTGAGAGGGTCAGGTGTGACGTGGTCAAGTCTTGCAGGTGAGAGGGTCAAGTCTTGAAATTGGTAAAAAAACCCGCCAGCCAAAGACCTGGCTAGGACGTCGCAAAAAATACCCCATCACTTGTTTAGGTGTTTAAAAATTCCACTAGCCATACCGACTTCGGCTGTAATAATATGTAATACATATCGCTACGTGGAGGCTGGTTTCATGGGTATTACGAGTATTAGGATCACAGACGATGTGGAAAAACCCTTGGAGGCTCTTTCCAAAAAGCTGGATAGGAGCAAAAATTATATTATAAATCAAGCGATTAAAGAGTATCTTGCGAGACAGTCACTGGAAGATTCAAGGTGGCAGGATACGCTCAAAGCGCTTGAATCCATGAAGGCGGGTAAGTCCATTGATGAAACAGATGTGAATGCCTGGCTGAATAGCTGGGGCACCAAGGATCGCACCTCGCCACCTAAATCATGAAAGTAAGCTATTCGCCGGAGTCTATTGATGATCTTCATCGTGTGGTGGAATATGTAGAGGCTGCGAATCCTTTCGCAGCACGTCGAATAGCGATAGACCTTCAAGAGGGTATTGAAAGGTTGAAGCAATTTCCGGAAATTGGCCTACCTGTTTTGAAAGCGCCTGATCCAGAGCGAATCCGCGATCTTTATATTGGCAACTATACTGTGCGTTACCTTTTGGCCAGTGAAAGTATTTATATACTACGAGTTTGGCACAATAAAGAGAATGAAAAGAATTTATAACGCCTTACTGCCACTGGATTCCGGGCCTCCCCGAAATGACGAATCTGAGGTTAATGGGGCAGCATTGACAACACCTATAGTGACTCACCGTTTGTTAAGAGCAAAAGCAGAAAGAAGGCTAGGTTTTGTAGTTTGCATGCTTTGATCTATATCACTGGCTTTTCTTTAGCAGGTGACTTCCAGCCCGCAGCAGGTGACAAGATTTTTAGGCGTTACGTAATTCCTGCTTCAAATCACGCCGACATGTTTTTTTCAATCAGTGCATAGGCCGAATGATTGTGAATGGACTCGAAGTTTTCCGATTCCACGATGTAGCCGTCGATGCGTTTGTCTTCATTCAGTGCCGCGGCGATGTCGCGCACCATGTCTTCCACGAACTTGGGATTGTCGTAGGCGCGTTCGGTGACGAACTTTTCATCGGGGCGCTTGAGCAGGCCGTAGAGCTCGCAGGAGGCGATCTTTTCCACCGCGTCGATGATATCCTCGATCCACACGAATTCGTTGGTCTTGATGGTCACGGTGACATGGGAGCGCTGGTTGTGTGCGCCGCGCTCGGAAATCTTCTTTGAGCAGGGACACAGGCTGGTCACCGGCACCACCACCTTGAGGGTGGTCGCGTGCTGGTCGCCGGTGCTGGCGCCCAGAAAGGTCACGTCGTAATCCAGCAGGCTTTGCACCCCGGACACCGGTGCGGTCTTGTTGACGAAGTAGGGAAAGCTCATCTCAATGTGGCCGGACTCCGCTTCCAGGCGCTGGGTCATCTCCGCCAGCATGTGCTTGAAAGACTGCACGGAGATTTCCCGCTCGTGCTGGTTGAGGATTTCCACGAAGCGCGACATGTGCGTGCCCTTGAAATTGTGTGGCAGGTTCACGTACATGTTGAAGTTGGCGATGGTGTGTTGCTCGCCGCCGCTGCGGTCGAGGATGCGCACAGGGTGGCGGATATCCTTGATGCCCACCTTGTTGATGGCCAGCTGGCGGGTGTCTTCCGAGTTCTGCACGTCAGCGATGGAGGTGTCGGGGGCGGTGGTGGTAGTCACATTGGTTCCTTTATTCATTTAAGTATCGAGGGGCGAGTTTCGAGGAGCTAGGAAAAAAACACCCCTAGATACTCGTTACTCGCCCCTAGTCACTGTCCGTATAACGGACACAGGCGCGCTCGGTTTCCCACAGGGTGATGGCCTTGACGCGAATGCGGTCGTCGTTGAGTGCCTTCGATAATTGGGAAAAGAGAAACGCGGCGATGTTCTCCGCCGTGGGATTGAGGGTGTCGAAAGGCTTCACTTCGTTGAGGTAACGATGATCCAGCACGTCGGTGATTTCACGTACCTGCCGGCGGATTTGCTTGAAGTCGATGCCCATGCCCACCGCGTCCAGTTCGCTGGCCTCTACCTCGGCCTCCACTTTCCAGTTATGCCCGTGCATGCGCGAGCAGGCCCCGGGGTAATCGCGCAGGGTGTGGGCGGAGGCGAAATCGCTGACAACTTTGAGGGTGTACTTCGCGGGCATGGTCGTGAGGATCTGAATTGTTGATGAATAAACTAAGATATTGCCGATAAATTAGCAACTGCTTAATTAGTAGGGTGTTGGCAATCGCGTCATTCCGGCGCAGGCCGGAATCCAGTTTTCTTTGATGGTTCCTGGATTCCGGCCTGCGCCGGAATGACGAGAAATGAATGGGCCTTGACTCATGTTCATTTGGCGATGCGCGTCTGCCCGGTGCTGTGCGTCAGCAGGTTGCTGATGGCGTGTTCGATACCCGCGGCATCCAGCCCGCACTGGGCCAGCAGCACGCCGTGTTCGCCATGTTCCACGAAGCGATCCGGCAGCCCCAGGTTGTGCACCGCGACGCTGACGCCATGGGCGGCCAGGCATTCGTTGACGCCGCTGCCGGCGCCACCGGTCACGGCGTTTTCCTCCACGGTGACCAGC
>DRKQ01000296.1 GCA_011051685.1 Gammaproteobacteria bacterium
CAACCCGGTGCGATCCAGCACCCGGCACTTGAGCAGGCGCTCCAGGTTGCGCTCCTGGGATGGCGCCAGGGGCGCATCCACCAGCACCAGTTCGGCCCCCTCGTGCTCAATGAGCTCACGCACCTCCTCCACCTTACCGGCGCCAATGAAATACTTGGGATCGGGGCGGCGCCGCGTGGCGGTCACCACCGCCACGGGCGTGGCGCCCGCCGACACCGCCAGCTCGCGGAATTCCGCAAGGGCGTCGTCGTCGAGACGCGAAGAATCGGTTTGGGGGGCGATGCTGTGGGCAAAGTCCACGTGAACCAGGATGGCACGTTCGCTCGTGGGATCACGCAGACCGGCGACATCTTCCCGGGTTCCGGGACGCTCAAACAAGCGCGTCCCTCCCCGGTGCTAAGTTACGAATTGTGTGAATCTTGACCACCTTCTCCCGCCATCGGCAGCTTCACGTTGCGCGCAGGCACAACCGTGGAGATGGCGTGTTTGTATACCATTTGATTGACGCTGTTCTTCAATAAAACCACAAATTGATCGAATGAGTCGATTTGTCCCTGCAGCTTGATCCCGTTGACCAGAAAGATTGAGACCGGCACACGTTCCTTCCGCAGTGCATTCAAGAAAGGGTCTTGTAGTGATTGCCCTTTTGACATGGAGCTTCTCCTTTTTTTGTATCCTTATTGTTGTATTAGCGCACATTCTACGTACGCCCTCGGACGACACAGGGAAAACCCGATTCCGGGCCGCAAAAACCACCAGGCAACAAGGCCTTGGCCGGATTTCACACCATCACGAGACCGCTTTTACCAGCAAACCCGCCCCTGAACATCTCATATGGCACTAGCGGCAAGATATTTCAAGACCTGAGCCAGGATTTGCCCCGGTTTTTCCTCAAAATCGAGCCTGAACATGGCCTCCTCCGGCTCGTGTTTGAGCCAGGTGAGCTGGCGCTTGGCGAACTGGCGGGTGGCGATAATGCCCCGCTCCACCATTTCCCCGTGGTCCCACTGCCCCGCCAGATGCTCCCATACCTGGCGATAACCCACCGCGCGCATGGCCGGCAAGTCGGCATGCAGGTCGCCGCGCCGGTACAGTTTTTCCACCTCCGCGACGAATCCCTGTTGGAGCATGGTGTGGAAACGCTGCTCGATGCGCCGCTGCAGCAGGGCACGGTCCGTAGGCATCAGCACGATCTTCACCGGCCGGCAGGGCAGATCGTTTTCCGTGCCCCGCTGCCAGCAGGCGCTCATGGGCTCGCCACTGAGCTCGAACACCTCCAGAGCACGCAGGATGCGCTGGGGGTCGTTGATGTGAATGCGCGCCGCGGAGGCGGGATCCACCGTGGCGAGGCGGGCATGCAGGGCGGCCAGGCCAAGGGCATTCATCTCCGCCTCCAGTTGCGCGCGCAGCCCGGGGTCCGACGACGGCAGTGCCGATAGCCCCTGCTCAAGTGCACGGAAATACAACATGGTGCCCCCCACCAGTAATGGAATCCGGCCGCGCGACTGGATGTCCTTGATCTCTTCCAGGGCCCGCTGGCGAAACTGCGCCGCGGAAAAGGGCTCGGCGGGGTCGCAGATGTCGATGAGCCGGTGCGGGGCCTCAGCCAGGGTGGCCGCATCCGGCTTGGCCGAACCGATGTCCATGCCGCGGTAGACCATCACCGAGTCCACACTGATGATGTCGCAGGGCAGCTCCTTGCACAGCTCGATGGCCAGGTCGGTTTTGCCCGTGGCCGTGGGGCCCATGAGGAAGATGGCGGGTGGACGGGGATCGGACATGCTGGTAATCAATAGTTGTGAGTATTTAACGCAAAGGGCGCAGAGGCGCAAAGAACACCAAGAAAAATATTTATTTGCACGATTGGCTGTTTATTGGGCGCCTGGGAAAAGTGTGACTTCAAAAGTCGGCATAAGCCACAATGAAATGCACATATACTCTGAAAAAACCTCTGCGTTCTTTGCGCCCTCTGCGTTTACCACACCCCGGTAAACTACAAGCGCAAACTGTACGCATAGATAAGCGCATCTTCCCGCCCGTCCCGCGTAGGATAGTAGTCCTTGCGCAGTCCTACCTGGTTGAAGCCTATGGATTCGTAGAGACGAATGGCGCCCGTATTCGAGGGCCGTACTTCCAGGAACACGTCGTGGACTTCCAGTTGGTCGGCTTCGTCCAGCAAGTGGCTCAGCATTTCCCGTGCCAGTCCACGGCGTTGAAATTCCTCGGCCACACACAAATTTAATACATGGGCTTCACCCGCACCGGTGGACATCACCGCGTAGCCTGCAAACTGCCCTTGTACTTCCCCCACGTGGCAGCGATAACCAACGCGCAGGCAGTCTTCGAAAATGCGCTGGGTCCAGGGGAAGGAGTACATGGCCAGTTCGATGCGCATGACCTCGGCGAGGTCGCGGGCGTCCATGGGCCGCACCCACAGCTCCGGTGGTTTTACCACCGCGCTCACGGCTGTCTCTCGCTCAAGGCTGCTCCCCCTTCGCCACCGCCGCGGCGAATTGCAGGTCGGCCCAGCTCTTGGCCTTTTCGCTGGGTTTGCGCAGCAGATAGGCCGGGTGGTAGGTCACCACCAGCGGCGTGTCATCGTAGTGATGCACCCGCCCGCGCAGGCGGCTCACCGGGGTGTCCACCTTCAGCAGGTTGTGCGCCGCCACGCCGCCCACGGCAAGGATGATTTTGGGTTTTACCAATGCCACCTGGCGTTGCAGGAAGGCCTCGCACCGGGCCACCTCCTCCGGCCGCGGGTTGCGGTTGTCCGGCGGGCGGCACTTGAGGATGTTGGCGATAAACACCTGCTCGCGCGCGAGGCCGATGGCCTTGAGCATGTTGTTGAGCAACTGTCCGGCACGGCCCACGAAGGGTTCGCCCTGGCGGTCCTCGTCGGCCCCCGGCGCCTCGCCAATGATCATCCACTCGGCATCAGGATCACCCACGCCGAACACGGTCTGGGTGCGGGTCTTGTGCAGTTCGCAGGCGGTGCAGCTGGCCACGGCCATGCGCAGCTCGCGCCAGTCCAGCCTGCTGACGTCCGTGACCGGCGCTGCTTGCGGCACGACCTCATCTATTTCCACGCTGGGCATGAAATCATCGGTGGGTAGTGGTGGTTCTTCATCGGCAACGGGAGGAACGCTAACTGCAGGTAGCGGTTCCGGCTCCACGGCCCGTGCCCGGCTAACGGTGGGTAGTGGTTTTTCCATAACAGGCAGCTCTGGCACAGCAGATTGCTCAGCTACCGGTGCATTGCGCAGCACCCAGGGCTGGATACCCATGGCTTGCAGATACGCCGATTGTCGTTGCCGGTTTGTCACTGGCCTTTCACCGTTTTTAGACATTGCAGTTCTATTTTTAATCGTCTCAAAATAATGGCAACAGGGTTATTTCCCCGGGTGGGAGCGCCTTTCCAGGCGCGATTCGCGCCTGGAAAGGCGCTCCCACTAAAAAACTGTAGGGTGAGCACATATTTTATGCCCACCCTACCTTGTCGTGCTCAGAACCACGTACCATCACACCTGCGGATGCTGCCGGTCCACCGGCGCCAGAATCCGGTTCAGGGCATTGATGTAGGCCTTGGCCGAGGCGATGACGATGTCGGTATCCGCGCCCTGGCCATTGACGATGCGCCCGTCCTGTTCCAGGCGCACGGTGACTTCACCCTGGGAATCGGTGCCGCTGGTGATGTTGCTCACCGAATATAACTGCAATTCGGTGCCACTGCTGACGATGGACTCGATGGCCTTGAAGGTGGCGTCCACCGGCCCGCCGCCGTCGGCCTCGCCGCTCTGTTCCTCGCCATCAGTGTTGAGTGCCACCACCGCATGAGGCTTTTCCCCGGTCTCGGAACACACACGCAAGGCAACCAGCTTGATGCGCTCGTTTTCCGCTTCGAGATTGGCCTCGGTGACCAGGGCCTGCAGGTCGTCGTCGAAGATTTCGTGTTTCTTGTCGGCCAGCTCCTTGAAGCGCACGAAGGCGTCGTTGAGTTCTTCCTCGCTGGCGAAGCTCACGCCCAGTTCCTGCAGGCGGGTGCGAAAGGCGTTGCGTCCCGAGTGCTTGCCCAGGACCATGCGATTGGCGGACCAGCCCACGTCCTCGGCGCGCATGATTTCGTAGGTCTCGCGGCTCTTGAGCACGCCATCCTGATGGATGCCGGACTCATGGGCGAAGGCGTTGGCGCCGACGATGGCCTTGTTGGGCTGCACGTTGAAGCCGGTGATGCTGGACACCAGGCGCGAACAGGGCACGATCTGGGTGCGGTCGAGATGATCCACGCTGCAGTCGAACACGTCCTGACGGGTGCTCACCGCCATCACCACCTCTTCCAGCGAGGCGTTGCCGGCGCGCTCGCCCAGGCCGTTGATGGTGCATTCCACCTGGCGCGCGCCGTTCTGCACGGCGGCGAGGGAGTTGGCCACGGCGAGGCCGAGGTCGTTGTGACAATGCACGGAAAACACCGCCTTGTCCGAGTTGGGCACCCGCTCGATCAAGTTGCCGATGAGGCCGCCGAACTGCTGCGGCAGGTTGTAGCCCACGGTGTCGGGGATGTTCACCGTGGTGGCGCCGGCGTCGATCACCGCCTCCAGCACGCGGCAGAGGAAATCCAGCTCGGAGCGCCCGGCGTCTTCCGGGGAGAACTCCACGTTGTCGGTGTACCTGCGCGCGCGTTTCACCGCGGCCACCGCCTGTTCCACCACCGCATCCGGTGCCATGCGCAGTTTCATTTTCATGTGAATGGGCGAGGTGGCGATGAAGGTGTGAATGCGTGCCGAGTTGGCACCTTTCAACGCCTCGCCGGCGCGGTCGATGTCCTTGTCCAGTGCGCGAGCCAGACCGCAGATGGTACTGTCCTTGATGACGTCGGCCACCGCCTTCACCGATTCGAAATCCCCCTCGCTGGCGATGGGAAAGCCGGCCTCAATGACATCCACATGCATACGCTCCAGGGCACGGGCGATGCGCACCTTTTCGTCACGAGTCATGGATGCGCCGGGGCTTTGCTCGCCGTCGCGCAAGGTGGTGTCAAAAATGATCAATTGGTCACTCATGGTGTGCTCCATGTTTGTGGAACCATCTTATCAGTGGCGCTGGATTTTTTCAGGCGCACATTGCCGATGATTGCACGTGAATTTCACAAGCTGTGCCTTGCGTAGATACGCGGCACGGGGTCAGGTCGAATTGTGGGAAAGTAGTATTGTCTGCCCTAAGGCAGCAGCAGGGGCAGCAGCAGAAAAGCGCCACGCATAGACAGCGCATCGAAGGAAGAACCTTTCGAAACGGTGCTAGAGACAGACTTGTGAGTAAATGTATTCATGGTCAGTTTTTCACAATCTCCGCCAACTATAGCGGCGGATCGGCACGATCTCAAGTCGAACCATCACCTTCATTGTGCGCCCGGCGCTCGGCGCGTCGACGGCGCAGGGACAACAGGGTGCCCACTGGCCCGGAAAAGGCGTAAATCGCAAAGCCGGCAAACAGCACCTGAGGCGGATCCAGGGAGATCAGCACAAACACCAGCACCACGGCGAGCACGGCCACGAAGGGCACCTTGCCCTTAAGATCCAGATCCTTGAAGCTGCGATAACGCACATTGCTCACCATCAGCAGCCCCATCAACACCGTAACCAGCGCGGCGACGATGGAGACAGTCATCCCCTGCAATTGATAATCGTGTCCCACCCAGACCATGCCCGCCACCACGGCGGCGGAGGCGGGACTGGCCAGGCCCTGGAAATAACGTTTGTCGGCGCGGCCCACCTGGGTGTTGAAACGCGCCAGACGCAGGGCAGTGCCCGCGGTGTAGATGAAGGCCGCCAGCCAGCCCAGCTTGCCCAGCGCAGACAAGGCCCACACGTACACCACCAGGGCCGGGGCCAGACCAAAAGACACCATGTCCGCAAGACTGTCGTACTCGGCGCCAAAGGCGCTCTGGGTATTGGTGAGCCGCGCCACGCGGCCATCCAGGCCATCGAGGATCATGGCGACAAAGATGGCCACGGCCGCCGCCTCGAAACGGTCGTTCATGGCGGCGACAATGGCGTAGAAACCGGAAAACAGGCATCCGGTGGTGAACAGGTTGGGCAGCAGGTAAATGCCACGATGACGGCGGCGTTCCGGTGTTCCCGTGCGCTCTTGCTCTTCATCGATGTGGACGACGGTATTTTGGTTCTTGGCTTTGCTCATGGTGAGTTTATCGACAGGCCGGGGCGATTCTTTGGCTGTCTGGCTTCACCAGCCTCCACCTCCCCTGCAGCAGTGGGCTTGGGCGGCGTGGCCTTGGCGTGCACCAGGGTGGCGATGATATCTGCACCCGCGCGAACTCGATCCCCCACGGCGATTTCAATACGTGAACCCATGGGCAGCAACACCTCCACCTGCGAACCGAAACGGATAAAACCACAACGCTGGCCCTGGCCGATGCGCTCACCGCTTTGCGCATAGCATTGCGGTCGTTGCAGTGGCGAGCTGGCCTCGATCACTAGCACCAGATCATCTCCCTCGTCACTCTGAATCCATTGCGCGTAAGTTGCAACCTCTCCCTTGGAATCACTCACCTTGCGCGGCACCCCCAACCACTGCTCCACCACCTTGCCTTCCATGGGACTGTGCGCGGAATACACACTGGTGAAGCCCATCTTCACGGTGATGCTCAGGGCCTGGCGATTGAGATAGTCATCGTGCACGGTAGCGATAGCCACCACCCGGCCATCCACCGGGCTGACGATGCCCAGTGGCGATGCCGGTACCTTGCGCGGGGGGTCGCGAAACAGGAACAACAACAGTAATACCAACAGCCACAATGGCAATGCCACCCAGCCAAACGCATACTGCACCAGCCCTGCGGGGATAGCGACCAGGGCAATCCACAGCCAACCTTCACGGGCAATCACGGGATAGCGGTATGACAGCATTGTCGGCAGACCGAAGTATGTGCGGCGTTTAAAGAAAAGGGGCAAAACACCCAGCCTTGCCCCTGGGACACGGTTATCGTGCGTTTAGTTTTTGCTCTTGTCCACCAGGGCGTTGGCGGTGATCCAGGGCATCATCGCCCGCAGCCTGGCGCCGGTCTCCTCGATGGGATGGGCGGCATTGAGGCGGCGACGCGCGGTCATCTCCGGGTAATTGGTCTGGCCTTCGAGAATGAAACGCTTGGCGTATTCACCGGTCTGGATGTTGCGCAGACATTCACGCATGGCCTTGCGGCTTTCCTCGTTGATGACCTTCTCGCCGGTGACGTACTCGCCGTACTCCGCGTTGTTGGAGATGGAGTAGTTCATGTTGGCGATGCCGCCCTCGTACATCAGGTCGACGATCAGTTTCAGCTCGTGCAGGCATTCGAAGTAAGCCATTTCCGGCGCGTAACCGGCCTCGGTGAGGGTCTCGAAACCGGCCTTCACCAGTTCCACGGCACCACCACACAACACGGCCTGCTCACCGAACAGATCGGTCTCGGTCTCGTCCTTGAAGGTGGTTTCGATGATCCCGGTACGACCGCCGCCCACGCCAGAGGCATAGGACAGCGCCACATTCTTGGCCTTGCCGGAGGCGTCCTGGAACACGGCGATGAGATCGGGAATGCCGCCGCCGTTCTTGAACTCGTTGCGCACGGTGTGGCCCGGCGCCTTGGGGGCGATCATGATCACGTCGAGATCACTCCGCGGTACGATCTGGTTGTAGTGGATGGCAAAGCCGTGGGCAAAGGCCAGGGTGGCCCCCTGTTTCAGGTTAGGCTCGATCTCCGCCTTGTACAGTTGCGACTGGAACTCGTCGGGGGTCAGCACCATCACCAGGTCGGCGCTGGCCACTGCCTCGGGCACGTTTTTCACAGAAAGGCCGGCGGCCTCGGCCTTGGCCGCAGAAGCGGAACCCTCGCGCAGGCCCACGGTGACATCCACCCCGGAATCCTTCAGGTTGTTGGCGTGGGCGTGACCCTGTGAGCCATAACCAATAATAGACACTTTCATGCCCTTGATGATGGAAAGGTCACAGTCTTTGTCGTAATAAATATTCATCTTGAGTTTAGCTCCTGCGGTTTTTTCTGTGTACGGGGTTGTGCGCGAGAACATCCGCGCCATCAAATATGTAAATTCTTCGCGCCACGGGAGATACCGGACACCCCCGAACGAACGGTTTCCAGGATCGGCGTCTTGTTGAATGAATTGATAAAGGCGTCCAGCTTGTCGCCGGTGCCGGTCAGCTCGATGGTGTAACTGGTGGGCGTCACGTCGATGATGCGGCCACGGAAGATATCCGTCAGGCGCTTCACCTCTTCCCGCGAATCGCCGCTCGCCGTGCGCACCTTGATCATCAGCATCTCGCGCTCGATGTGCGGGCCTTCGGTGAGATCCACCAGCTTGACCACGTCCACCAGTTTGTTCAGCTGCTTGGTGATCTGCTCGATGATTTCATCGGAGCCCCGGGTCACTACGGTCATGCGTGACAGGGTGACGTCCTCCGTGGGCGCCACGGTAAGGGACTCAATATTGTAACCGCGCGCGGAAAACAGCCCCGCCACCCGGGAAAGAGCGCCTGCCTCGTTTTCCATCAAGATCGAAATAATGTGTCTCATAGTTACTGTCAGATTTTTTAGATAAGGATCATCTCATCCAGCCCGGCGCCGGCAGGCACCATGGGGTACACGTTCTCCTGCGGGTCGGTAAGGATGTCCAAGAACACCAGGCGATCTTTCAGTTTGAAGGCCTCTTTCATCGCCCCCTCCACGTCACCCGGCTGACTTACCTGCATGCCCACATGGCCGTATGACTCGGCCAGCTTGACGAAATCCGGCAGGGAATCCATGTAAGAGTGCGAGTAGCGTTCATCGTAAAAGAATTCCTGCCACTGACGCACCATGCCCAGGTAGCCGTTGTTGAGGCAAATGATCTTGATGGGCAGTTCATACTGCATACAGGTGGATAGTTCCTGGATGTTCATCTGAATACTACCCTCGCCGGTAATGCAGGCCACCTGCGCCTTGGGGAAGGCCAGTTGCACACCCATGGCCGCCGGCAAACCGAAGCCCATGGTGCCCAGGCCACCGGAATTGATCCAGCGCCGCGGTTTGTCGAAGCGGTAATACTGCGCCGCCCACATCTGGTGCTGGCCCACGTCCGAGGTCACATAGGCATCGCCCTTGGTGATCTTGTGCAGGGTCTCCAGGGCGTATTGAGGTTTGATCTTGTCGCCATCGGTCTTGTACTTGAGACAGTCCACGGCGCGCCATTCATCGATTTGCTGCCACCATTCTTTCAGCGCGGTCCGGTCCTGCTTAAACTTGCTGGCGGTCATCTCCTTGAGCAGGGACTTGACGACATCACGCACACTGCCAACGATGGGCACATCCACTTTCACATTTTTCGAGATGGACGATGGATCGATATCCACGTGGATGATCTTGGCATGGGGCGCGAAACGCTCGATGTTGCCGGTCACCCGGTCGTCGAAACGCGCGCCGATGGCGATCATCACATCGCAATTGGAGATGGCCATGTTGGCCTCGTAGGTGCCGTGCATGCCCAGCATGCCCACGAACTGCTTGTCCGAGGCGGGAAAGCCCCCCAGGCCCATGGACGTGTTGGTCACCGGGGCGCCCAGTTTCTTCGCCAGTTGCGCCAGCTCCTTGTGGGCGTTGTCGAGGATCACCCCGCCGCCGGTGTAGAACATGGGGCGCTTGGCCTGGGCCATGAGTGTTACGGCCTTCTTGATCTGCCCGCTGTGTCCCTTCACCACCGGATTATAGGAACGCATGGTGATCTCTTTGGGGTACACATAGCTGGTGCTGGCGGCGGTGACGTCCTTGGGGATGTCCACCACCACCGGGCCGGGGCGGCCGGTGGTGGCCACGTAAAAGGCCTTTTTCAGGGTCAGCGCCAGGTCCTTCACATCCTTCACCAGGAAGTTGTGTTTCACGCAGGGGCGGGTGATGCCCACGGAATCCACTTCCTGAAAGGCGTCGTTACCGATGAGATGGGTGGGCACCTGGCCGGTGATCACCACCATGGGAATGGAATCCATGTAGGCGGTGGCAATGCCGGTCACCGCGTTGGTGGCGCCGGGACCGGAGGTGACAA
>DRKQ01000297.1 GCA_011051685.1 Gammaproteobacteria bacterium
AGGATGGTGGCGACGTCGATGACCCCGTAGTCGCGGAAGTCCCGAATGGTCTTGCGCCCCACCCTGAGATAACCCGGGCGGACATCCACCACCGTGCGCGCGTTGAAGCGCCCGGTCTCCAGCGCCGCGGCCACGGTGAAAGGCTTGATGGTGGAGCCCGGTTCGAACACGTCGGTGACTGCACGATTGCGCAGATGGCTGCTCTTCAGCCGGTGGCGGTTGTTGGGGTTGTAGGCCGGCTGGTCGACCATGGCCAGCACCTCGCCGGTGTGCACGTCGAGGATTACCGCCGAACCGGCATCGGCGCGGTTGGCCTTCACCGCCGCCTTGAGTTCGCGATAGGCCAGGTATTGCAGGCGGCGGTCGAGGCTCAGGGCGATGTCCTTGCCCGGCCGGGGTTCGGCCACGCGCTCGACATTTTCCACGATGCGCCCGAAGCGGTCCTTGATCACCCGCTTGGCGCCGGGGATGCTCTTCAGCTGGGCGTCGTAGACCAGCTCCATGCCCTCCTGCCCCTGGTCGTCCACATCGGTAAAGCCCACCACGTGGGCGGCCACCTCGCCGGCGGGATAAAAGCGCTTGTACTCCGGCGCCAGGGCCACGCCGGGGATCTCCAGGGCCATGACCTTTTGCGCAAAGTCCGGCGCCACGCGGCGCTTGAGATAGATGAATTCCTTGTCGGCCTTGGCCGCCAGCAGACGCTCCAGGGTGCTGCGCTTCATGCCCAACACCCGGGCCAACTGCGGCCAGCGATCGCGGGCCTGGATCAGTTGCTGGGGATTGGCCCACACCGAGTCCACCGGGGTGCTGATGGCCAGGGGTTCGCCGTTGCGGTCGGTGATCATGCCGCGGTGGGCCGGCTCGGCCACCACCCGCAGGTAGCGCGCATTGCCCTGGCCCTGCAGGAAATCCTTGCGCATCACCTGCAAATCCACCGCGCGCGCCACCAGTGCCAGGCCCGCCAGGCTCAGCACTGAGAGCACCAGCAGACGCCGGCCACGATAGCTTGGTGTGGATGATTGTGCGTTCATCAATAATTGCTTTCCTGGATGGGGCTACCACAAAACCTTGCCTTTCCGTCATTCCGGCGGAATGACGGATAAAACCCGTCAGCGCGGCAACAGGCCAAACCCGTCATTTCTGCACCGCCTGCTTGACGATCACGATCTCTTCCATCTTCGGCATAACCATATGTAGCTTCTCGCGGGCGATGCGCTCCACCCGGCTGTGCGTGGCCCAGGCCCCCTGCTCCAATTGCAACTGCCCCCATTCCACGTTCATGTCGTCGCGCACCTTTTCCAGGGCCTGCAGGGCCACAAAGCGCTTGCGGCTCTGGTGCTTGGCCTCGATCACCCCCAGCGCCGAGGCCAGTACTGCAACAATCATCACCAGCAGCAACTTGTTCATTCACTGCAACCGCTCCGCGATTCGCAGCACTGCGCTGCGGGCCCGGGGGTTTTCGCTAATCTCTGCTTCGCTGGCGCGCACGGCCTTGCCAATGAGCCTGATGCGCGGCGACAGGGCGGACTGTGGAACGGGCAGGTCCGGCGGAAACGCATCCCCCCGGGCCTCCTTGCGCAAAAAACGCTTGACGATGCGGTCCTCCAGCGAGTGAAAACTGATCACCGCCAGCCGGCCGCCCGGGCGCAGCACCTCCAGCGCCTGGGGCAGGCATTGCTGCAGCTCGTCCAGCTCGCCGTTGATAAAGATGCGGATCGCCTGAAAACTGCGGGTCGCCGGATCCTTGCCCTTTTCATGCACGGGGCTGGCCTCGGCGATAAGTGCCGCCAGTTGTCGCGTCGTGGTAATGGGATGTTCCTCGCGTGTCTGCACAATGGCCCGGGCGATGCGCTTGGCAAACTTCTCTTCGCCGTAGTCGCGCAGCACGCGGCGAATCTCATACTCCTCGGCATGGGCCAGCCAGTCCGCGGCGCTCTGGCCGACAGCGGGGTCCATGCGCATGTCCAGGGCGCCGTCGTGGCGAAAACTGAAACCGCGCCCGGGGTCGTCCAGCTGGGGTGAGGAAACCCCGAGGTCCAGCAGCACCCCGTCCACACCACCTGCCTGTTGCCAAGCCCTCTCTTGCACCAGACGCCCCAACTGAGTAAATGAACCCTGCACAATCTCGAAACGCGGGTCCGCGCCAAACCGGTGTTTCGCCGCCGCCACCGCCTGGGGATCCTTGTCCATGGCCAGCAATCGCCCCGCGGGGCCCAGACGCTCGAGGATGGCACCGGCGTGACCACCCCGACCGAAGGTGCCGTCGATGTAAATGCCGGCGGGCTTTATGGACAGCCCCTCGAGCACTTCATCCAACAGCACCGGGCGATGCGCGAAATCGTCGCTCATCGGCCCTATAACGACATCGTCTCCATTTCTGCGGGCAGATCGCCGAGATCATCCCCCGCCGCCAGCCACTCGGCGCGGCTTTCATTCCACAGTTCCTCGCTCCACAGCTCAAACTTGTTGCTCTGGCCGATGAGCACGGCGCGCTTTTCCAGCCCGGCGAACTCACGCAGCGGCGGCGGCAGCAGCAACCGGCCGGCGCCATCCATCTCCACCTCGGCGGCATGGCCGATCAACAACCGCTGCAGGCGCCGCGCCTGGCGATTGAAGGCCGGCAGCTTCTGCAGCTTGCGCTCCACCAGCTCCCATTCCGGCAGGGGGTAGACCAGCAGGCAGCGATCGCTGTTGTCCACGGTGATCACCATTTGCCCGGCGCACATCTCGGACAGCCGCTCGCGGTAGCGCGTCGGCATGGCCATGCGCCCCTTGGCATCCAGGTTCAGTGCGTTCACCCCGCGAAACACGTTATGGTGTCCTCGTCTCGTTCATCGGGCCCGGTTTGCGCCCGCCAGTCACCTTAGCGGCAGCGGATTCGAAAAATCCACTTTTCACCACCTTTTCCCACATTCTTACACTATAGGTACGGGGTTCACCCACTGTCAAGAAAATAACGCTCGAAAGAACAGAAAAAACTTCCTGTTCACACAATGACTTAGCGAGATTTGCTTAAATGCTCACCAGGCAAAACCGGAGTAGTCTTATGGAATCAAATTGTTGGAAAATGTACTTAAAGTGAATTCTTAAGAACAAATTGAAAATGAGATGGAAATATTCCCAAAAAGGAAAATCCGATCACTTATTGACCAGAAACATCCTCATTTGTTGCTACGCCGCCGGGTGCATGACCATACTCTGATGCCCCTAAATTTTGTCGCCCCAAATCCTTTGCCTTGATGGACAAAAAATCTGCCCTACAGAAAACAGGCCTTTTCCAACCTCAAGCATATCAGCCGCCCCATCTGTCACCTCAGTATTGAAGCAGGATTGAAATGGGTTGCTCGAATAAACGATCTTTGCGCATAACCGACCAATAAAAATCACGCCGGCCAATCATAAAAAAGGTGGTCAAAAAATATGATCACTACAAGCTGCTCACAAACAAACATGCTGAGTAACAATGCATGCGCGAAAAATAATTCTATCGTACCGTAACAATAGACTTACTCGTCACACAAACGTGGTTATGCATTTGAATTGTTAACGTAACAATCGCATTAAATCATCATAAATTTCTCTCCTCTGTAATATCTCGCATTTGATGACGTCCTAAGCCCTGTAACTGGTTGCGCGAAATTCATCCCTATGATGATAGCGAGATTAACCCTCAGCAATACTTATCTTGAACGAGGTTTAAAAGCATTTTTGCCTTCTTTCAACCAATACATCAAAGATGTCGTTAGCATGGAACTGAAAACGATTAGGAGATCAACATGAAAACAATTTCAAATCATAAAGACAAAATACTATCGTACGGCATACTGATACCGGCACTTATTGTGATCTCGGGCTGCGCGTCAACTCCTGGGAGCGAAACAGAAAGTGTTACAGACTTGCCAATGACAGGCTTGTTTGCATATACCCAATCCCACGCCAAAAACCCTACCCCACCGCATCGCTTGGGCGGACCAGTAACCATTAAGGCTTCACAACACCAGGGCTCTATTCGCTGGGCCTTACCTGGACCACGAAAAATTGATCCCGCCGTCTTTGGCACGCCGGATCACCCAGCAGGTTGGGAGAAAGCGCCATTTCCCCTCCTCGGTTTATCACCAGGAATGCGTCAGCAACGCGATGGCAAGTACACTATCGTCGATCATGCCACTCCGTTTAGCGACTGGATGACCGTAGGAGTTGGCGACCTAGATATGATACTGCGTGATGTCACCGCCATTGATGGCAGCACTACCGAAGATGAAATCCATTTTGAGGCCAGCTTTAAGGCGCCGGACAATTCGCACGATTACCGTGTTGTAGTGGATGGCCCCTTGCCTCATGGCAAACTGTTTCCAACCTTTGGCGGTGTGGTGACTGACCACATCATGCACGGCGCCACCGGGATTGGAACTCGTCTTATGCCAACCGAGTACGCCTACGCGGCATTTTGGGCAAAAGGAAAAATCTACGTAGATGGTCGTTTGACCAACGATAATCAACTAATACATATGATGATTACCGAGTTTGTGCGTGGTGATGGTAACAAGCTAGGGTTTGACGGTAACGTGGGAGCCGGAAGTACTGGCAAAGTTATGCATCTCATGGTGCCACCCTTTAGAGTTGGGCCAAAGGGCTTGGAGCCAGCGCCATTGAAAAGTGGTTATATCCCCTTCCCGCAAATCAAACAGAAAATGATGGCAGCCAAAAGTAAGATCATGGCCATGCCGGAAGGGCCTGCCAAGCAGGAAGCTATGGCGAACCTACAAGCAACCAAAGCACTAATGGAACGCACAAAAAAACATGTCCAGGAAATGATGGCAGAAGGAAAAATGTTTGGCATGCCATTTTTCCATGTCATGTTTGGAAATTTAACGATTACCAGGGAATAGGATCTTATCTGTAAGAATCCGTGCGGCTGGAAAGCTTACCTGCCAGCCGCACGATCATTCTCACGAGCTAGGTTTTTGCAAACAAGGATAACGCAATGAAAAGCCATGTTACAGGTCTCATCAGCGTCGCAATGTTGGTTTCACTCCTATTTTCCTCCGCCCGGGCTGACGATAGTAGAATCGTGCAGATTATAGAAAAAGATATTCTCTACAATCCCAGCAGTATAACGGTTCACCTGAACCAGAAACTACGCATAAAAAATGACGATCCTTTTTTTCATAAATCCCGCATCAGCGTCTTGGATAATGACAATAAAGAAGGTGAAGTGGTAATGCCTGCAAAAAAAGAAGAGGCCCACACACAACAAGACTTCAAATTTTCAATGCCCGGGCATTACAAGATTCGCTGCATGGTGCACGATGGCATGACTGCAGTTATTAATGTAGTGAATTAAATAAAGTATTAACTGGCAATTAATATTGCTGGGTTAATAATACGGCACAGGGATGTGCCGGCATTGACATAAGCCAATGTAAGCCTGCGAAATACCAGCAACATCGCACGCGACTCTAGGGATAGAGGAGGTAGGGTGAAGCAGGATACCGGAACCGGGTTGCGCCCATATTTCGCGGGCGCCCATCAAATAGATCAGGACGATCAATTTGATGGACAAGTTATTAAGGGTCTCAAAATTGGTTTCACAGACATTGGTGAGTAATAGCCACCTTGGGAAAGCCTGAAGCGGCAATGAGTGGATGCAAGCTGTCTCATAGCGCACTTAGACAATGCCAAATACTGTGGGAGCGCCTTTCCAGGCGCGAATCGCGCCTGGAAAGGCGCTCCCACACGGGGAAATAACCCTGTTGCAATCATCTTGAGACGATTAAAAAACAATGTTACGCACTCACTGCTGTCCCGTTAACTTTATATCCATCATTCCGGCGAAGGCCGGAATCTAGAATGTCGTTGAAACCACTGGATTATTCGCTGCGCTCACCCTTCGGGCCGCCTGTGGCGTTCAACGCTCTTCGCGCTTATGTTCCGGCCTTCGCCG
>DRKQ01000298.1 GCA_011051685.1 Gammaproteobacteria bacterium
CAGCACCAGCGGATAGTGGTCGATCAGCTTTGCGTAATAGGCCGTCATGGCGGCGGAATCCAGGCTGCGCTTCTCACTGCGCAAGTGGTATTGACCCTTTTCATAAAACTCACTGGAGGCCGGGTCACAGGCGATGCCCACATCCCGTCCCGCAACCAGGCCCGCATCGTCAATCGCCCGCATGATCAGATCAAAGGGTTCCTGGTTGGATGAGACCTGCGGTGCAAAACCGCCCTCATCGCCGACGCCGACGGAGAGTCCCTTCTTTTCCAGCAGTGCCTGCAAGGCGTGGTAAACCTCACTGCCCCATTCAAGCGCCTGACGGAAACTGTCTGCGCCATAGGGCGCAATCATGAATTCCTGAAAATCCGCACCCTGCCAGTGGGCGTGAACGCCGCCGTTGAGAATATTCATGTGTGGTACCGGCAGACGCGTTGCCCCCGGGCCACCAAGGTACTGGTATAACGGCAATCCGCTGGCGGCAGCAGCGGCGCGCGCCACGGCCAAGGAGACACCGAGGATGGCATTGGCACCCAGACGCGCTTTGTTCGGCGTGCCATCCAGTTCAATCATGGTCTGGTCGATCACGGCCTGCTGGCGCGCATCCATGCCCTGCAGCACCGGCGCAATGACCTCGTTGACGTTGGCCACCGCCTGCAAGACACCCTTGCCACGAAAACGTCCGGCATCATTGTCGCGTAACTCCACCGCCTCACGACTACCGGTTGAGGCCCCCGAAGGCACGGCGGCGCGGACGCAAGTACCGTCCCGCAGTTCGCACTCCACCTCAACGGTGGGATTGCCGCGGGAATCAAGAATCTCACGACCAAGCAGTGAACGAATCGTCAAGCCGCCGTTCATAGCTGCTCACCCTTGCGCAGCTTCCTGCCGATGGCAACCAGAACCACGCCATCGAACAACAGGCTAATACCGACAAAGATACCTACCAACCACAGCGATGTGTCCGGCCAGCCAACCAGCAGCAGTACGGCCAACAGGGCCGAGACAACACCATTGAAGGCCATCCATCCCCAGCCCTTGGCGGGGTGGATCGCCTGAGCGAGGGTAAAACTGGCCATGGCATCCAACAATAGATAGATAGCCAGAAGCAGACCGATCATCGCCACGCTGGACAGGGGATAGAACAGCATCAGACCACCGATGATCAGTAGCAAGGCCGGCTTGAACCAGTCCACGACGACCGTCGGGTTGTATCGATAGGTGTGGATGGCCCAGATGATGCCGCCAATAAACAACAGACTGGCGACAAAGACGCCGGTTGCCAGCGATATCAGGGTCGGAAAGATAATACCGACAATACCAAGAACGATCAGCAAAGCACCGATCGCCAGGGTATAGGATCCAAATTTCTCATCCAGTGGGTGCATGTCCAATTTCTTCTCCCAACTCTCGCTATGGAAAATCACTCAATGGTGCTCCACCGACACCACCCGTCCATCTTCGATGACGATCCTGACCCGTTGTCCAACAGCAAATTTTTGGCCTTTGGAAATCACCACCACCGAATCGCCGTTATCCAGATCGACGGTCAGCTCCTGCGCATTAGCCTTGCCGACTTCACTGCCTGCATAGGCGCCGAGCAAGCCACCGGCCAGTGTCGCCAGTGTATTACCACGCCCCCTGCCCATGGTCGAACCAAGCACAGTGCCGGTAATGGCGCCCAAAAAACCGCCGCTGCCATCATCTTTGATGACGACGGGTTTGATTTCCACGATTCTGCCTTCTTCGTAGTGCATGAGGTAAGACGTTGAGCCAGGACTTACCTCGTTCACGCTACTGCTGGCACAAGCGCCAAGCATTATCACTAACAGGCCAAGAATTACGATGAATAGTCTTCGCATAAAAGATCCTCTAATGCTTGTTTGCATTTCCCCAGCAATCAATCAGCCGGGCTGGATTCACCAGCCCGGCCCGTGCAGAGATTAGCTGTTGTCCCACAAATAGGGGTGATCGTAATATTTCCACATATGGCCAGGGTAATAGGTTGGATCCCACTGCGCGGGTATGCTCTTGTCAAACCATTGGTCCCAAGGATAATTAGTATCGTACCGGCTTACCGTCAACCGGTTGTTTACCGCCCAAATGCCTGCAGTACGAAACGCGACACGTTCGGCCTCACGGCGTTGAGACCAGCTATCAACAACCCCCTTCAGGGTGGCAATGCCGTTGTTTACACTGACCTTGATTTCGTCACTCACAGGCAGGGTCGTCCAGTTCCAGTGAAGACCGTTCACGATATCACTGGTCATCATCTGGTCACTTCTTTCCTGGCCCACCTGGTTGACAGAAATCCGATTAATGATTTTCCTGACACCAAGAACACCGGCCGCCACATCGCCAGCATGGTATTTTTCGAAGCCGTTATTCACCTCCCCAGTTAGGATAACCACGCCATTCTTAACCTTATCCTCAATCTGAAATCCTTGCAGAACATAGTCCGTGTTGAGATTAAAGGTGATGTCATCGCGGATCAGCCAGTCAGAACGGTTGCTACCCTTAACCATTAGGTTGTTGATTACCCAGCCCACGCCAACCACGTTATTGGCATCCTGGCCGGCAATAAGCGCCTGGTAGTAACTATCGACCGTGCCATCCAGTGTGACCGCGCCAAGATTGCTGCGAACACTGATATCACTGGCCGTCACATACGGATCTTGATCCAGTTCAGCCTTGACGGCGCGCGCCAGTGCATCATCCGATGGCCAAACCTTTTCCCTGCGTGCCCCGCGATTTTCCCAGGCCTCGATCTTGAAGTCGCTTATCACACCTTTGACATTCGAGATCCAGCGAACCTTTTGCACCGCACGATCATTTTCGAATGCACTGCCAACCGAACCCGTCAGACTGATAATACCGTCCTTAACATCGACCACGATGGGCAAGCCGCTCAGATACACATCACGTTGCAGTGCAGCGATGGCGTCTTTCTTAATGTCCTGATCACTACGCTCACGCTGCCAGACGGCGACAATGTCATTGGTGACCTTTTTTACACCAGTAACCTCACTGGCCAGCAAGCCGGCCTGCTGTACCTCCCCCCAGTCAGGGGCCTCACCCAAGAGGGTAACCCGACCATCGTCGACAGTGACGCGGATACCCTCTGACGTTATGGCGGCACTATCCAGAATGCGGCGTTTTACTGCATGCCTGATATCAGCATCCGAGCGCCAAACGGGAATCACCAAAATCTCGTTAATAACACCCTGAACGCCGTTGATCTTTTTTGCCTCAAGATCGGCATATTGCTTCGCTGCCAGATTGTCCACAGTACCGGCTAGTGTGACTATACCCTGCTCACTGGCCACGCTGATCTTCGCTGCATCCACGCGTGGGTCAATGCGAAGGGAGTCGCGCACCCAGTAGCTGATATCAACATCTGCCATCGGCTCGGCGGCGAATAGTGAGGTAGTTGCCAAGCAAGCCAACAGGATCACTATCGCCGCCGAAATTCTTTTTTTGCATTTTATCATCATGCGCATTTCCTCTTGATTCATGCATAAGCCCATTTATCGTTAGGTTGCGTATTTGAGAGACGCCTGAAGATAAAATGCTATACGCACCTCCCGCGTGCATGCATGATAGTCTCGAGAGGAAAGCAAAAGATGTAACCCTAGTTACATCCGGGAATTTATTTGTTGCAGATAGCCCAGCCGCGCATCTTTCAGTCAGCCATTCCTATCGAATCAACTCGTTATCATGTAATCGCTGTGAACCCCCTGTTTTTTAGCTTTCTGACCGCCGACCTGCGGCGGCGCTATCCCGCAGACGCTGCTCCACCTTCAGTACATGCCGGGTAGTGGAAAGTACCGTATCCGGGTTGAGGCTTATGGAATTGATACCGATCTCCACCAGATACTCGGCCATTTCAGGGTAGTCGGAAGGGGCCTGCCCACACAGTCCGGAATGCCGGCCGTTGCGGCGTGCGCCCTCCACCGCCAGGCGAATCATCTGTTTGACACCGGGGTCTCGCTCATCGAAGTCAAAGGCAACAATTTCTGAATCACGGTCAACGCCCAGCGTCAGTTGGGTGAGGTCATTTGAGCCAATGGAAAAGCCATCGAACAGCTTCGAGAACTCATCAATAAGTATGACGTTATTTGGAATCTCGCACATAACGTATATTTCCAGGCCATTGCTACCACGTTTGAGGTTATTGTCAGCCATGGCGGCCAGCACTTTCTCTCCCTCCTCTACCCTTCGGCAGAAGGGAATCATCAACTTCACGTTGGTCATCCCCATTTCATCACGCACCCGTCTCATGGCCGCACATTCCAGGGCAAAGCCTTCGGCATAGGCAGG
>DRKQ01000299.1 GCA_011051685.1 Gammaproteobacteria bacterium
AGTGTGTTTTGAGTAAAAGTGGGTGTCACCGTCCACACCGTCATTGCCACGGCGAAGGGCGCCTGATCACTGTTGATGGCCACACCGGTCTGCACGGGCGTGGCCACATTCTGCGGCACCTCATCGCCATGCTCATGCCGGTACAACACATCGTAGCTGTCCTGCACCACCCGCACCGCCGCCGGACTGGCGTCATGACTCGAACCCAGCAGGGCCGTGTCAGCCTGCCCACTGCTGCTGCGCAGCACGAAATTGCCGTCATTGTATTCGCTGATGGGAAAACCACCGGGCAGGGTGGTGCTGGAAAGAGTGTACACCGGTGTCACCACGGCGCTGGGCACGTCGATATCCACCGCCTGTGTGGGCACCTGCACGGGCTGGTTGCTAAAACCACTGCCATTGCCGCCACAGGCTGTCAGCCCTAGCAGTGACAACAGGGAGACGAATCGCCCAAAGCGATGAGAAATCTGTGTGTTTCTTTCCATGGATCCTCTGGCGTATCTCGCCTGTGTCTGTGGCTGATCTCCATTATACCCAATCTGGAAACACGCAAAGCAAATCACTTTTTCAGATTCGATCGAGCCTTCATCCCTATAATCTCGTCCCTAGATACTCGCCCCTCGAAACCTCCCACCACAGCGCCACGAAGCAGCAGAGACTGAAAAAGCGGCCATACGCAAGGCAAGCTCCTCAGGACATGAACAGTTGCCTGGTTTCCTGGATCTGCTCCTTGGCCTCGTCCAATACCAGCATGCTCACCTCGGGGGTGAGACTGCCGCCGGCCAGCTTGGCAAAGGCGGGGATCTCCGCCAGGCCGGGTAGGTCGTTGATCTTCGGGGTGCCGAAATAGCTGTGCAGGTGGGCCACCAGCACCACGTCGCAGTAATCCGCCTGCGGCGCGGGATTACGGGTCCATTGCTCCGCTTCGGCGGCGGCCAACAGGAAGGGCTCGGCAAACTGCCAGGCCTGTAACACGGCCCGGCCGATCTTGCCCTTTATTGGTTGAATCACGCCGCGCAAACTCGTCTCGTCTCTGGCGATCTCCGGGTAATTGTCGGCATAACTGAGGATCACCAGTTCACCGATATCGTGCAATAAACCCGCCAGCAGGGCCTCCTCGGCATCCAGTCCCGGGGTAACATTAGCCAGCGCCTGGCTGATGGCCGCCACCTCGACGCTGTGCAGCCAAAGGTCGCAGGCGCAGTGATCCAGCAGCTTAGTGGTGATGGCCTCCTGAAACAGGTTGCGCAGCACGAAACTCACCACCAGATGCTTGGTGGTGTTCACCCCGAGACGCTCGATGGCCCGCACACAGGTTTCCACCGGCGGATAGCCGTGATACAGGGCACCATTGGCAGCCTTGATGAGCCTGGCGCTCACTGCGGGGTCGGCCTGGATTGCCTGGACCAGTTTGGGGATGGAGGCATCCTCCTGTTCGATCATGCGGCGGATTTTCACCGCCACCTCGGGCATGCTGGGCACCGTCAGGCGGTCATTGACCAGATCGTCGTGCACCTCGGCAAACAACGGGTTTTCCAGAAACTCGTCGGACTCCGACATCTCCTCCACCACCATCCCGTCACTCTCCATGCTGCTGAACGACAGGTTTTTCAGCAGGCTCGCCTCCACCCGCAGGCAGGTGACAGCGGTCATGGCGGACAGTGTGTAACGGCGTGGTTTGAGGTGGGCCACCGGCGCCCGGGCGGTACGGCTGCCGCCCATGATGAATGACTCCCTGCCGTCCGCGGCCACCAGTTTCAGCGTGCCCTCGATGAGATAATAATCCCAGTCATCCTCCTCACCCACGCGGGCCAGCACCTGACCCCGTTTGATCTGATCGATCCAGGCATGGTCCGCCAACACAATCAGGTCATCCGCAGAACATTCGCTGAAGGGCACAAAGGCCGTGAGTTGTTCGGGGGTTGCCGGGCTTGATTTGACCTTGCTCATGAGGTGTCTGTCACATCGGAAAAAAATGGGAATGGGGTTAGCTGCGCCGCTACCCTGTCATCGGTCCAAAATGGGGCAAACTTGACATCTGCCAGAAAGGGATTTCGTGCTACATTGTGCAGCAACGGGTGACTAACACCCATCGATCATTTAAAGGAAACAACATGTTATTCGCCCCCCGAGGTCAAGCCCGCTCCCTGCCACAATGGTTTGCCGTGGTTCTCGCCAGCCTGTTGCTGGGCGCCTGCGCCACCCAGGGCGACATCATGGACAAGCTCAACACCACCCTGCGCGGCTACGAACAGGCCGTGCGCTGGGGCCAGTTCGATGCGGTGTATTCCTTCCATCGCTGGCCGGACGAGCAGGAACCCAGCCTCCCCGCCAACATGGAAAATATCCGCATCACCAAGTACGCCGCCTCCGGACAAAGGCTGGACCCGAAAAAGATGATCATGAAACAAACCGTCACCCTGAGTTACTACAATACGGATGACCAACGCGTCCGCAGCATCAAACACCGCCACGAATGGAAATACTTCCCCAAACTCAAACGCTGGTACCTGATCAGCGACCCGATCACCTTTCCCTGAGCCGAAAACCTTCCATGTGCCGTAAGCTTATCTCCCGACTCAGATTCATCCTCGGCATTACCCTGCTGCTGATGGCCGTGGGTGCCAGCGCCGGGCCGCTGCACGATGCCGTGGAGGCCGGTGATCAGGCCCGGGTGAAACGGCTGGTGATGGAAGAATCCGCGGATATCAACGAAATCGACGAGCGCGGCATCTGGCCACTACTGGCAGCGGCCACAGACGGCAACACCGCCATGGTGGAACTGCTGTTGAAACTCCACGCCGACCCCAATCGCATCGACCAATATCAATATTCCGCACTGCACGAGGCCGCCAGTCTGGGTTATCACGAGGTCATCGAAATCCTCATCGACGCCGGCGCCCGCGTCAACGTTCGCGACATCAACAGCATCACCCCGCTGGGCTATGCCCTGCGTTCTTCCGACCAGACATCAGTGGAACTGCTGCAAAGTGTCGGCGCCGTTCAATAGGGGCGTCTGTCTGGCCCCGTGCGTCCCGTGAGGCGCATGTTCCGTGGACTGCATGAATATACGCGACACCGCCACGCCTAGCGCCAGGTAGCGGCGGGTCTCCACCAGCGGGCTGTCGTCGAACACCGCGCCCTGTAGATTGTCGTAACGGGCGAAACCACCCACGAACCACTTTTTGGAATTCACCGCCAGACTCAAGGTCACCCGGCTGCCGCTATACCCCCCCGTGGCCTGATAGGCCGACCGCGTGGCCGTCACATCCTGCGGCCCCACGGTGTAAAAATAATCATGATAGGTACGACTGGCAAAGAGAGGCCCGGCGGCCAGACTCCAGCGCCAACGGGCCCGCGCCTTGCCCGTCACCCACACCCAGTCCAGGTAAGGGGAAAACACCCAGCCACGGTGTGCCACCCATGGATTGCCCACGGACAGCGCCGCGCGCAGCGGCAGTCGCAGCCACCATTGCTGTTCCCAGCCAGCGTGCCGTTGCCCCCGTTGGCCCAGCAAGAACTCCAGCGAGGGACCGATTTCACCAATCACATCCAGATCATCCATGCCCTCTCGTGGACCATTGTTATTCGTCACCGGCAGACTGCCGCCCACGCTGAAGTCCAGACGCATGCGGTTTCGGTGCACCAACTCGCCGCGCATTCCTTCCTCATCCACCTTGATGCGATCGCCACGATAGGCTAGATAAGGCACCGGCAACCAGACATTCTTGCGCCCACTGGCGCCACGATAGGCAGGGATGGGCAGCACCCCGGCTCCCAGGCCCAATTCCCATTTGGGCAAGTGATAGGCCGATACCGGCGCGCTCAACAGCACGCACAACAGGGCCCACAACCCGACGCCAGTCCGGCGTGAGGGTAAATGAATGGCAGCGCACACGTATCCCATCTCCCAACGTTTCTCTCCCGCGCAGTCTGCCTGAAACCAAAAGCCGGCACCAACTCGACGGGGACTGCGCTTTAGGCGACAATATGCGGCTCTTTCATCGGCAGAGTTAAGACAAGCGGCCACGGCCTGCTTCCCACAACACCATGAGCACACAGTACCAGACAGACGATCTACGCATTCAGGCCATCAAGGAAGTGGTGGCGCCGGAGATGGTGATTGCCGAACATCCCCTTTCCGAAAAGGCGGCGGAGACCATCGCCACCACCCGCCAGGCCGTGCACCATATCCTGCACGGCGAGGACGACCGGCTGCTGGTGGTAATCGGCCCCTGCTCCATCCACGACCCCGAGGCCGCCCTGGAATACGCCCGGCGCCTGAAGACCCTGCGCGACGAGCTGGCCGACGATCTGCTGATCATCATGCGCGTGTATTTCGAGAAGCCGCGCACCACCGTGGGCTGGAAGGGACTGATCAACGACCCCCACCTCAATGGCAGCTTCGAGATCAACCAGGGGCTGAGCCTGGCCCGCAAGCTGTTGTGCGACATCAACGACATGGGCATGCCCGCCGGCACCGAATACCTGGACCTGATCACCCCGCAATACATCTCCGACCTCATCAGCTGGGGCGCCATCGGCGCGCGCACCACGGAAAGCCAGGCCCATCGCGAACTGGCCTCGGGCCTGTCCTGCCCCGTGGGATTCAAGAACGGCACCAACGGTAATCTGAAAATCGCCATCGACGCCATTCACGCCGCCAGCCAACCGCACTATTTTCTGTCGCTGACCAAGAGGGGCCATTCGGCCATCTTCGCCACCACCGGCAACGAGGACTGCCACATCATTTTACGCGGCGGGACGAAACCCAATTACGACGCCGCCAGCGTGGAAGCGGCGGCCCAGGAGATGCAAAAGGCCGGGCTGGAGCCGCGGCTGATGATCGACTTCAGCCACGCCAATTCCAACAAGCAATACCAGCGGCAGATCGCCGTGGGGGAAGACGTGGCCGGGCAGATCGCCGCCGGCGACACGCGTATCAAGGGCGTGATGATTGAAAGCCATCTGCAGGAAGGCCGCCAGGACATCACCGAGGGTGAGGATTTGCTCTTCGGGCAAAGCATCACCGATGCCTGTATCGGCTGGGACAGCACCGAGCCGCTGTTGCGCGACCTGGCCGCCGCCGTGCGCGCGCGGCGTGAGGCACAGACGGCCGGCTGAGACACCCCTCTTCGTCAGGGGGCAACAAGCGCAGCGCATGACACGATTTTTCAGCTGCTAACGCGTGGGCACGAAAAACGTGCCCACCCTACCACTCAAGATTATAAATGGCGGCTGAACTCGCCCTGCTCGGCGCCCGCCATCAAGTCGCGAAAATCCTCGCCCCGCAAATGCACCAGCTCGGCGTGATCACCGGCCTCGAAGTACACGTCTTCACATTCCGTCAGGCTGCGATCCACCGCCACATCCAGCCCGTAGGCCTCACCCAACGGGGGAATGGCGCCCAACTCGCAATCGGTGAAGATGTCCGCCAGCTCCTCTTCGTTGGCCAGTTCCAGGCGGCGGTCCAGTTCATCGTCCAGGCGATCAAACTCTACCTCGTGACTGGCCGGCACCACCACCATGAGATAACCGCGGTAGTCCTCTGTGACCACACACTTGGCCAGTTTGTCTCCCGGCACATGCGCCGCCTCGGCGGTCTCCAGACTGCTGCTGGTGCGTGCATGGGGCACCACCTCGTAATCCACACCCCAGCGGTCAAGATATTCCCGTAATGTCGTTGCCACTGCCATGAATATGCCTCCTCTTCCACCTTTTGCCTAAGCTATAGACGACCAATGATGCTTTGTACAGGCAGGTAGTTGCTGACACGGCATTAGCACAGCCGATGATTTACCTGCAGTAGCCAATTCCGCTAGAATCCCGCACCGTTGCCAACAACACCCGAGGGAGATTTCATGCAGTGCGCGGTTTACAAAGGCCATAAAAAGATCGATCACTACCTGTACGTGGAAAAGGAGGGGGATTTTTCCCGCGTGCCCCGGGCCCTGCTGGACATGCTGGGCCAGCTGGAGCTGGTGATCGGACTGGACCTGTCCCCCGAGCGTAAGCTGGCCCAGGCGGATGTCAACGAGGTGATGCAGCAGCTGCGCGAGCAGGGCTATTATTTTCAGATGCCGCCCAAAACGGGTGAGGAATTGCTCAACTCGAAAGCGCCCAATTAGTGTTATTAATCGTCTCAAAATAATTTCTACAGGGTTATTTCCTCGTGTGGGAGCGCCTTTCCAGGCGTGATTCGCGCCTGGAAAGGCGCTCCCACCGAATTTGACATTGTACAAGCGCGCTATGTGATAACTTGCCTTCACTCACTGACGTGTCAGGCGTATCCAATGTGACTAATGCTCACCGATGTCTGTTAAACCAATTTTGAGACCCTTAATAACAGGCCATTGCTGTCCCAACAACATTCGCATTAGTAGGCGTAATAGTTTGTTTTTCATGAGCTGCAGGATGATTTGAAAATCTGAGACATGAATACTCAGTAACCTCTACCGTCATTCCGGCGAAGGCCGGAATCTAGAATGTCGTTGAAACCACTGGATTATTCGCTGCGCTCACCCTTCGGGCCGCCTGTGGCGTTCAACGCGCTTCGCGCTTATGTTCCGGCCTTTGCCGGAATGACTGATATAAAGAAAACGGAACAGCAGTATTTACAGGCCCTAAAAAAAACCGGTCAATGACCGGTTTTGCTTTGGACAGGGCAACAATCTCGACTAATCGTCGTTCAGGCCGGTGGGCAGGTCTGTCGGTAAGTCGCTCACCGACACCTCATCGGGATTGAGACTCAGCTTGTATTTGCCGTCCATGCCGGTGAGCCGGTAGGCCATCACCCCGTGGCCAAAGCCCTTGGGATGCAGCTCCCGCTTGCCATCGATCCACACCTCCAGCCCGCCGCCCATGAAGGTGGCCTCGGAAATCAGGATCTCGCCACCCTCGGCCTGGGCCTCCAGCGAGGCAGCCAGATTCACCTCTTTACCCACCACGCTGAAGCTGGCGTGTTTTTCCGAACCTACATTGCCCACCATCACCTCGCCGGTGTTGACGCCGATGCCCAGTTGCAACTCCGGCAGACGCCGTGCCTTGTTGCGCTCGTTGACATCACGCATGGCCAGCTGCATGGACAGGGCGCAGGCCAGGGCCCTTTCGACATCGTCATCTCGGGTCTTGGGCACGCCGAAGGTCACGAGCATTTCATCGCCCATGAGCTTGTCGATGGTGCCATTGAATTTTTCCACCACGTCGATCATCACGTCGTAAAAGTTGTTCAGCAGGGTCACCACCTTTTCCGGGCCGAGACGCTCGGTGGTATCGGAGAAACCACGAATGTCGGCGAACAACAGGGTCACTTCTTCCAGTTGGCTGCCGATCTCGCTGGCCCTGGGGGATGACACCAGATTGCGCGCCACGTCCTCGGTGACGTAACGCCCGAACAGATTGAGCAACAATTTGTTACGCCGTTTGGCATCCTCTGAAAGGTTGCGGATTTTCCGGTGCTGGGTCGCCACTTCCAGTTGGGTACTGACCCGTGCCTGCAACACCTTGGCATCGATGGGCTTGGTGATGTAGTCATTGGCGCCCAGATCCAGCAGCTCCACCACCTTTTCACTGTCATCCAGCGCCGAAACCATGATTACCGGCAGGGCCGACATGGAATGACTCTGGCGGATGCTCTTCAACACATCGACACCGTCCACGTCGGGCATCATGATATCCAGTAACACCAGGTCGAATCTTCCTTCCCTGATCTTTTGCAGGGCCTCCTTGCCGCCGCTGGCCAGTGTCACCTTGTGCCCCTTGCGCGCCACGATGCGTTCGATCACGCCGCGGTTCAGGGCATCGTCGTCCACCGCCAGGATATTGCAGCTTTTACTCATACTTGGCTCTCTTGTCACAGAACGGGTTTTGCATTTCGCGATCAAGGATATCGACCTTCGGCAAGATTTATTGAGCCTATCCCCCGGGCGCACGAAAAAAAAGGCCCGTCGATCGACGGGCCCTCGGAATCACGCATCATGTGGTTCACAGTTTGTCGGCATTCTCCGCCAGGTAGGAAGCCACACCATCCGGGGTGGCATCCATCCCCTTTTCTCCTTCGTGCCAGTTGGCCGGGCAGACCTCGCCATGCTCTTCGTGGAATTGCAGGGCGTCCACCATGCGCAACATCTCGTCGATGTTGCGGCCCAGGGGCAGGTCATTGACCACCTGATGACGCACCACACCGGAACGGTCGATGAGGAAGGATCCCCGGAAGGCCACCGCGCCATCAGGGGTTTCCACGTCATAGGACTTGCAGATGTTGTGCGTCATATCGGCCACCAGGGTGTAACCCACGGGGCCGATGCCGCCCTGGTTGACGGGGGTGTTGCGCCAGGCGTTGTGCGTAAAGTGGGAGTCGATGGACACACCGATCACCTCCACGTTGCGCTTCTTGAACTCTTCGAGACGGTGATCAAAGGCGATCAGCTCGGACGGGCACACAAAGGTAAAGTCCAGCGGATAGAAAAACACCACGGCATATTTGTCTTTGGTGGCGCTGGCGAAGTGATATTCGTCAACGATGCTGCCATCTCCCAGCACGGCAGGGGCGGTAAAATCCGGTGCATTACGGCCAACAAGTACTCCCACGGGTATATCCTCCAAATTAGCTTAAACGTAAGGTTGAATGGTTGTTGCCCCGGGCGAAGCCGGGCGACAAAGAATCAGGAATATAGCATCCAGGGCCAAAATTAGAAAGGATCTAAATTTATCGGTCGCCGGGAGTCCACAGGGTTATACGCTTCAGCCCTCCCGGCCGATCTTCCAGCAGCGATGGATCCTGCTGTTGCGCTGGAAATCCCTGGGGAGGGTCTGCTCGCTGATCTCCTCCACACACAGATTGGCCAGCGCCCCGGTGTCCATTTGGAAGCGGCGGAAATTGTTGGAGAAGATCAGCACCCCGCCGGGGGCCAGCAGGGCGGCGGTCTTTTGCAGCAGTTCCACGTGGTCGCGCTGGATGTCGAAGCTGTCATCCATGCGCTTGGAATTGGAGAAGGTGGGCGGGTCGAGGAAGATCAACTCGAAACGCAGGCCGCGCAGCAGGGCCTTGTCGATCCACA
>DRKQ01000300.1 GCA_011051685.1 Gammaproteobacteria bacterium
CCATCAGCGAATACAATGACGGCAATTTCGTGCTGCGCAGCAGCAGTGGGCAGGCTGACACGGCCCTGCTGGGTTCGAGTCATGACGCCAGTCCGGCGGCGGTGCGGGTGGTGCAGGACAGCTACGATGTGTTGTACCGGCTTGAGCATGGCGATGAGGTGCCGCAGAATGTGGCCACGCCCGTGCAGACCGGTGTGGCCATCAACAGTGATCAGGCGCCCTTCGCCGTGGCAATGACGGTGTGGACGGTGACACCCACTTTTACTCAAAACACACTCCCCTTCCCTACCAGTGAATACGACGACGGTGTGTTTTACCTGCAACCTGCGGTGGGTGGTGAGCGCATCTTTCTTGGCAACAGCCACACGGCCACGCCCGATCCCGTGGAGGTGCTGGCGGGCAGTTACGATGTGATTTATACGCTGGAGACCGGCGGTGATCAGGTGCCCGGCAATCAGCAGGCCCTGGTGGGAACCCTGGATGTCAGCGCGGATATCTCGCCGGTTATCGATGTCAGCAGTGTGCGTTTCCAGTTTAATGCCACATTGGATACGGCATTCTTCCCTGCTAGCCAATACCAGTACGCCGAGTTCTTTCTGCGTAACACTGCGGGTGACCGTGTGGCGCTGGGCCCAAGTTATGATTTAGCCAATGGTTTACCTATTACGCAAATGGTGGTCGAGGGCACCTACGACATTGTTTACCAGCATGTGCAGGGTGATCAATTACCCGTGAACACCGATGCGGTGATTGCCAAAGGTGTGGTTATTGGTACCAGTGGTGTTTCCAGTGTCTCACTTGATATTCAAAGCGTTGCCATTACCCCTGCGTTTACTTTGGATGGCGTTTCGTTCCCCAGCAGTGAATACAACGATGCCAATTTCTACCTGCGCAGTGTGAACAACACTAACGACGTGATGTTTATTGGCGCCAGTGAGGTAATGCCGGCCGAGGTGCAGGTGATCAGCAGTGCTATGGATACGGATATCAGCGGTGCGGGCGTTCTATTTGGCAACTACGATGTGCTGTATCGCCATGAGAATGGTGAGCAGGTGCCACAAAATACCAATGCGGTGATACGCAGCGGTGTGCCCATCGACACCGATGTGTCGCCATTCGAAATTGCGGTCAGCTCTCTTTCGGTCAGTGGCAGCTTTACCCTCAACGGCGGGAGTTTTCCTGCCGATGCCAGTAACAGCGTGCAGTTTTTCCTGCGCGGCGATGATCCGGCGGATGTGTTTCCCTTCGGTTATAGCGACATCAGCAATGAGCCGGTGCGCGTGGTCTCCCTGCCGGGCGTTTACGAGGCCTACGACGTGTTCATGGATCATCTTGCCGGTGATGATGTGCCGCAGAATACGATGCACGAGATGGCCTTCAACAAGGTGCTGGACACCGATGGCATGAGCCTGACGGTGGATATCCCGGCGGTGCGCGTCGTGCCCAGCTTTACCCTGGACAACGCTGCGTTTCCTTTGAGTATTTATCAGAGTGCCGCCTTTTACCTGCGCGACCTGCATGGCGGGGATCGAGTCTTCCTTGGCTACAGTTACAAGGAAAACGACCCGGTGATGGTGATCAAGGAGGACCACGAGGTGATCTATGAACACCTCAATGGCGGACAGGTGCCGCAGAACACTGGTAGCATTATTGGAATTCTGGATCTGTGATCAGGCCTGCGAACCAGCATCCACATCGGGAAGGGTGAAGTAAAAGCTTGCCCCCTTACCTACTTCACCTTCCCCCCAGATACGACCGTGATGACGGAGGATCACCCGCAGGACAATTGCCAGCCCCACACCGCTGCCGGTAAACTCCCGCGGGCCGTGCAGCCTCTGAAAGGTGGCGAACAGCTTGTGTGCATAATTCATGTCGAAGCCGGCGCCGTTGTCGCGCACGTAATAAATGGTTTCACCATTTTTATTTATGGCGCCAAAGCTGATGTGAGGCTTTTCGGTGTAGGCGGTATATTTCCAGGCGTTGCCAATCAGGTTGTCCATGGCGCGTTCCATGAGACGCGGGTCTGCATTGACGATAATATCTGGCTGGAGGTCCCATTCTACCTGGCGTTCCGGTTCCTGGCTGCTGAGTTGCAGGCGACTGCGTTCTGCCAGCTTGCTGAGATTGACCGTTGTGCGTGAAAGTTCTTCGCGGGTGATACGCGAGAGTTGCAGGATGTCATCGATCAGCTCAGCCATGCGTTTGCTGGCGGCGATCACCCGCTTGAGATTGTCCACCTCTTCATCATTGAGTTTGTCCCCGGCGTCTTCCAGAACAATCTGGCTGAAACTGGTGACCGAGCGCAGGGGGGCGCGCAGGTCATGGGCGATGGAATAGCTGTAGGACTCAAGTTCCCGATTGATGCCGGCCAGCTCGTCGCGCTTAAGGCGTAGTTTTTCTTCTGCCTTTTTATGTTCGCCAATTTTCTGATATAGGGCACGATGGGTTAGGGTCAGGCGGTTTTCAATTCTGCCCAGATATATGAAATAGGCGATACCCAGCACGGTAATGGTGAGGCCCCCGATCAGGGTAATACGGTTTAGCAGGCTGCGCAGCTCCTGTACGCGGGGGGTGATATTTTTTACCACCAGCACGCGCCCAACATCGGTATCGGAGAAATCATCCAGTTTGAACTGAGAGGCGGTGAAGGTGTGTTCTCCAACATGGAGATGCGGATGATTTGAAGGTTTTTCCGCAAACTGCATAAGTTGTTCAAGCTCGCTGGTGGGTGTCGTGAGGGTGGAGGAGGTGACTACCCATTTGTCCAGTTGTTGCCAGTCAGCATGTTGGCCAAAGGCCTTCTCCCAATCGGCTCGATTGACAAGTCGTTTGTCGAGAAGGGTAATGATTTCTGCATTGGTGATGTCTTTCAGTCCCTGAATGATGTGATGTATTTCTTTGCCCAGCTCGATATAGCCCACTACCTTGCCGTTGATGGTCCAGGGCTCCACCACCCGCAGGGCAAATTGCCCGAAGGCACCCACCTCCAGGCCGGCACTTGTTTTACCGGTGCGACGGGCTGCCAATAAGGTTTTGCGAAGGATGCTGTCGCCAAAGCGCCCGGGCCGATGTACGCGTAAAAAGTTTTTGCCATTAACATCGTGAAAATAAAAATGAGTGATGCCGAAGCTGCTGTTGAGGATATGGTAGATGTTTTCAGTGACCTTCATGAGGTCCTGGCGATTTTTGGCAAGCCAGGCGGATTGAATTTCGGCCCGGTTTTTGACGAGTTGGAGCAACCCTTTTATGTGGTCGATATTGTGGGAAATCTGGTTGTTAAAGCTGTCTTGTACCCGTAACGTGGTTTGTTGGTGGTCCTCATTGAACTGGTGCTCAAAGAAGGTTTTTGTGGAGATTACAATCAGCGCCAGAAGCAGGCCGAAGGTTATGATGATGGGCAGTAACACCAACAGGCGCAGACGTGCGTCGTGCCTGGTGTTGGGTAATTCCGTGGCTTGGCCGTTATACTGCATTGCTCGTCGGGAGGAGGCTGAGGCGGTGTTGCCGGTCGGCGGTTGTTTCAGTCACGGGAAAACTGGAATTCCTTGCGGGGATGACGGGACAATTCCTCCAGCATCTGATCGATATTGCTACTGCCTTCGACCAATAGCTTGATGAAGGATTCATGATGGGGGGTATTGGCGGTTTCGAATTGCAGGCCGATACCATCATTCTTGCTATGTGCGATGGAGCAACGGAAGGCAACGCGCACCCAGCCTTCTTCGGCTTTGATAATCAGTTCCAGGTCGCAGGGCTGGCCTGCTGTCACCCCGGGAGGTGGTATGAGCATGACGAAGGCGCCATCCAGGCTGATGTCTGCGGTTTCTCCATAGAGCCGGCTGCCATCCTGCAGCTTGATTTCCACAATCACGTCGAGAGGCAGGCGGGTGTATTTCCGGTTGTCTGTCATGGCGACCTCGTCTCAGGTTCCTGGCGGAGTTGGCTAGGGAATCTCCCGTATGAACGAGAGTCTAGCCTGCCTGTGTCCGTTCGTCATCTTTCGCCGGCAAAAATGGGAGGTTACTTCCATTGCCGGACGAAAAAGGGCGCACCGGTCAATCTGCCGGCGCGCCCGTTCTGTCTGTCTGCGCAGGGAATCACTGCATGAGGCTTATTGTTTGTCTAGCGCCACCAGTTCCTTGTAATAACCCTTGGCGCCTTTTTTCATGAAGTAATATTTTTTTACTCCGGCCTTTTCCAGCGCGTATTGCAGCCAGCGCACCTGTTTACCCACTTCGTCATAAATGAGCAGGGTGCGGTTTTGCTTGATGGCTTTCTTCAGGTATTTTTCCAGTTTCTTTTGCTGGTCGAGGCTGGCCCAGCGCTCGATGCCCGGGTAGAAGCCGATACCCGCGCGTTGGAATTTGTCACGTACATCGATGGTCATGTATTTGCGGCGATCGGAGGTGGCGAGGTCGCTGAACTTGTCCGGGCTGATGAGCCGTTTTTTGAACGTGGACTTGGGAATCAGGTGGGCGAGGTTCACCGGGCTTTCACCCAGTAACACGGCCTCCTTCGGGTGGGCCTTGGTCCAGTCGAAGATGCCGGCGTCAAAGGCAAACACATTGTCCACACCTGCTGCCATGGCCTTTTTGGTGGCGATGTAGGATTTCATGCAGGTGTGGCCATTGCAGTAAAAGACAATGGGTTTATCGGTGGTGGAACGCAGTTTGACGACCTGCGCCTCGAAGTCTTCACTGGCCACGGGGATATTCATGGCTGTTTTGACACGCAGGGTTTCGAACTCCAGCTTGGAACGGGCGTCCACCACCACAACGTCATTAAGCTTTTTATAGAGATCCTCCAACTCGATATAGGGGACCTTCTTGTATTTTTCCCTTCCCGGGAAGTCATCGCCGGCGATGGCGGTGCCGCCCAGCAGCAGGCCGGCAAGGGCAAGGAGACTGATGATCTTATGCATAAAAACTCCGATATTTGATCGTCGATGACGAGGTTGGGGCCCGTTGTCGGGGTGACAAATCACCCTCTATGAGAGGCATTAAAAATGTAGTCTTACCGCCATGATATCGGTAATTCTACTGACTTCTTTAGAGCCGGCGACCTGGAAACCGCCGTGGATTTAGCGGGGGAGAAGGGTTGTGTATGTCAAGTCTTTAAATAACAATAAGTTACAGCGAGGGTTTGATGTGTGTAAAAACCCCTTGACTTTGCTGTTGGTCATTGTCTTATAGCGTTTCGGCCAGATTGGCGGTCTGGGTCTTATTATGCACGCAGCGGGCGCTCGATGGGCACGACGTTATACCGGTCATGCTGCACCGGCAAATTCAGTTCAAAGATCGATCCATGATCTATCTCGCTGTGTGCCTGCATAGTGCCGCCCAGGATAAGGCTCATTTTCTTGCTGATGGACAGGCCGAGGCCGGTGCCTCCATAGCGTGTGCTGATCATGGCGTTGGCCTGGGTGAAGCTGTTGAATACCTGTTTGACCTGCTGGTCTGTCATGCCGATGCCGGTGTCGCGCACCTTGACGGACAGCCAGGGAATGCCGTTTATGAAACGGTTGCTGAGTGTCATGCTGACGTTGCCCTGATGAGTGAATTTTGCGGCATTGCTCAGCAGGTTCAAGATGATTTGCATCAGCTTGAGGCGGTCGCTGTGGACGATGTCGATGGTGCAGTTGTTGTGATATTCAAAACGGTTATCGTTTTTCTGCATCAGGGGCGTGGCGGTTTGTACCACTTCGGTGATCAGTTCATCGAGACGGAAGTGCTCCAGGTTAAGATGCATTTTTCCTGCTTCAATTTTTGACAGGTCGAGAACGCCATTGATGAGCTTTAGCAGATGCGTGCCCGAATTATGAATATGTCCGAGGTCGGTGGCGTCCTGTTGCCTGTCCTCCTCCCGGGCCTCATCCATCATCAGCTCGCTGTAGCCGATGATGGCGTTCAACGGAGTGCGTAGCTCATGACTCATGTTGGCCAGGAAAGCGCTCTTGGTGAGGTTGGCGGTTTCCGCCTCGTCTTTGGCCTGCTGCAGTTCCTGCTGGCTCATATCACGTTCCATAGCTACGCCCACCCAACCGGCAATGAGATTGGCGATGTCCTTGTCGCTTTCTTCAAAGTTTTTCTTGCGGACTTGAGTGCTGCAAAAACTGATCACGCCAATGTGCCGGTTGCGCACCATGATGGGCGCTCCAAGATAGGCTGTCATGCCAAACTGGTGATGAGTAGGGGATTTTAGGAATTCCGTTTTGCTGATGTCTTCAAAGGCGATGGTTTTGCAAAGATGGAAGGCTTTGCCCGCCGGTGACTGCGCCAGTGGAATGCTCATCCCGGGTTGTATCGGGTAATCGCGAGGGGCCACGGCGAACAACACCTGGGCCATGTCGGACTCGGCCTCGATCCGGGTTACGTTTGCCGAAGACATGTTCAGCAGGCGGCTGCCGAGACGCAGCATCTCGAGGATTTGTTCCTCGTTACTCAGTCCAGGCAGGGAGGTGACTTCGTATAGTGCGCGAATACGGCGGCCCTGAGCGAGCAGGGCTTCCTCGGTCTTGCCGGTGCGGCGTACCACGAAGATGGTGAACAGGCCGAGTAATACGGCAACGCTGGCAAGGAACACTACCAGAATATAGGTGTGCTGGTTCTGTTGGGCGTATTGCGCCAGATCGTTTTCCGCGGAGTTGCGTTGCAGGTTGACCATGTTTTCCAGGCGTGACATGACTTGATCCTGATTGGGAATCAGTTCCCTCCATACCAGTTGCTGGGCGGCATCGAGATTCCCATCGAGAATCAGCTCCACTGTTTTGTTCTGGATTTGACCGCCGCGGGCGATAAAGGGTTGCACTTCGTGCCAGGCGGATTCAGCCAGCGGTGTGTGCAGCTGATTGAGCAGTTGTTCGCGGGCCTTGATGAAGTCGGAGCCCAATTCCCGGAAATGGGTGATTTCATCTTCCAGTTCAAAGGGGTCTTCCAGAGAGGTCATGCGATAAATAGAGATGGCGCGATCCTTGGCACGGTTTTGCAGCATGCTCACCAGACGGGATTCGGCCTGCTTGGTCACCAGTTTGCGCAGGTGACGATTGTTGTCCGCTACATTTTGCGTCCACACCGCCATAAGTGCGATCAGCAGGCCGATGATCGTGGCAAAGCCGATGGCGATGATGGATTTGCTGGAAAAGATAGACATGACTATGGGCTGAGAAGGCTCCTTCCTTCATCAGGGCATCGTCCTGCCGGGAAATATCTTGAGTTTTGCTTGGGAGATGATTTGCCGCCGTGCCGCGGCAATCTGCTGTTCAGCCCTTGCTGTAGCCCAGGTTGGGTGCCAGCCAGTATTCCGCGTCTTTAAGATCCATGCCCTTGCGCCGGGCGTAGTCTTCCACCTGATCGCGGTTGATCTTGCCCACCGCGAAATAACAGGCATCCGGGTGGGCGAAATACAGCCCGCTCACCGCGGCGGTGGGCACCATGGCCTTGGCCTCGGTGAGCCAGATGCCGGTAGTGTCTTGCACGTCCAGCAGCTCCCACAGGGTGTCCTTCTCGGTGTGGTCCGGTGAGGCAGGGTAGCCAGCGGCGGGCCGAATACCCTTGTATTCCTCTTTGATGAGCTGCTCGCTGCTGAGTTTTTCCGTATGGTAGCCCCAGATCTCCTGACGCACGATTTCGTGCATACGCTCGGCAAAGGCCTCGGCCAGGCGGTCGGCCAGGGCCTTGAGCATGATGGCGTGATAGTCGTCGTGGTTTTTTTCGAACTCGGCCACGTGCTTATCTATACCGATGCCGGCAGTCACCGCAAAGCCGCCCAGGTAGTCGGGTTTGCCGCTGTCCTTCGGGGCGATAAAGTCGGACAGGCAGCGATTGGCCTTGCCCTCGGCCTTTTGCTGTTGCTGGCGCAGGTTGTGAAACACGGTTTTGACTGTGCTGCGCGACTCATCCGTATACACTTCGATGTCATCACCCACGCTGTTGGCGGGGAAGATGCCCACCACGGCCTTTGCCTGCAGCCAGTGTTCGCTGATGATTTGCTCCAGCATCTTTTGCGCATCATCGTACAACTTGCGCGCCTCCTCACCTTTTTCCGGGTCGGAGAATATCTTTGGGTAGCTACCCTTCAGCTCCCAGGCATGAAAGAAGGGTGTCCAGTCGATGTAGTCACGCAGTTCCTCTAACGGGAAATCGTCGAACACCTGCACGCCCGTTTTTTTAGGTTTGGGTGGTGTGTAGCTTTGCCAATTGATCTGGGTCCTGTTGGCGCGGGCCTGTTCCAGACTCAGCCATTGTATGGCGCGCTGGCGATTGGCGTGGCTTTCACGCACCTGCTGGTAGTCTTCGCGCAGCCCGGCGATAAATTTATCTTTGGTTTCGGGGGTGATGAGGTTCTGCACCACGCCCACGGCACGCGAGGCATCCTTGACCCACACGCTGGGCCCGTTTTTATAGTTAGGTTCGATCTTCACCGCGGTGTGCGCGCGTGACGTGGTGGCGCCGCCGATCATCAGCGGGATGTTCATATCCAGGCGTTGCATCTCACCGGCGATGTGCGCCATCTCTTCCAGCGATGGGGTGATCAGCCCGGACAGGCCGATGATGTCAACCTGGTGTTCCTGCGCGGCGTCGAGGATCTTCTGCGCTGGCACCATCACGCCGATGTCGATGACCTCGATGTTGTTGCATTGCAGCACCACGCCGACGATGTTTTTGCCGATGTCGTGCACGTCGCCCTTCACCGTGGCCATGAGTACCGTGGCTGCAGCCTTCTCGCCCACCTTCTTTTCCGCCTCGATGAAAGGAATGAGATGGGCCACGGCCTTTTTCATCACCCGTGCGCTTTTCACCACCTGGGGCAGGAACATCTTGCCCTCACCGAACAGGTCACCCACTACGTTCATGCCATCCATCAGCGGTCCTTCGATGACCTGGATGGGGCGCTCGAACTGCTGGCGGGCTTCCTCGGCGTCTTCCACAGCGTAGGTGTCGATGCCCTTCACCAGCGCATGTTCGAGGCGCTTGGCCACCGGCAGCTTGCGCCATTCCAGGTCTTCCTTTTTCGCGATGCTGCCGTCGCCCTTGTATTTGTCGGCGATCTCCAGCAGGCGGTCGGTGGCGTCGGGCCGGCGGTTGAGCACCACGTCTTCCACGCGCTCTTTCAATTCCGCCGGCAGGTCGTCGTACACCGCCAGCTGGCCGGCGTTGACGATGCCCATGTCCATGCCGGCCTTGATGGCGTGATACAGGAACACCGAGTGAATGGCCTCGCGCACCGGGTTGTTGCCGCGGAAGGAGAAGGACACGTTGGACACGCCGCCGGAGACCTTGGCCCAGGGCAGGCTGTTTTTTATTTTGCGCGTCGCCTCGATGAAGTCCACGCCGTAGTTGTTGTGTTCCTCGATACCGGTGGCCACGGCAAAGATGTTCGGGTCGAAGATGATGTCTTCCGGCGGGAAGCCAACAATTTCCGTTAGAATCTTGTACGAGCGGGTGCAGATCTCTACCTTGCGCGCCTCGGTGTCGGCCTGGCCCTCTTCGTCGAAGGCCATGACGATCACCGCCGCGCCGTACTGGCGCACCTTTTTCGCGTGGGCGATGAACTTCGCCTCGCCTTCCTTCAGCGAGATGGAATTGACGATGCCCTTGCCCTGGTTGCATTTCAGGCCGGCCTCGATGATCTCCCACTTGGAGGAGTCGATCATCACTGGCACCTTGGAGATGTCCGGCTCCGAGGCGATCAGGTTGAGGAAGTCGCGCATCGCGGCGACGCCGTCGAGCATGGCCTCGTCCATGTTGATGTCGATGATCTGTGCGCCGTTGTCCACCTGCTCGCGGGCCACGCTCAGGGCCTCGTCGAACTGCTCTTCGAGGATCAGGCGTTTGAACCTGGCGGAGCCGGTGACGTTGGTGCGTTCGCCGACGTTGACGAACAGCGAGTCTTCGCGGATGTTTAGCGGCTCCAGCCCGGCCAGGCGGCAGGTGTGATCGTCCTCCGGTACTTCGCGCGGGTTGTATTTTTCCACCGCATCGTGAATCGCCTTGATGTGTGCCGGGGTGGTGCCGCAGCAGCCGCCGATGATGTTGATGAAACCCTGTCGCGCCCATTCCTCGATCTCCGTGGCCATCTCCTCCGGCGTCTCGTCGTACTCGCCGAACTCGTTGGGCAGGCCGGCGTTGGGGTGGCTGTTGATGTGACAGTTGGCGATGCCGGCGATCTCTTCCACGTACTGACGAAGTTCTTCTGCGCCCAGGGCACAGTTGAAACCGAAACTCACTGGCTCGATGTGGCGCAGGGAATTCCAGAAGGCCTCGGCGGTCTGCCCCGACAGGGTGCGCCCGGAGGCGTCGGTGATGGTGCCGGAGATCATCACCGGTAGTTTCTTGCCCGAGGACTCGAAATAGTCATCGATGGCGTACAACGCGGCCTTGGCGTTGAGGGTGTCGAAAATGGTCTCGACGAGAATGATGTCGGCGCCGCCATCCACCAGGCCCTTGGTGGCCTCGAGGTAGGTCTCGGCCAGGGTGTCGAAATCGATGTTGCGGTAGCCGGGGCGGTTGACGTCCGGCGACAGGGTGGCGGTGCGGTCCGTGGGGCCCAGCACGCCGGCGACGAAACGCGGTTTGTCTGCCGTGGCGCGGGAATCACAGGCGGCGCGGGCCAGACGGGCCGACTCCACGTTCAGCTCGTAGACCATGTCCTGCATGTGATAGTTGGTCATGGACACCGCATTGGCGTTGAAGGTGTTGGTTTCCACGATGTCGGCGCCAGCGTCCAGGTACTGCTCGTGGATGTCGCGGATGATCTGCGGCTGGGTGAGGGACAGCAGGTCATTGTTGCCCTTGAGGTCGCTGTGCCAGTCGGCAAAGCGCTCGCCCCGGTAGGCGGCCTCGTCCAGCTTGTGACGCTGGATCATGGTTCCCATCGCTCCATCGAGGATAAGAATTTGTTGACTAAGGCGTTTTTCGAATTCAGTCATGTCTGCCGGCCTGGCGGGAAAAAAGGCCGGGTATTCTAACACAGTGCTGGGTAACGGTAGGGTGGGCACGTTTTTTGTGCCCACGCGTTATCGTGCAATTACCCCGTGGGCACAAAAAACGTGCGCACCCTACGGAGTGCTCAACACTGCTCCCAGGGCAGGCCGTGAAAACGCCAGCCCCCCAGGGTGGAACGGTGGTGTTCGTCGTCCAGCTCGCCCTCAAAACCCTCAAGCACGTTGTAGACATTGGTGAAGCCATCCTTGATCAGGGATTCTCCGGCCTCATGGGAACGCTTGCCGCTGCGGCAGATGAGTACCACCGGGGTGCAGGCATCGTCCTCACAACTCAGGCCGCCGAGCATCACCTGGCGTACATGGGAGGGGAAGTTGGGATCCACCTTCCAGTCCGGCTCGTCGATCCAGGCCACGTGTACCGCGCCCTTGGGGTGGCCCACAAAGAGGAATTCCATGGCCGAGCGCACATCGATCAACACCGCGCTGGGGTTGTCTTCCAGCAGCTTGTAGGCCTCGGGAGGAGTGATGCCCTTGACGTGATTTTCCTTGCTCATGTGTATCTCCTCTATGAATCGGCGGATGGCGAATGTTTGTCGGTAGGGGGCTTGTTCCGCCGCTTGCGCCGGGCGTTATGCACAATGGCCAGGGCGACCAGGGTCAGGACGACGAACAGCCCCAGTTGCCAGAGGCCGGGCATCCCCGGGGCAAAGCGGGTCACCAGCCCCGTCAATACGGCGGCCACCCCCACGGCCATGTAATAGCCGCAGGGTGCCAGCAATTCGCCCAGCACAAACAAGGCCCCCAGGGCCCACCAGTGCCAGTGATTGAGGATATACAGCATTTCCATCGGCGATTACCTTACCAACACGGCCAACCCAAAACCGGCCAAAGATTATACATGGATAAAAATAATTTATCACCGCTGTCCCGTTAACATTCGCCTTAGTGGGCGTAATAGTTTGTTTTTCATGAGCTGCAGCATGATTTGATAATTTGAGACATGAATAGCCAGTAACCTCTACCATCATTCCGGTGAAGGCCGGAACATAAGCGCGAAGCGCGTTGAACGCCACAGGCGGCCCGAAGGGTGAGCGCAGCGAATAATCCAGTGGTTTCAACGACATTCTAGATTCCGGCCTTCGCCGGAATGACGGATATAAAGTTAACGGGACAGCAGTGATAATTTATGGATATTTTTCAGTGGGCGGTTGCCTTGTCCTACTGCCCAGAATATCTGCTGACAGGGTACACTATGCGCCCATGAAAAAGGCAAGCCCCGATTTTCCCGTAATGCCACCCAAATCCCTGATGCGCCCCCTGGGGCGCGCGATCGCCGACTATGAAATGATCCG
>DRKQ01000301.1 GCA_011051685.1 Gammaproteobacteria bacterium
TGCGCAAGGCCGACTGGTTGCGGATGGTCTTTCGTTCACTCTGAGGCGAGGGCACGGCTACCGGACTTCGTCCGTGCACACCCGGTTCCGGCCGCTTTGTTTCGCCCGATACAGGGCCGTGTCCGCCCGCGCCACAAACGCCTCCGCCGATTCCTTTTGGCAGAACAAGGCCACTCCCACAGACACGGTAACCCGGCCGATATCCTTGCCCACATGGCTGCGATCCATGATCTGATTGCGCACAACATTGCAAATGTTGTCCGCCACCCTCTCGGCCCCTTCCAGGGGAGTGTCCGGCAATAGCAAAATGAATTCCTCGCCGCCATAACGGGCCAGCACATCGCCGCCGCGCACCGTATCATTGATGGCCCTGGCCACCAGCTTGAGCACAGCATCACCCACCACATGCCCGTAGGTGTCATTCACTTTTTTGAAATGGTCAATGTCCACCATCAGCAGACACAAGGGTTCACTGGATTGCTGGGCCTGATTGAAAGCCGTTTCCAGGGAGGCATCAAAAGCGCGGCGGTTCTGTACACCGGTCAGGGGATCCACCAGAGATTCCTCGCGCACCCGCTTGAATTCGCTGCGCAGCTTGGAAAGATCCTGATTGGTCTGCGCCAGCTCCTCCTGCAATTCGCGACTGGCCTTTTGCATGCGCACGGTTTCATCAATCAGCTGGGTAACCACATCCACTACATCGCCACCCCCAGCTCCACCCAACTGTTTCGCCGCGACACCCAGGTTTTCCTGATAGATTTGAGATTCATTGCCCACCTTTTCCAGGGATCCCCGGGTGGAGTCAATAATGGTGGAAAGCGCCCTGCGGACCTCCTTAAGGCTTTCTTCATCGGTTTCGCTGACAAAATTGTGATACAACGCCCGCAGCTCGGCATTGCTCAGATCCTTCACCGTCTCCCGCAATTGATCCAGGGCCGCGGTCAATTGCGGATTCTGGCCGGCCACATATTCGTAAAACACGGCGTAATTCACCGGATTGGCCGGTACCGCCAGCTGACTGGCCAGGGGCAGGGCGGCCCGCGCAATCTGCGTGGCTTCTTCTATGCTCTCGGAATACTCGATACCCACGACCTGTTACCTCCTGTAGGAATAAAACTGGAATCGATCTGAAAACCTGACCTGATTCTATGCCATGTAGTCATTTTCCTACAGGTATATTCGGACAAGATTTCGATATATTTACCCCGAATAACCCGCAAAAATACTGAGCTTACTCATTGCCGCTCGCAGATAACCCCTGCACCCCTCAAATCACCCGTTCATTGCCCCCGTCGATGGGAATCTGCGCCCCGGTGGTCTTGGCGAACAGCGGGCCTGCCAGGGCACAGGCCAGTTCGGCCACGTCTTTGGAACGAATTTCCACCTTGAGCAGGTTCTTGGTCTTGTACTCCTGCACCGTCATGCCGTAGTGGCGGGCGCGGTTTTCCAGCACCTCCTTGGTCCAGATGCCGGTGTCGAACACCGCGTCCGGGTGCAGCACGTTGACCCGCACCCCCTGCGGGGCCAGCTCCAGCGCCGCCACCCGTGCCAGCTGGGTGACACCGGCCTTGGCCACGGAATACGCGGATGCCCCCGGCCCCGGCGCGGGAACATTCTTCGAGGCCATGAAGACAACGGCCGGATCGAGGCCGCGTTCCAGGTAGGGGATGCAGGCCTGCAACAACTGTTCGTGGCTGCTGAGGTTTACCTGCAGGCTGCGCGCCCACACCTCGGGGTCCATGTCCTCGATGCGGCTGTTGGAGGGGAAGGTGCCGGCATTGCTGATGAGGATGTCCAGCCCGCCGAAGCGGGCCACGCAGTCCGCCACCGCCGCCCGTATCGCTGCACGGTCGGTGACATCGCAGACCCGGCCCGCGCAATCCGGCGCATTGAACTGCTCTGTCACCGCCGGATCGATGTCCAGGGCCAGCACCGCGGCACCATGGTTACGCAGGACCTCGGCACACGCATGACCAATGCCACTGGCCGCCCCTGTCACCAGGGCAATCTTGCCCGCCAGCATGGCGGGGCTGCCGGCCTTGCGCAGCTTGGCCTGTTCCAGGTCCCAGTACTCCACGTCGAAGATGTCTTTTTCCGGCAGGGCCCTCCAACCGCCCAGGCACTCGGCGCGCTGGATAGCGCGCAGGGTGTGGGCGCTGATGTCGCCGATGATGCCCGCCTCCTTGGCATTGGCGCCAAAGGCCAGCACGCCCCGCCCCGGCCACACCGCCCAGCGGGGGGCGGGGTCGAGGCAGGTGAGGTTGTCTGTGTTTCTGAGCGAAGCATTGCGCTCGAAATAGGCGCGGTAGTCCTCGCCGTAGCGTTTCACCGCCGCCTCGGCGTCGCCGTCGAGGATTAGCGGCACACGCTTGGTGCGGATCACGTGGTCCGGGGTCAGCGGACCGCGGCTGGCGATGTCGGCCACATTGGCCAGACCGGCAAAGCCCACCGCCTCGGAGGAACGATCCCAGCGCACCACGCAGCCCGTACCCCGGGCCTGCGCCACTGCGCGGCGGGTCTCCGCCAGTTGGCGCAGCGCGGCGGCATCCACCGGCGGCGGAGTGGCGCTGGCGATGCTCGCCCCGGCCTGCGCCAGGGCGTCTTCCGCCAGGCTCACCAACTCGATCATGCGCTCATAGCTGGCGCGGGCCTCGTCGGCGAAGCTGAACACGCCGTGGTGCATCAGCACCATGCCGTCCAGTTGCGACCAGTCCACGTCGCGGCTCAGCTCGCGCACCGTCTTGGCCAGCACGAAGCCGGGCATCACGTAGGGCACGATCAACACCCGCTCGCCGTACAGCTCGCGGATGCGTGCCTCGCCGTCCGGGGTGTTGGTCAGCGTGACCACCGCGTCGGCGTGGGTGTGATCCACGAAGGTGAACGGGATGATGGCGTGCAGGATGGCCTCCACGGACGGGTTGGGCGCATAAGGGTCGGTCATGGCCACGCGCTGGGCGCGCACCATGTCCGGGTCGGAGAGTTCGGGCAGCTCGGCCATGCGCTTGAGCGTGTCGAGGCACACCGGCGCAAAACCCGGCGCCTCGATGGTGGCCAGATCCCAGCCACTGCCCTTGACGTACAGCACCGGCTTGCGGTCGCCCAGCAGGTCGCTGACCTCGGCCTTCACCGAGGTATTGCCACCGCCGTGCAGCACCAGCGAGGGCTCGCGGCCCAGCAGGCGCGAGCTGTACACGCGCATTTGCAACGGGTCCTGCGCCAATACACGCGCCTCTTCTTCGTTCCACAGGCTTTGCATAAAATCTCTCCAAGAAATATTTTTTGCCACAGAGGGCACAGAGTTCACCGAGTATGAAAAAGAGGGATTTTATCTCAGTGAGCTCTGTGCCCTCTGTGGCCATAAACCCGGTGGCCATAAAATCTACTCAAGCGCCCCTCGCCGCGTATAATACGCCAAAATCCACCGACTCCGGCACCATGACCCCCGACGAATACTGCCAGGACAAAACCGCCAAAAGCGGCTCCAGCTTTTATTACAGCTTCCTGTTTTTACCCGAGGCGCAGCGCAAGGCCATCACCGCCCTGTATGCCTTCTGCCGCGAGGTGGACGACGTGGTGGACGAATGCAGCGACAGCGAACTGGCACGCAGCAAACTCAACTGGTGGCGTGCCGAGGTCTTTGGTCTGTTTGAAGGCAGGCCCAATCATCCCGTATGCAAGGCGCTGGTCATCCCCATCGAACAATACAACCTGCCCAAGGAATACTTCCTGGAGATCATCGATGGCATGGAGATGGATCTGCTGCAGACCCGCTATGCCAGCTTCGCCGAGCTCAATCTTTACTGTTACCGCGTGGCCAGCGTGGTGGGCCTGATGGCTGCAGAAATCTTCGGCTACCAGGATCGCGGCACCCTGAAATATGCCCACAACCTGGGCCTCGCCTTCCAGCTCACCAACATCCTGCGCGACGTGAAAGAGGACGCGCAACGTGGCCGCATCTATTTACCGTTGGATGAGCTGGATGAATACGGTGTCAGCGAAGAGGACATCCTTAAAAGCCGCTGCAGCAACAAAATGCAAAAACTGCTCGACTTTCAGGCCCAACGGGCACAGCAACATTACGACAAGGCCTTCGCCCTGCTGCCGGAGTGCGACCGCTACGTACAGCGCACCGGCTTGATCATGGCCGCCATCTACCGCAATACCCTGAACACCATCCAACAGGACAGTTGCCGGGTGCTGTCGCAGCGGATTTCCAGCACACCCCTGAAAAAACTGTGGCTTGCCTGGCGTACCGCACGCAGGGAAAAACGCCGCCACCGTCAGCTGGTAAAACATGCCGCGTAATGAACACTGAAACTGAGACGCAGCCGGTGATCGTGGTGGGCGGAGGCTGGGCGGGCCTTGCTGCCGCCGTAGAGCTGGCGCGTCATGATATTCCCGTCACTTTGCTGGAGTCAGCCAAACAACTGGGTGGCCGGGCACGCAGCGTGCAGACAGGCAGCATGCAGGTGGACAATGGCCAACATTTACTGTTAGGCGCTTACGAATCCACCCTCGGCCTGATACGCAGTATCGGCATCGAAGAAGAAAATGTACTGCACCGGCAGCCTCTCTCCCTGTATTGGAACGATCCTGCCAACACACCGGTATCACTGCGCACCGCCAGACTCCCGGCGCCTTATCACCTTGCCTGGGGCTTGCTGACGGCGAAAGGCCTTTCTCTGCGCGACCGTCTGTCAGCCCTGGCCTTCAGTCGGCGCCAGGAAAAACGTCACTTCAGTATCGAAGAAGATTGCAGTGTTGCAGACCTCTTGGTGCGTCAAGATCAATCACCATCCCTGGTGCGCGCACTGTGGGAGCCCCTGTGCATCGGTGCCCTCAATACCCGGCTGGACGAAGCCTCGGCGCAGATTTTCCTGCGCACTCTTGGTGACAGTTTCAATCACGCACGCAGTGATTCCGATCTGCTGCTAACCCGCGTGAATCTCGGCGCCATCCTCCCGCAACCTGCCGCAGACTACATTGAGCGCCATAAAGGCAGTGTGCGCCTCGGTCAACGCGTGACAGAACTGAACATAAAGGATGATAAAGTCGAAGGTATCCAAGTGGACGAAACCCGGTACAACGCCAACGATATTATTCTCGCCACACCCCATCATGTCAGCCTCCAGATGCTTAAACCGCATGCGGCTTTAGAACCTGTCTGCGAACAACTGCAACAGTTGGATGACCGCCCCATCTGCACACTCTATTTACAGTTTGACAAGAATATCCGCCTTGGGCGCTGGCTACAGGGTTCACTGGGCACGCTCTGCCAATGGATTTTCGACCGCAGCCTGTATGGACAAGACGGCCTGATGGCCGTGGTAATCAGCAGTGATGGAGAACACATGCAATGGGATAACCAGGAATTGTATAACCATGTGATAGCTGAAATTGGCGCGCAACTCCCGCAATGGCCAACACCCATTTCCTGGCAGGTGATTCGCGAAAAACGCGCCACCCTTGCCAGCACAGTGGGGATCAATCAATATCGACCCGACGGACAAACTCCGATACAAGGCTTGTGGCTGGCGGGTGATTACACCAACACCCGTCTGCCCGCCACCCTCGAAGGTGCGGTGCGAAGCGGCCTGCATTGTGCCCAACGTATCATTTCCGCCCGGCGACACCGGCACCAGCAGTAACAACAGGAGAGCACATGAGCAAGACGCAAGCCATGGAGCAACGGGTCATTCTTGTCACTGGCGCCGGGGGCGCCATCGGCAGCGCCGTTGCACAGGCCCTGGCCGCCCAGGGTGCCAGCGTGGTACTCATGGGACGTAGTCTGCCAGCCCTGGAAAAAACCTATGACGCCATCACTTCCGCCGGCCATCCACAGCCAGCCATTTGTCCGATGGATTTCGCCAGCACCACGGAATATGACCTTCAAAACAGCGCCGCAATGATTGACCAGGAGTTCAAGCGCCTGGATGGCCTGCTGCACTGTGCCGCCACTCTCGGCAGCCTCACCCCCATCGAACATTTCGATACCGGCACGTGGAATCGGGTTCTGCAGGTCAATCTCACCGCCCCCCTGCTGCTCACCCGTGCCTGCCTTCCCTTGCTCAAGGCCGCCCCTGCTGCAAGCATTCTCTTCAGCACTGGTGACGTTGGCCAACGGGGACGCGCCTATTGGGGCGCCTATGCCGTGGCCCAGGCAGGCATTGAGAACCTCACCCAGATCCTTGCCGATGAGCTGGAGGCCAATACCCGAATCCGCGTCAACTGCATCGACCCGGGGCCTATCCGCAGCCGGCTGCGCGCCCTGGCCTACCCCGGGGAAGACCCCAATACCCTGCCCGTAGCCGAAACCGTGGTTCCCGCCTATGTACATCTCCTGGAAACGGCAGAGACCGGCGCGCTCAACGGCCAACGTATTTACGCCAGAGATTACCTAAAGACTCTGAGCAGAATCTCCTAAGCTCCTTGTTTAATTAGTATTTTCACTGATGGCTGTGCGTCAGAAAATCCGCATAAACGACAAAATACGGACAATGGCAGGGTAGAAAATAACCCGCCACCCCGGCAATAGGCTGCCAATATTTTGACGGTTTTCCGTCACCCAAAATTTATTACCCCGCTAACTCATTGTTTAGGAAATAATTAGTATTTTTGGCGCAAAACTGGCACGAAAATCGCTAGGCAGTGGTCAGTTAATCAACAGAGAATGACCATGGCAAACCCACAATTGACCAATGTACGTCCCCTCCCCTTCCGCACCGTGGCCGGTGGCCTGTTGCCCCTGTTCGATGGCCAGTCCCTGCACGACCCCATGGATGACAGCCATCTGCTGCACCTGTCTAATCAATTGCAGGCCAGCCTGGATCTCGACGAAATCCTCAGCCAGTTCAGTGACGAGATCAAACCCTATGTGGCCCACAACTACCTGGGCTATACCCATGAGCACAAAAGTTGCGCCTTCTCCACCGGCAAGAATGGCCGCCACCGCCTCAGTTATCAACTCAGCCTGCAGGACGAACGCCTGGGCAAACTGGTGCTGTCGCGCGGAAGCAAGTTCAGCAAGAAGGAAACCCAGGAAGTGGAACAACTCATTGGCGCCCTACTCTACCCCCTGCGCAATGCGCTGCTATACCACGAGGCCATACGCGCCGCACAAAAGGATGCCCTCACCGGTGCCGGCAACCGCGCCGCCCTCAACGAGGCCCTGGGCCGAGAAATCGAGGTGGCCCAGCGCCATGGCCGCAGCCTGGGAATGATCATCTTCGATATCGATCACTTCAAAAAGATCAACGATACCTACGGCCATAGCACCGGTGACTGCCTGTTAAAGGCGCTGACCCATACCGCCGAAGACACCATTCGTCTTTCGGACCAGTTGTTCCGCTACGGTGGCGAGGAATTCATCGTTCTGCTGCCGGAAACGAAATTGAAAGGCGTGAAGAATCTAGCGGAACGCATTCGCCGCAACGTGGAAGCACTGGATTGTGCGTGCGAAGGAAATCACATCAGGATGACCGCCAGCTTTGGAGTCGCCACCCTGAATCCCGACGAAGGTGAGGAATCCTTCTTCATCCGCGCCGATAAAGCGTTGTACAAAGCCAAACACGCAGGACGTAACTGTACCCGTGTGGCGGACTAATGCCGACGGGAATAACAATGCCTGCCTGTGATTCAGACTTTTATGACCCAGGTCAGGCCATCAAATCATGACACATGATGCCGGCGCAAAGAGTCCGGCCACAGCTTGTCTACATTTCGTTTGAACAATTTCCACAGAGATTGATGCCACGGGTCTCCTCGCAGTTGATGGGCAATATACGCATAGCGCCACATTTCTTCCAGGTTCAACACCCTGCGTCGGGATTTCTGGCTGAGCTTCTTGACCGCCCTGATATTGGTACGACGCTTTTCATACTCGGCGCGCCATTGAACAAGCGTGGTGCTACTCCAGAGTTTGTCGATCAGGGAAACCATATTTTTTCGGGTTTCTCCCAGGCATGCTGCCGCCGCCGTCCTTTCCACCAACGGCGTCTCACGCAGTTTTAACTGGCCAATGTTTTCCATGCGTATCTGTAATGACGGTATAACTGATGTGATATCCGTTTCTGCGCAATGAGCCGCTTCCAGACACTTGCCACGAAACTCTTTGGATTTGAGATAACCGTCGACATGTTCCAGTTTTTCAAACGGCCGAGGATAAGCTTTGCCCGGCCCTGTCTGTTTCATGACAGAAGAATAAATACCCCGCCAAAAATAGTTTTCGAGGAAGATTTCGGCAATACTGTTGCTTTTCAGCGTGTCGAAATAATCACGATCATTCAACCACTCAAGCACCGCACCATCTGCCGACAAAACATCCATCCGCGCCGATGGCGCCGTCAGTGCCGCAAACAGCGGTGCATAAATCGAAAAAAACCAGCGTAAGGGAAGAAACCAGAAACGCCTACGCTTCTCCAGCACAGTTTGATAGCTACACCACCACAAGCGGCAACGATATATCCAGTGAACCGGACGAAAACGACCACCTGCGTATTGCACGAACAGGTGCATCAGCATGTTACGAAATTGCTCTTCTGACAATGTCTGTAACAAAGGCATACCCACCACCAGGGTTTTGCGCATTAACAACGGATAACCAAAGCGTGGGATTTCTTCAATGCGCAGCTCGTATCGATCGGTTATCACAATATCGCGAATCGCCAGTTGCCCTGTGAGTTGTTGAACACTGCCGACCACAGAATAGAGATCGGGAACGAGTTCACGGGAAAGCTTCAGCCCGGCCACACGCGGAAAATTCAGTTGGGCAATTTGCTGGCTAAAAAAGAGGCAAAACAACAGAATCGCAAACCAGATCTCCACCGCCAGCCAATGCTCCATGGTTTTCACCTTGGGCAATTCCTCAACCAGTACACCGGCGCCGGTCACAACGAGCGATGGAAATAACAGCAGAATACAAAAGCCTGGCAACATCAGGATCAAGGCACTGAGCAAATAAAAGCGCGGATATCGCCCGGCCAATACCTTGGCCCAGAGTGATGCCTTGTATGCCCAAGAGCCCTGCACCCGTAAAAAATCCTTGTATGACATCGCTACCCCCGCGTCCATAGGCCAACCCCTTTATTGCCTGTAACGATATCGAAATTAAGTATCCATCTTTGTGACAGACATCGCAAAAATGTGGTGCTTCACATCTCACGAAGAAAGGCTTGCACCACCCTTGGCTTGATCTGCTACCACACGGAAAGAACCGTGACTTATCAATCGTCTCAAAATAATTTCTACAGGGTTATTTCCCTGTGTGACCAATGTTCACCGATGCCTGTTAAACCAATTTTGAGATCCTTAACAAGCAGGCTGGAAAGAAAACGGACAATGACGCGCCAGGCAACAGGCCTGGCATACCGGCCGTTTTTTGCAGGCAACCTTGGCATGCTGCACGATGAGGGCGTGGTATTCGTTGAACAAAGTCACATCTGCCGACAGGGCCTGTTCGAACTGACTGCGCAGGGTTTCGTAACCGGCATCGTGCTCCAGTAATTGCAAACGGGAAAATATCCGCCGGGTATAGGCGTCGATGACGAACACCGGCCGCTGAAAGGCATACAACAACATGTCGTCCGCGGTTTCCGGACCAACACCGCTAACGGAAAGTAGTTGCTTGCGTAGTTCATCGGTTGCCAATACCGATAATCCCGGAAATTCACCGACCTCGAGATACCACTGGCAGAAGTTGCGCACACGGCGCGCCTTGATGTTGAAATAGCCCGAGGGCTTGAGCCATTGCGCCAGGGCCTTCTCGGGCGTTGCGACGATGGCCCGTGGTGACAGGCAATGGTTTGCCCTGAGGTTGCCGATGGCCCGTTCCACATTGCCCCACGCCGTGTTCTGGGTGAGGATGGCCCCCAGCATCACTTCGAAGGGGGAATCTGCCGGCCACCAGTGCTGCGGCCCGTAATGTTTGTACAGGCGGTTGTAGACCCGGCGCAGGCTCAGCCAGGCCATGGCTCAGCGCCGGCCCTTGACCGCCTTGCGCACGCCGCGCTTTTTCTTCGCGGGGGGCTTGTTGGCGAAACGCTTGCGGGAAAAACCACCGCGGGTCTTTTCGCCCCGGGTGGGTTTGGCGGGCAGGCCCACGCTCTCGCGCAGGGCGTTCACCGCCTCGTCCGGCAGGTCTTCCCAGCGGCCGGGTTTCTGTCCCCGCGGCAGGGACACCGGGCCGTAGCGCACGCGCATCAGGCGGCTCACCTGCACGCCCTGGGATTCCCACAGGCGGCGCACCTCGCGATTGCGCCCCTCGCGCAGCACCACATGGTACCACTGGTTGGCGCCCTCGCCGCCGGCCTTGGCCACCACGTCAAAGTGGGCCGGGCCGTCCTCCAGCTCCACACCCTCCTTGAGGCGCTTGAGGGTCTCGGGACTCACCTCGCCCAGCACGCGCACCGCGTATTCGCGCTCCACCTGGTGGGAGGGATGCATGAGGCGATTGGCCAGTTCGCCGTCGGTGGTCACCAGCAGCAGGCCGCTGGTGTTGAGGTCGAGACGGCCGATGGTGATCCAGCGGCCGCTGGCCAGGCGCGGCAGATGTTGAAAGATGGTGTCGCGGCCCTCGGGATCGGCGCGGGTGCAGACCTCGCCCACGGGCTTGTGATAGACCAGCACCCGACTGCGGCGCTCCTTGAGTCGGGCCTGCTGCACGGGCTTGCCGTCCACGGCGATGCGGTCCCTGGCGGACACCCGGTCGCCCAGGCTGGCGACCCGGTTGTTGACCTTGACCCGCCCGGCCTCGATCCACGCCTCCAGCTCCCGCCGCGAGCCATAGCCCGCCCGCGCTAGGACCTTTTGCAGCTTTTCGTCGGGAGAGCCGTCGCCGGCGGGTTTGGCGGGTCCTTTGCTGGGCGATCTGCCGCGTTGATTACCCGGGGTTCTGTTCACGCCGGCTCGGCAGTGACCGCTGCCGTGGATGCGGGGGTGTCCTGTGCCGCGGCCTCGAGGTCTTCGGTCAGGTCTGCTTCGGCAGCGGCCACGGTTTCGTCCTCATCGGCTGGTTCGGTTGCGGTATCCTCATCCGGCGCCTCTCCGGCCACCGCGCTGATTTCCTCAGTAGCGGTGTTTTCTGTGGCAGCGGCATCTTCCGCCTGCTCCGTGCCGGTCCCAGCGCCTTGCGCCCCGGGCTCGGCGAGATCCAGTTCGGCATTGATGGAGTCAATGTCGCGGATCTCCGCCAGGGTGGGCAGGTCGCTGAGGGACTTGAGGCTGAAATAGTCCAGAAACTGCCTGGTGGTGGCGTACATGGCGGGTTTGCCGGGCACGTCGCGATGGCCCACCACCTTCACCCAGTCGCGCTCCAGCAGGGTCTTCATGATATTGGTGCTCACGCTCACCCCGCGGATGTCCTCGATCTCGCCGCGGGTGATGGGCTGGCGATAGGCGATGAGCGCCAGGGTCTCCAGCAGGGCACGGGAATAGCGCGGCGGCTTTTCCTCCCACAGGCGGGCGATCCACGGGGCGTTTTCCTGCTTGGACTGGTAACGGAAACCGCTGCCCACCTCCACCAGTTCCACGCCGCGCTCCGCGCAGTCCTCGGCCAGGGATTTCAGCGCGGTGCGCAGCTCGTCGCGCGTGGGCTGGTTCTCGTCCAAAAACAGACTCAGCAGGCGATCCAGCGACAGGGGCTGGCCCGCCGCCATCAGCGCCGCCTCGACGATATTCTTGATGCGCGCCGGGTTCAGCGCCACGGCGTTGAGTGACACCGGCGCGGTGTCTTCCACGCCCGCCTGCGTCGCGCTCGTCTCGTCGCTGGCAGGCTCGACGGCCTTGTCGACAGATTTCATGCTCAGGGTTTCGGGATTCGATGACATAGCATAACGTCCAATAGATGGCCACGAGACGCTCAGGCGCTGGCCCGCGGTTTGATGTGAATCGGTTCGTAGGGTTCAGTCTGGATCAGCTCGATGAGCGATTCCTTGATCAGTTCGAGGATGGCCAGAAAGGTCACCACCACGCCGAGGCGCCCCTCTTCCGGCGCGAACAGGCTGGAGAATTCGGTGAACGTGTCACCGGAGAGTTTCCCCAGCACCTCCGACATGCGTTCGCGCACCGACAGCGGCTCCAGGGTGACTTGATGGTGGGTGTTGCGCTCCACCCGCACCAGCACGTCCTTGAAGGCGCTGAGCAGTTCGCGCATGTCCACCTCGGGCTCGGGCTTGACCAGCTTGAGGTCCGGGGTCTTGGCCGAGGCCTGGAACACCTCGCGGTTCATGCGCGGCAGCCCGTCGATGTCCTCGGCGGCCTGCTTGAAGCGCTCGTATTCCTGCAGGCGGCGCACCAGCTCTGCGCGCGGGTCTTCCTCGTTGTCCTCCTCCACCGGCCGCGGCAGCAGCATGCGCGACTTGATCTCAGCAAGCATGGCGGCCATCACCAGGTAGTCCGCCGCCAGCTCCAGGTTCAGCGCCTTCATCATCTCCACGTATTCCATGTACTGGCGGGTGATCTCGGCGATGGGGATGTTGAGAATGTCCAGGTTCTGCCGGCGGATCAGGTACAGCAACAGGTCCAGCGGCCCCTCGAAGGCCTCGAGGATCACCTCCAGGGCCTCCGGCGGGATGTACAGGTCCTTGGGCAGGGTGGTCATGGCCTCGCCCTGCACCACCGCGAAGGGCATCTCGTCTTGGGTGGGAGATTGTGGCTGGGGGGTTTCGGTCATGTTTTACATCAGATCCAAGGAGCCAGGGTTTCAACAGGGTAGTTTCTAGTGTCTAGGGTCTAGTGTCTAGGGTTTAATTGAGTTTCTAGGGGCGAGTATCGAGTTTCTAGGAAAGACGTCAGTATTTCAGAGCCTTTCCTAGCCCCTCGACCCTCGATACTCGACACTAGCGACCGCATCAGCGGTAGCTCAACCCCATGGCCGCACGCACCTCTTCCAGGGTGTCCCGCGCCACGTCGCGCGCCGCCTCGTTGCCCTCGGCGATGATATTGCGCACCAGCTTGGGATCGTCGACGAAGTCCTGGGCCCGTTGACGAATGGGCGCCAGCTCCTTGAGCACGGCGTCGATCACCGGCTGCTTGCAGTCCAGGCAGCCGATGCCCGCCGATTTGCAGCCTTCCTGCACCCAATTGCGTACCTCGTCATTGGAATAGACCTCGTGCAGCGGCCATACCGGGCACTTGCCAGGATCACCGGGATCGCTGCGCCGCACCCGCGCCGGGTCCGTGGGCATGGTGCGCAGGGCCTTTTCCACCACCGCCGGGTCTTCGCGCAGGGCGATGGCATTGCCGTAGGACTTGGACATCTTCTGCCCGTCCAGCCCCGGCATCTTCGAGGCCTGGGTGAGCAGGGCCTGGGGCTCGGGGAGGATGATCTTGCCGCCGCCCTCGAGATAGCCGAACAGGCGCTCGCGGTCGCCCAGGGTGATGTTGCCCTGGGATTCCAGCAGGGCCTGGGCGGTCTGCAGCGCCTCGTGATCCCCCTGCTCCTGGAATTGCTTGCGCAGGCTGTTGTACAGCTTGGCGTTTTTCTTGCCCATCTTCTTGATAGCGGCCTCGGCCTTTTCCTCGAAGTCCCGCTCGCGGCCGTACAAATGATTGAAGCGCCGCGCCACCTCGCGGGTCAGCTCCACGTGGGCCACCTGGTCCTCGCCCACCGGGACCTGGCCGGCCTTGTAAATCAGGATGTCCGCGCTCTGCAGCAGCGGATAGCCGAGAAAGCCGTAGGTGGCCAGATCCTTTTCCTTCAGCGCCTCCTGCTGGTCCTTGTAGGTGGGCACCCGCTCCAGCCAGGAAAGGGGCGTCATCATCGACAACAGCAGATGCAACTCGGCATGCTCCGGCACCTGGGACTGGATGAACAGTTTGGCCGAGCCGGGATTCACCCCCGCCGCCAGCCAGTCGATGACCATGTCCCACACGCTGTCGCCGATCACCGAGGGATCCTCGTAATGGGTGGTCAGGGCGTGCCAGTCCGCCACGAAAAAGAAACACTCGTACTCGTGCTGCAGGCGCACCCAGTTCTGCAACACGCCGTGATAATGGCCGAGATGCAAACTGCCCGTGGGCCGCATGCCCGACAATACCCGCTGATACTGACTTGGAACCGAACTCAAACCGATCTCCCTCACATAATTACAAAGACATTACGTTCTTATTTTTCTATCGTCATTCCGGCGCATGCCGGAATCCAGGAACAAAGTATCTAGGGCCGAGTATCTAGGGCCGAGGAAAAACCTTTCACTGTTGTCCCTCGCTCCTCGCCCCTAGTTACTCGACACTGAATATGACTAGCCCACCCCCGCCAGGCTGAACAACGCCCCTTCGAGCAAACGCATGGGCGGGCTGAGAATCTGCCCCAGCATCCCCGTGGCCAGCAGCACCACCAGGATGATCAGCCCATAGGGCTCGATGCGGCTCAGCTTCCAGGCCCAGGGCCCCGGCAGCAGCCCGGCCAGCACCCGCCCGCCGTCCAGCGGCGGCAGCGGCAACAGGTTCAGCAGCATGAGAATGGCATTGATGGCAATCCCCGCTCCCCCCATGTAGATCAGCGGCCAGGCCAGTGAGGGCATGGCATTGCCGATCATGAAACCCAGCTTCATGACCAGCGCCCAGAGAATGGCCATGAGCAGATTGGACAAGGGCCCGGCCACTGCCACCAGGGCCATGTCCCGCTTGGGGTTTTTCAGGTTCTCCCAGGTCACCGGCACCGGCTTGGCCCAGCCGAAGATGAAGCCCCCCATGAGCAACAGCACCAGGGGCACCACCACCGTACCGATGGGATCGATGTGCTTGATGGGATTGAGCGTCAACCGCCCCAGCATCATGGCCGTGGGATCCCCCAACTGCTTCGCTACCCAGCCGTGGGCCACCTCGTGCACGGTAATGGCAAACAGCACCGGCAGGGCCCATACCACCACGCGCTGGATTGTGGTCAATTCTTCCATCGGGGGGATTATATCGGGTTTAGACGGGAGAATGGGGACGTTCCGGTAAAAACGGTGCATATCTACATTGCCTTTCCGCAAACAGGGGAATTACACTGCTTGGCGTGGCATCCTGATGCACCGGCACTTTCATCGCATACCCCAATGCATTGCATGCCTCAATGGAGCTAACAGGGATGATAATAAGGAGAACCGTAATGAGATCACTTTTTGTATTTGCCATCAGCCTCATCATCCTACTACCCTCAATGGCAAACGCCGAAACGGAAGAGGAGGAAATGGCGCGGATTCAGCGCGAGTTGAACGCGCAGCTGTTTGGCATGGACAAAAAACCGGAGCCTCCCCCGCCGCCACCGGCGGCTGTGCCGGCACCCAACATTGCCCCCGCGCCAGCCCTCAAAGAGGAAGGCCTGCCGCTATCCACCTTCACCAAATACCGACTGGCCGGGGTAAGCCTGGGCATGGCGGAGGCAGATGTGAAGGCCAGACTGCAGGCCGAGGGCTATGCCTGCAATATGGCGCAGATGCAGGGCATGGCGAAGATGCTGGGGCGCAACGTGTGTGTGTATGCCTCCATGGAGGCGCCCAAGATAGCCATGTTCACCCTGCGAGGTGGGCAGATCCGTGATTTTGAATTACATGAAAGCTACAAGACCGGTTTCCCGGAGGAAATCTTCAAACGCGCCAAACAGAAATTCCTGGGGGATTACGGTGATCAGGCCAAGTGCAAAAAACAGCGCCGCGGCGAACTGTGTGAGATCTTCGGCCATGGCTACCGCATCGTGCTGCGTTCGGAACTCGACGATGACGAAGCGAAGATCATCCGCAGTGTGCATACCATGTAACGAATTAACCATTCCATCCGCAGGTCGTTTCGCCTGTAAAATCGGCTTAAAGCACGTGATTCTGTGGCAACCCAAACCACATCATATTCTCACCACCCACCGCAAGTCGGGACCATATGATGTATATGATTCCGACTTGAGACGGATGGCGATTTTGAGACTAAGATGTTGGGACTAAAAAGATAGACCGAATCACACCGCTATCCCGTTAACTTTATATCTGCAATTCCAGCGAAGGCCGAAATGGAGGCAAAGGTTACTGGCTGTTCATGTCTCAAAATTTCAATTCATGCTGCAGCTCATGAAAGACAAACCATTATGCCCACTAATTACGAATGTTAACGGGACAGCAGTGATCAAATCGGGTTAATCACAGACCTTCGCTAATATTTTGCTGTTGTTCTCCATACTTCTAGCCACATTCAACCTGGCCATTATTTCTTCATCTTTCTCGTCTTCCAGTTTTTCGTATAAATCTTCTGCTTTTTGATAATATGCGACCGCGCTCTTAAAATCTCCTTCACGTTCTCTACAAATACCCATATTAAAATTCAAGCTGGGTGACGCATCATAAAGAGAATCAGCTTTCTGGTACATGCGGCAGGCTTTTGCGTACCTCTTGTCCCCTATATAGCCTCGTGCCTTCTTGAAAAGAGCGTATGCCTTCTTGCTATCCTCCAGCTTGCTATTATCACTCGTACGAATCCGCGGCGATTGTGCTGTTCCGTATGGAGCAATATCTTTTGTCAGTTTCATTAACGCATTACCTATTGCAGCAGATCTCAACTGAAAATCCGTCTGATTCCGTGCTTTCTCATCTGGGCACTGTTCCTGCGAACTTTCCCCCATATAATTTTTGGAAAAGACAATCTTCGCAGAATGAACACTGACCGATTTTACTGTAAATTCTATATTTGCCTTTTTAGCTGAGCACTTCACATAATATTTCCTGTACTCAGTACACTTTTTCTTTTTGTATTTTAAGCAAGTATCATAATCTGTTCGCTCTCGCCTTACATAGCGCTGCGAAACGTTTGGCGAACTGACCGTACCAAGCAAAACCGCATCCACCTTTTTGACCAACAAATCCTTCTTCTCATCTGGCAGATTAAGAAGCTTGTTTTCTACATTCGTATCATTGATAAATATCGGTAATTTTTCTGACGCCACTACTGTATAACAACTTTTCCCTTTATATTTTAGCCCTGTGATTTCCGATATTACTTTTTCAGTTAACTGTAGATCATTAGAATCGCCCTTAAACTTCGCCACCGTCAAATTTTTTACATTCGCATCCGCCATTGCCAAATCATTGGGTGGGTTTGTATAGCTTATTGGCACTTTTTTGTTGCCAGTAAATAACTCTCCGGTCATTGCTGCTAATTCTTTGAATTGGGCACAACCACTGGATGCAAACAAGAAAATAACGATAAAGCAGAAAAGGGTTATCTTATTAAGCTGATAAATCATGATTACTCCTCCACTCTGTTTTTTGTATGAAATTATTTGGATAAAGGCTGCTTAGACGCTTATTGAATTCACGATTGAGGCAAAATTATAAAAAACACAACTACGCTAACGACACAAAGAAAAATACAGAGAAATGATCACAAACACTTTGAGAAATCCCACCAACCGTTATGAACATCCAGATAAGTAATTTGGCATTTTGAGCCACACACAAAACCTGAATCGGTAAGCGTAAGACATACTGCGACCCCTAAAATGGAGAGGGTAAAATAGCAGCTATGACTGACTTGATAACCACAAAGCCTGAAAGACACAAAGAGCAACGCCAGATTAAATCTGGCGTCGCTCACTAATTTTCAACAGTTAGAACATTGGTAGTTCATTCACCGTTGCTGTATTCGTTATATTCTGCAACGAGCCGGCGATGGTTTTGTTGCCCATGATCACATCGGTTTGAAAGGCTGAACTTGTTGTCATGGCTGCGATACCGAGAATTACATCACCTATCCCAATCGAAAAAAATGGAACTGAACCAGGTGCCGCCATCGTACTACTTCGTGAGAGGGTACCGTTGATGGTACCTAACACGGTATCGGCCATCACGGTTGATGCGTTATATGTCGTGTATTTAGTACCCGCCGGGCTGACAACGTCCTGCGCCAAAATAAACTCGGACGGGTAAAATGCCGCATTAATTTGAAAATTCGAGATTACCAAGCCTGACCATGCGGCATTGGCAATGGGAGAAAACACAAAGGTATTGTCATCCTTCAAGACCTTGGCGGAAACCAGTGTGCTTACAGAGGTATCAATCACGTTGTAGTACAGATACGGACCGGCGCTCTGCAGTGTTGCAAAAGATCCTGTCGCTATACTGTCAACAACGGCCGGCGTTCCCCCAGCTTGATTGACGGCATACAGTGATTGACCACTTCCTGTCTTGGGTGCCGTCGTAAAGTATAACCGCCCCTCGGAGATGGCAAATTCCTGAATATTGTCGTTCGTAAATGGCGTGCCCAGTGGCGTCGACCCACTGCCATCGATGGCAGCCATATACAGGGTTTGCACATTTGTCGTGGTATTGATTTCAACGAAGAAACAGTGGGTCTGATTACAGGCAAAATCCTCGCCATTGAGATGATCAAAGCGGCTACCTGAAGAAATGGTATGCATTGACGTAACCGCCGCACTGGAAAGATTATGCGTATAGGAATACAAGACACCGTCGACAAGAAACAGGCTGACACCGTTTGGCGCATCTCCTCCCGGATCCACGAAGGTAGCTATCTCAGAAACACCATCCTTCAAAACCGCCGCATTACCAAAATTGACATCGTATCTGGTAATTGTGTCATCGTTGGAGTTACTCACCAAAAACCCAGTCACCTGTCCCGGCGTCGCACTGGTTTCCATGATTTCAACATCGACAGATCCCCAGTAAGGGCCGCCGGGAATACTTGTCGGAGGAGTAGAGCTATCATTGCTCACCTGGATGATAAAAGCCTGCCCACCGGTGGTCGAACAAGCCGTAGCATCTGTTCCTTTGACATAGACTATGTAAGAATCTGTAGGCGAAAATGGATTGTCGAGAACATCCATATAACAGACATAGCCGCCACCGACCGATGAGATCTGAGTCGGTACCAGACCACTTCCTGCACCCACATCAACCCGCCAGAAGTTTCCCGCATCAAAATAAACATAGGTATCCGGCCTGAAATTATTCAGCACTCCTGTACTCACATTAAAGTCACCCGTAAGGATCATTACTCCTTCCTCCAAAAGAATACTTGGAGGATTTGCGGTTACGCCAGTAGCAACCAGGTAAGTTTTGCTTGAATCATTGACATCAACCGCATGCAGGTTGCTTTGGTCATCGGCATATATCAGGAAGGGCCCGCTCGACACAGAATCATCATTAAGAATAGTGCCAATGGCTGTGGCGATGGCCAGCTTGGCGCCAGCGGCATTACTCAGGGTCAGGGTGAATGTTTCATTGCTCTCGACAGCCGTATCGCCTGTAACACTGACAACAACCGTTGTGGACGTATTGCCGGCGCTTATGGTTGCCGTTCCACTGGCCGCGGTGTAGTCACTGCCGGCTGTTGCTGTGCCATTTGATGTCGCATAATCAACGGTAATATCGCTGCTACTTGAAGCATCCAGACTTAGGGTGAACGTCAGGTTCGTTGTGCCGCTGTTACCTTCCGTGACATTTACGTTCCCCACGCTCAGGTTTGCCAGTGGGGTCACAGCGTCATCGTCATTGATGGTGCCGGTGGCTGATGACGTTGCCAGCGTTGCGCCGACGGCATTGCTCAAGCTGAGGGTGAAGGATTCATTACTTTCCGCGAGCGTATCGCCTGTGACACTGACGGATACCGTGGTTGATGTGCTGCCTGCGCTGATGGTTGCCGTACCGCTGGCTGCCGCATAATCAGTGCCCGCCGTCGCCGTTCCATCTGAGGTGGCATAATCAATGCTAACATCACTGCTGGCTGCGGGGCTGAGACTAATGGTAAAGGTAAGATTGCTCGTCCCACTGTCACCTTCAGCAATACTTGCGCCAGTAACACTAATAGCAGGATTGGAAGTAGTGGTGCCGCCTCCCCCCCCGCCGCCACAAGCGATTAAAGCCAGTGCTAAAAAAAACACCGCGAAAAACTTCACTGTTTTCATCAGGTTCCCTCCTGAATTATTATTTTCCCTAAATTATTTTTCCCTAAGTGTTATGTACTACATGCTATATCTCTCCAGCA
>DRKQ01000302.1 GCA_011051685.1 Gammaproteobacteria bacterium
AGCATCATTTTGAGCCGAATCCGGATGACAATTTTAAAATGGAGCCTGACTAGGACGCGTCGTTCAGCCGACGCGTATCCGGACTTTCAGTCCGTTATTCAAACCCACCGGCTTTAGCCGGTGGTTGTTTAGTTGGCGAAGCTGTTGAAAAAACGGGAAAACAGCGAGCCATGCGGCACTGGAGACATGAATAGCGCTGGTCTTTTTCCGTCATTCCGACGAAGGCCGGAACATAAGCGCGTAGCGCGTTGAACGCCCAACGGGCGGCCCGTAGGGTGAGGGCAGCGAATAATCCAGTGATTTCAGCAGGTTACTGGATCCCGGCATTCGCCGGGATGACAAATCTGATGTTAACGGGACAGTAGTGGTGCGATAAGGGAATAATGTGCATTCACTCACTGCCATTCTCGGCATTCCCAGGGTGACGAATGCTCACCGATAACTCTCAACCCAATACTGAGACGTTTATTATGTACTGGGTGCCTCGAAGTCATCCACGGCCTGCAGGAGTGGTGTCATGTACATGTAGGCGGGGCCACCGTGCATGATCACGGCCATGAAACCTGCCTCGACGATCTCGTCCCGGTTGGCGCCGGCCCTCACCGCCTCTTCCACGTGAAAGGCGATACACCATTCACATTGGGCGGCCACGGCCAGACCTACATTGATCAACTCCTTTTGCTTTATGTCCAGAGCCTTGCCGCCCTCGGCACGTTTGAGAAAATTGAGGAAGCCACTGGTTTCTGCAGGATAATCTTTTTGCAGGCGTTCGGTCAGTTCCTTTACATCGTTTAACTTTTCCCTCATATGGGCCATGATCACTACCTCCGTTGCTATTTATTAACCGCCTCAAAATAATTGCCACAGGGTTATTTCCACCATGTGGGAGCGCCTTTCCAGGCGCGAATCGCGCCTGGAAAGGCGCTCCCACGGTATTCGACATTGTATAATGTGTGCTATGTACCTCTCCTTCATGCATTCCCAATGTGAACCTATTCCGAGACCCTTCCTATATTGATTAGCGGGTTGTTCATAATGGCCTGCTAGCGTTTCTTTTCTACCTCCAATATATGACGAGTAGTGGCCAATACGGTATCCGGGTTTAGGCTCATGGAATCGATGCCGATCTCCACCAGGAACTCCGCCATTTCAGGGTAGTCCGATGGGGCCTGGCCGCATAGGCCCGAATGACGCCGGTTGCGCCGCGCGCCTTCCACGGCCAGGCGGATCATTTGTTTCACGCCGGGATCACGCTCGTCGAAGTCGAAGGAGACGATTTCCGAATCACGATCCACCCCCAGGGTCAGTTGGGTCAGGTCATTGGAGCCAATGGAAAAGCCGTCGAACAGTTTGGCAAACTCGTCGATGAGAATGACATTGTTGGGGATCTCGCACATGACGTAGATTTCCAGGCCGTTTTCACCGCGTTGGAGACCATGGTCGGCCATGGCCTGTAATACACGTTCGCCTTCCTCGACACGGCGACAAAACGGGATCATCAATTTCACGTTGGTCAGGCCCATCTCGTCGCGCACTCGTTTCATGGCCGCGCATTCCAGGGCGAAGCCCTCGGCGTAGGCGGGATGGGTGTAGCGGGCGGCCCCGCGAAAGCCGATCATGGGATTGTCTTCCTTGGGCTCGAAGTCAGCGCCCCCGAGCAGGGTAGCGTATTCATTGGTCTTGAAATCCGACATGCGCACCACCACCGGCTTGGGCCAGAAGGCCGCGGCAATGGTGCCCACGCCTTCAGAGAGCCGGCGCACAAAATAATCCCGGCCGCCGGCATAACCGTAAATGAGAGTCTCCAGTGCCTGGCGAACACTCGTATCGGCAATGCGCTCCGGGTGCAGCAGGGCCATGGGATGGGCCTTGATGTATTCATTGATAATGAATTCCAGGCGCGCCAGGCCCACACCGTCATTGGGCAGGAAGGAGGTGGAGAAGGCCATGTCAGGGTTGCCCAGGTTGATCATGATTTTGGTCCTGGGGCGGGGCAGGTCGGATAGGTCGGTTTCGATGATCTCGAAGTCCAGTTCGCCTCGATACACACGGCCCTCGTCGCCACCGGCGCAGGACACAGTGACCATTTCCCCGTTACTAATGCTATCGGTGGCATTGTCGCAGCCCACCACGGCGGGGATGCCCAGTTCCCGGGCAACGATGGCGGCATGGCAGGTACGGCCACCACGGTTGGTAACGATGGCCGCGGCGGTTTTCATCACAGGCTCCCAGTCCGGTGTGGTGGTGTCGGCCACCAGTACCTCGCCTGGTTTAAATTCGTCGAGATGGGCCACGTCGGCGATGTAGCGTGCGTGCCCTGTGGCAATCTTGGTGCCCACTGCGTAACCGCGGGCAAGGATCTCGCCCTGTTGTTTGAGATGATACTGGCGTAGCACTTTGCCCTGTTTTTGCGACTCCACAGTTTCCGGTCGCGCCTGGACCATGTACAGCTGTCCGTCGATACCGTCCCTGGCCCATTCCATGTCCATGGGCCGATGTTCGCCGGCCTTTTCACTGTAGTGTTTTTCCACCTTGATGGCGTAATCCGCCAGGGTGAGTACATCGTCGTCGCTAAGGCAGTAACGCTGACGGTCTGTTTCGGGCACGGGCACGTTTTTGGTCATGGCCCGTGACTCGCCGGTGGCGTAAATCATCTTGATTTTCTTGCTGCCAAGATGACGGCGCAACACGGCGCGATGTCCCGTTTCGAAGGTGGGTTTGTGCACGTAGAATTCATCGGGCTCCACCGCGCCTTGCACTACGTTTTCACCAAGACCATAGGCGCCGGTGATGAACACCACATCACGAAACCCGGTTTCCGTGTCCAGGGAAAACATTACACCGCTGGCATCCAGGTCCGAGCGCACCATTTTCATGATGCCGATGGACAATGCCACCTTGAAGTGGTCGAAGCCGTTATCGATGCGATAGTGAATGGCACGATCGGTGAACAGCGAGGCGAAACAACGCCGGCAGGCATCCAGCAAATGTTCGTTACCACTGATATTGAGGTAAGTTTCCTGTTGTCCGGCAAAGCTGGCAGTGGGAAGGTCCTCGGCGGTGGCCGAGGAGCGTACCGCCAGGCTTAGGTCGTCGCCATACTCCTGCTGTAGTTGGGCGTAGGCGTCGATAATCTGTTCGGCCAGGGAATCCACCAACGGCGCGCCATAAATAATGGCCCGGGCCTTGGCACCGCGTCTGGCGAGGTCATCCACGTCATCGGGATCGAGCCCATCCATGATTGCCTTCAGTTCATCCCATGCGCCGGCCTGGCTGAGTCCATCGCGGTAGGCCTCGGCGGTAACGGCAAAACCGTTGGGCACCTTGATGCCTTGTGGTGACAGTTCACGGTACATTTCCCCCAGTGAGGCGTTCTTGCCGCCCACCAGGGGGACATCCTCGATACCGATCTCCTTGAACCAACGAATGTAGTTAGACATGGTATTCTCTCCTGATAACCGTTCAGTGTTTTTGCAACAGGGCTTGTGCCAGTGCCGCCCGGGCCGCCAGGGCAAAGGATTCGCTGAGCGTGGGGTGGGGATGGATGGCGGCGGCCAGGGCTTCCAGGGTCAGACCGCTGCGGATGATGAGTGCGGCCTCTCCCATTAATGTGGTGGCATTGTCAACGGCGACGTGGATGCCGACGATCTTGTGAGTATCGCGCTCGTAGACTATTTTCAATATCCCGTCCGCGTGGCCACTGATCTGGGCCCGCGCATCGCCACGGTAATCATAGCGGGCCACGTCAACGGTCAGGCCTGCCGTATTGGCCTGGGATTCGTCTAGGCCTGCAATGCCGATCTCCGGGTGGCTGAAGATGACCGCGGTATTGCTTGCCGGTGTGGGGAATTTTACGTGCTGCTGCAGGAGATGGCGTGCCAGGGCCAGGCTTTGCGCAGTGGCCCAGTGGGCAAACATGGGTTGGCCGATGACATCGCCCACGGCGTAAATACCCGGCTCACTGGTTTGCAGGGTGTCATCCACGCGAATGCCTTTTGTATCATGGTCGATCGCGGTGTTTTCCAGTCCCAGTCCCGCCACATTGGGCCGGCGCCCGGTGGCCACCAGCACGGTGTCGGCGAACTGGTGTTGTTTCTCGCCATTGGCAGGGCAGTATTCCACATAGACGCTCTGCCCCGAATGGACAATGCGCTCCACCTTGCAGTCCATGTAAATCTCGATGCCATCGGCCGTCATCTGCTGTTGCAGCTGCCCGGCCAGCTCGTCATCCACCGGGCCAAGGATTCGCGGCCCGGCCTCCAGCAATATGACCTTGCTGCCAAAGGTATGAAAGATCTGCCCCAGTTCCACCCCGATGGGGCCACCGCCGATGATCACCAGCTCATCGGGGATGTGGTCGATATTGAGTATGGCCTCGCTGTCCAGTACACGCTCGTGTTCACTGCCGGGAATAGGGGGGCGAAAGGGCACCGAGCCGGTGGCGATTATGGCCTGTTCAAACTGAACGGAACAGGAATCCCCTTCGGCGGGCACAATCTCAACCTCACGCGGGCCCAGAAAACGGGCCTCGCCCCGGATAAAATCCAGTGAGGGAATCTTTTCCACCCTGGCGATGGCAGCCTGGCTGCGTTTTTGCAGGATGTTGCGCTTGCGTTGCTGAATGGCTAACCAGTCGAGGCATACATCCTTTGTGGGCAGGCACAGGCCGAAATCGGCGGCCTCACGCAGCTCGCGCAAACGCCGTGCAGACTCACGAAAGATCTTTGAAGGAATGCAGCCTTCAAACAGGCAGGTACCTCCCAGGCCGGCGCCCCGTTCCACCAGCAGGACCCGTTTCCCTGCCTGGGCCAGGGCCATGGCCGCGGGGGTTCCTCCCGGTCCACCACCGATGACCAATACATCGTAATGCGTTTGCATGTTTTAGCCCCTGAAGCTGTTCGTGGTCATTTTGAAAACGAGGAGATGAAACAAAAGATAAAACAAAATGAGAATATTCCATCGGCATCATTTTTCTCGATACCACTAAGGTTTGGGGTGGTTGGGGCGTATTTCAATCCCAACTATTTCAATCGCAACCACAATGTATTGCAGGGATGTTTCAAACAAATGACGGTATGTGCCGGGCTTCTTCAGTCGTGAATGATAATGCGCCGCGTATCGGTTTGAATATCCACCACCTGTGCGGCCTCGTGGGCAATGTCGGCCAGTTCTGCCAGCGAGGGCTCGTTATTTTCCTCGGCCAGGACCTTGAGGGTGTCGGCGGCATGGCAGTCGACGTGATGCGCCGGATTATCGTCACTCTTGCAATCGCAGGCGCTGGCATCGATGCCAAGAGAGAAGTCTTCGGGCATTTGCAGGATGACCGGTTCTTCATGGTGAACCTGGGCGATAGCCTTCTTGGTGCTGAGGGGGCCTTCCCATTGTAATACGGGAAAATTACTGTAATCACGCATGGTTATTCTCCTTTTGATTAAGCTTGTTTATCGGCAAAGAATGTACATTTATCGGCTGATGCTTACTTGAAAACAGATTGAGGCAACGCCATACACAAGGCCTGTGTAGCAAAGACTGCGGGGCAGTGAATTTTGTTCCGTTTTGACAGGCATCAGCGACAGCCATCAGTTTTCCAACTTTCTGTTAGGCATCATAGGGTATAGCGTGGTGTTTTGAATAGTGGTGCTTTGAACTGTGGCATGAGATAGGCTTACGAATATTCAACATCAAGTGGATATCAATACCAAGGAGCATAGCACCCATGGCAAAGAGCGATTTCGATACGACACCGAAAAAACCCGAGATTGAAATCAACAAGCCGCCAGACAGTAAGCCTGGTGGCAGTTATTGGCAACGTCCCGGTTCGGTACTATGGGTGTATCTGCTGTTCATTATCATCTCACTTTATATGTGGGAGGGCGCGGAGCAGACACGGTCCGCAGAGATCCCCTACAGTGAATTTCTGCAATACGTGGACAAGGGGAAAATCAAGGAAGCCGTGGTCACCCAAAAGCTGATCACGGGCACTCTGACAGATACGGATCCTGCAACCAATAAACCCCGTCGTTTTTATACCATTCCCCTGTGGGACGAGGATCTCGCCAAGCTGCTCGAGCAAAAGGGTGTGAAATTCACGGTGCGCCACACCAACAACTGGCTGAGTGATTTCTTTTTCAGCTGGGTATTACCCTTTGGTTTCCTGTTTTTGCTGTGGGGCTGGTTTGCCAAGCGCATGTCCGGCGCCAGCAAGGGGTTTCTCAATCTCGGCAACCGCATTCACATTCATCCCGAAGGGGACGTAAAGGTCACTTTCGATGACGTCGCCGGTCAGGAAGAGGCCAAGACCGAACTGGATGAAACCATAAAATTCCTGCGTGACCCCAGCACCATCCAGCGCCTCGGCGGCCATGCCCCCAAGGGAGTTCTGCTGGTGGGTCCACCCGGTACCGGTAAGACTCTGCTGGCCCGGGCCGTGGCCGGAGAGGCCAAGGTGCCGTTTTTCAATATCAGCGGTTCCGAGTTCATCGAGATGTTTGTGGGCATGGGCGCTGCACGGGTGCGTGAGTTATTCGAGCAGGCACGGCAAAAGGCCCCGTGTATTATCTTTATTGATGAGTTGGATGCCATCGGCGGTGCCCGGGGTGTGGCACCCATTGCCACGGGGGGGCACGATGAACGTGAGCAGACCCTCAACCAACTACTTACCGAGATGGATGGATTCGATCCCTCGGTAGGGGTGGTGGTGATGGCCGCCACCAACCGGCCGGAGATCCTCGACAAGGCCCTGCTGCGCGCCGGACGATTCGACCGACAGATTGTGGTGGACAAGCCGGACCTGGAGGCGCGGGTGGCCATCCTCGAACTGCACACCAAAAACATGACCCTGGCGGACGATGTAGATCTGCACGTGGTGGCGCAGCGCACACCTGGCTTTGTGGGTGCGGATCTGGCCAATATCGCCAACGAGGCGGCCATCCTCGCCGTGCGTTACGAGCACAAGGCCATCACTATGGCGGATTTCGAGGCAGCCATCGACCGGGTCATCGCCGGGCCGGAGAAAAAAAATCGCGGCCTCAATGCGGACGAGAAGCGTCGCGTGGCCTTTCATGAGTCCGGCCATACCCTGGTGGCCGTGACCGTACCCACCGGCGAACCGGTGCACAAGGTGTCCATCATCCCCCGGGGTGTGGCGGCCCTGGGTTATACCCTGCAGCTACCGGTGGATGAAAAGTTCCTCTCCACCAAGAATGAGTTGCGGGACCAGATCGCCATCCTGCTGGGGGGGCGCGTCTCCGAGGAAATCATCTTTGGCGATGTCTCCAGTGGCGCCTCCAACGACCTGGAGCGCGCCTCGGAGATCGCCCGCAGCATGGTCACCCAACTGGGCATGAGCGACAAGCTGGGACCCCTGACCTGGGGACACCGGCAGCAGTTGCAGTTCCTGGGACAGAGCACGGAGGAACGCAATTACAGTGAGGAGACTGCGCGGCTCATCGATACCGAGGTCAAGGCCCTGGTGGAGGAAGGCCGGGAACGGGCCATGAAGATCCTTACCGAGAAGCGCGCTGTGCTGGACGCCCTGGCCGCCCGGCTGGAGGAAAGAGAGGTGATGACGGGTGAAGAGGTGGAGGCCCTGATCGGCGAAGTGCAATCTTCATCCACCGCCTCGGCATGAACCCTGTCCAGTCAACTGGCCGCGTGCCATGAGCAACACCGTGGCATCGTCCGCCAAGCTGGATCTCAAGCAGGTCATCGCCATGGGCGTGGGCGCCATGGTGGGGGGCGGCATCTTTTCCGTGCTGGGGCTGGCCATTGCCCAGAGTGGTCATGCCGCGCCCATTGCCTTCGCCCTCGGCGGGGTGATTGCTCTGCTCACCGGCTGGAGCTACGCCCGTCTGGGCCTGAGCTTTCGTTCCGACGGCGGCAGCTTCACCTATCTGGAACAGGCCTTCGGCCGCGGCAACCTCGCGGGTATCGGCGGCTGGCTGTTGCTGGTGGGCTATATCGGCACCCTGGGGCTGTATGCCTACACCTTTGGCGTCTATGGTGCTGCCCTGCTGGGGGATGGGGCAGGGCCGCAGGGATCCATGCATCACCTGCTGGAGTCGTTGGTGGTGTTGGTGTTTCTTGGCATCAATCTCTATGGTGTAAAGGAGACGGGCACCGCAGAGTTGGTGATCGTCACCATCAAGGTGCTGATCCTGTTCCTGTTTGCGGCCATCGGCCTGATGTATATCAAGCCCGACCATGTGCTGCCGGTGTTCAACCAGGGGCATTGGGGGGTACTCATGGGCGCGGCGCTGATCTTCGTGGCCTACGAGGGCTTTGAGCTGATTCCCAATGCCATCAACGACATGCAGGACCCGCAGCGTAACCTGACCCGCGGCATCCTCTGGTCCATCGGTATCACCATCGCCATCTACGTGCTGGTGTCGCTGGTGGCGGTGGGCAACCTGACTGCGGGAGAGATCAAGCGCTACGGTGAATACGCCCTGGCGGCCGCAGCAAAACCCTTTCTTGGCGAGGCAGGCTTTGTGCTCATTGGCCTGGCGGCGCTGTTTTCCACTGCATCGGCCATCAATGCCACCCTGTTCGGCACCGCCCGCCTGGGGGCGGAGATGGCTCGGGCCAAACAATTACCGGTAGCCTTTGGCTTTCGCAGGCAGCAGAATAATATCCCCTGGGTCAGCCTGCTGGTGATCAGTTTCATTACCCTGATCTTCGTCAACAGTGCCGATCTGACGATTATCTCCTCCTTCGCCAGTTCCACCTTTTTGTTGATCTTTGCCGTAATCAACCTGTGTGCCTGGCGCCTGCGAGCACGTATTGTCATCCGCGCCTGGGTGCCTGTGGCCGGTATGCTGCTTTCCCTGGGGTCATGGCTTGCGCTGATGATTCATCTCTGGCGGGACGAGTCACCTACCCTGGCCTGGCTGGGATTGTTTTATGTCTGCGTGGTGGCCGCCGAGCTGTTGTTCAGTCAGCGCAGGAGGATTTTTCGGTAACTTGAATAATTCGCGGTCGGCCATACTTATGAATATATCCCGACAATCAGGAAGCTGGCAAAACATGCTTGATGCCTGAAGTACAGGATGACGCTGGGGGAGGCGGGTCGATGTGTATTCCCTGCAGCGTAGAAGGGGAGCCGGCGTTGATCTCCTTCAAACGGGCACCATTGGCCCGGCGCCCCGATAATACATCCAGTGCACCTCACCCATCATGAGCCAGCTGAAAAGGATAAAACCAAGCAGTCCCAGCAAGGCCATGATAATCGCACCAAGAAAGGCGCTGGCAAAATTATCTATCTCGAAGTCTCTCACCATGGCGGCGGTAAGCCATAAAGTGAAGGCGTTCACCACCAGGGCAAACAGGCCGAAGGTGAACACAGTAAGAGGCAGGGTCAGCACCCACAGTACGGGACGAATAAAGGCGTTGACCAGCCCAAGAACCAGGGCTGCCCATAACAGACCGGCACTGGAGCGAGCCCGTACCCCGGGCACCAGTTTTGTCACTACCCAGAGACCAAAGGCGGTGACTAACCAGATAAAGATTATGCCGAGAAACATGTGTCACCCCTTTTGGGATTTTACGGTATTGGACTTTTGACTTTGAGTGTCTAAGACTGCGATTCCGGTTTGATCCTCAACCGGGGCAATAAACCCACGAGACAACACTCATGGTTAGTGTAGCAAGGTAACGAATAGAATGAAATATAAGTGGTTTTTTCTTCACGGGGTAGTGCATTAGACATGGAAATACTCAAAGGACAGTCTCAACCCATCGCCGTATTGTCGCCTAATCCGGCGGTGGATATGACCTATGAGATTCCACAACTGATTGCGGATCAAAAAGTGCATGCCACCTCCACCCGCTTCGATCCTGGCGGTAACGGTATCAACGTCGGTCGTGCGCTCAAACGGTTACAAACATCGGCGCATAATTATTGTGTGATTGCCGGGCAAATCGGTCAGTTGCTCAAACAATTGCTGGCGGATCAACTGGATCATGTAGACTGTGAAGAGGTTGAAGGTGAGACCCGTATCAATGGCACCTTTATCGAACGTGAGCCACCGGTGCAATACGAAGTCAGTGGTATCGGTCCATCCATTCCTCCTTCACAATTAAATTTGTTGTTGAATCGTTTTGTTGAACACAGTGCCGGTGGGTTCGGCGTGCTCACCGGCAGCCTGCAACAGGAACTGCCCGTGGATTTATATGCCAGCCTGGTTCAGCGCATTCACCAACAGGGTGGCCGGGCCATTGTGGATTCCCACGATGAGGCGCTCCGTGAGGCCATTGCGGCGCATCCCTTTTTGATCAAACCCAACCGCTTTGAGTTACAAATATTGCTGGGCCGGGAATTCAGTCATCTGGAAA
>DRKQ01000303.1 GCA_011051685.1 Gammaproteobacteria bacterium
TGTCCTTGACGGAAAAGCCGGTTTCACGGGCAATGAAGCTCGCCATGCGGGCACTGTCCAATACGCCGGACAGTCCAAACACACGGTGCCGCCCCCAGCCGGTCTGGCGCCAGGCGTGATAGGTCAACACATCCACCGGGTTGGTAACGATCAGCAGCAAGGCATTGGGCGCATAGCGCATAACGCTATCTAGCGCGCCGTGCAAGACCTCCAGATTGGCGTCCACCAGGTCGCTGCGTGACATGCCCGGTTTTCTTGGCAGGCCGGCGGTGAAGATCACCAGGTCCGAATCCAGCATGGCGGCCGGATCCGCCCCACCGTCGACGCAGGTGTCAAATCGAAACAGCGGCGCCGACTCCTGAATATCGAGCGCGATGCCTTTCGCCTTTCCCTGATGCCGTCCCAGCAGGTACAGCTCGCGGCAAAGCTCTGTCTTGGCGATGATCTGGGCGGCGGACTCCCCGACCCGGCCAGGGCCGATAATGGTGATTTTTTTCATGGCATGCTCCTCTGGATCAGGCGGTCAGCCGTTCCATGTCAATATGCCCGCAAGGGCATTCCTGGGCGCAGATGCCGCACCCTTTACAATAATCGTAATCGATCTCATAGCCGTCGGCCTTTTTGATCACCGCCGCATCGGGGCAGAAATGCCAGCAGTTGTCGCACTTGAAACAGACACCGCAACTCAGGCAACGGTCTGCTTCCTCTTCGGCGTCGTTGTCAGCCAGGCCTGTAACGAGTTCATCGAAGCCATCGATGCGCTGCTGGGCGGTCTCGCTTCCGCGACGAGCCTGCTTTGGATAGTAATCCAGGTTCAGCGCCTTGAAGGTGATTTCCGCTTTCTCATGATGTTCACGCAGCGGGGGTATGCCGGTCAGAAAGGCGATAATGGACATCGCCCCTTGATAGCCGCTGCCGACAGCGGTCACGGCGAACCGGTGCTCTCCGGCGGCATCACCGCCGAGTACAACGCCGGGCGCCTGAGTCAGGGATTCCAGGCCGCTCCAGTCCACCTCCTGGCCAATAGCAAAGATGGCCAGGCCGGCGGGCAGAAATTCTTCGGTGCCCTCAAACAATTTGGGATCAAAATTACCGTGCCGGTCGTGCACTTGGTCAACGCGGGCCACCTCCAGGCCCGACAGGTGTTGGCCGCTGCGTACCAAACGACGCACACCGGTGCGATAGCGTATCCGTATCCCCTCCGCCTCGGCCTGGCGTATCTCCTGCTGAGAAGAAGGTATTTCCGCACCCGGTTGCCCCAACTGAGTACCATGCGGATTCTGGGCGCAGACCACCGTCACCTCTGCGCCCAGACGACGCGCACAACGTGCCACGTCGATGGCCGTATTGCCACCGCCGATCACCGCCACCTGCTTGGGCAAGGCCGGACGTTCACCCTGGTTGATGCGATGCAGAAAATCGATACCGCTCATCACGCTGTGTTGTGATGAGTCACCCGGATAAAGACGCGGCCGTTGTGCACCAATGGCGAGAAAAACAGCATCGAACTCTTCACGCAGGGTTTCCGCACAGATCGCCTCACCGATCCGCGTATTGAGTTTCAAGGTGATACCCAACGCCAGAATCGCCCCAATCTCCCGCGCCAATACGGACTTGGGCAAGCGGTAATCGGGAATACCGCTGCGCAGCGTGCCGCCGGCTTCCGTGGCGGCATCAAAGATCGTCACCGGATAGCCGCGCCGCGCCAGTTGAAAGGCGCAGGATAGGCCCGCCGGCCCGGCACCCACGACCGCTACACGTTGAGTCTGTCGGCCCGGCGTCAGCGGCTGATGGGCCCAGCCATGCGCCAGGGCCATGTCACCCAGATGTCGCTCCATGGCATGGATGTTTACGGCGCTATCCAGGTGCTTGCGATTACAGGCCGATTCGCAGGGGTGATAACAGACCCGGCCCATGGTTGCCGGAAAGGGGTTGCGCGCCACCAGCTTGTGCCATGCCGCCTCCCACTGGTGGTCACTGGCCAATGCCAACCAGGCCTGGATATCTTCGCTGGCGGGGCAGGTCTGGCCGCAGGGTGGCCATTTGTCGTGATAGAAGGGCCGCTGGCTGCGCCAGTCTCCCGTGTGATAGGCGGTGCTGCTGCCCGGTTCAAAAGCGAGTTTAGCCGCCATTTTTCACCTCCCGCGGTGCGGAAACAGTCACCTGGGCGTATCCTCCACGGCCGTGGCGTGCGCTGTGCATTGCACGCCGCGTATCCCATTCCGTATCAGCTTCAAGCAGGCCATAGTGGCGAATGTGGGCATCGGCCAGGGCCTGTAGGTGGCGGACCTCTTCCATCCCCTGCTTGGTGTTGAACAGGTGCTTGAAGCGCCCTTGCAAGCGCAGATATTCCTGCACCGGTTTTTGCTCTGCCAGACGCATTACCCCGGTGAGATCACCGTGTTCCAACTCCAGCAATGGGAACAGTCCGGTCTCCACCGCCAGACGGGAAACCGTCACGGACAGGGCGCTGTCATGCGCCCAGCCCAGCGGGCAAGGCGATAGCACATGCAGAAAACGCGGCCCTTTAATGCCCAGCGCCTTTTCCACCTTGGCCTTCAGATCGGGAAAATAGGCGATGGTCGCGGTGGCCGCATAGGGCAAATGGTGGGCGGCGATGATGGAAATCACATCTTTTTTCAGATGGTGCTTGCCCTGGCTGAGGCGTCCCGGTGGCGAGGTGGTGGTGCGCACACCATGGGGTGTCGAGCTGGAACGCTGCACCCCGGTATTCATATAGGCCTCGTTGTCGTAACAGACAAACAGCACATCGTGGCCGCGCTCGATCATGCCGGAGAGGCATTGCAAGCCGATATCAAAGGTGCCACCGTCCCCCGCCTGCACCACCACCGGCATCTCTTTTCCCCTGGCGCGCATGGCGGCCTCGACACCGGCGGCCACGGCTGCCGCATTGGCAAATACTGAATGAATCCACGGCGCCTGCCACGCTGTCTGCTGGTTATGCGTGGTAAACACCTGCAGACAGCCGGTGGCATTGATATAGATGGCATCCGGGCCGATCAGGTCGGTAACCATGCGCGCCGCCATGGCCTCACCGCAACCGGAGCAGGCGCGATGCCCCGAGGTCAGTACGTTGTGGCGAAAAGCATCCCGTTTATCCATGACCCACGCCTCCTTCCTCAACAGGATCTGGCGCAAAACGCCCCACCCTAAAGGGTTCTGTTGTCGTACCTTGAAAGATTGCCTGGATCACATCCGCGGTCAGGTCGCGCCCGCCCAAACCACCGATCACACTTTCCACCGGCGTCATGATGCCCGCCTGCTGTAACGCAGCGCGCACCTCAGCGGCAACCATACCACCGGCACCAACGCTAAAGGCCTTCTCCAGCACGATGATCCGTTGCGCAGTGCTCAGGGACTGCACCAGGCTTTGCGCGGGAAAGGGACGAAAACAGCGCAGGCGCAAGGCACCCACCGCCTCCCCTTCATCACGCAGTGTGTCCACCACATCACGTACCGTGCCCATCAGTGAGCCCAGCCCCAGTAACACCGTCTGCGCCCCGTCGAGGCGATAGCCCTGCAGCAAACCGCCATAGCTACGGCCGAACTGCTCACTGAACTCCGCATCAAATGCTTCAATGACCGTCTCGGCGTTCTCCATCGCCTCCTGCTGGGCGACACGGTACTCCTGATAGTTATCCGCTTCGCTGCCACCGCCCAGCGTCATGGGTCGGGCGGGGTCAAGGGTTCTGCTGAATCGAAAGGCAGGCAGGTACTCATCCACTGCCGATTGCGTCGGTAATGTCACAGGCTCAAAGGTATGCGTGAGCAGGAAGCCATCCATACAGATCATGACCGGTAGTTCGCAGGTTTCGGCAAGGCGGTAGGCCTGGATCAGACTGTCCACGGCTTCCTGGTTGCTTTCCACGTAGATCTGAATCCAGCCGGCATCGCGTAGCGCCATGCTGTCCTGATGGTCACAAAAGATATTGATAGGCGCACCAAGCGCCCGGTTGGCGCAGACCATCACCACGGGCAATCGCATACCGGCGATGTTATAGAGCACTTCCGTCATCAGCAGCAGCCCTTGCGAGGCGGTGGCGGTAAAGGCCTGCGCCCCTGCGGCAACAGCCCCCAGTACCAGTGAGGCGGCGCCGAACTCACTCTCGGCACTGATAAATTCCGCCGCCAGCTCGCCGTCGGCCACTTGCTGCGCCAAACGTTCGATAATGTGGGTCTGAGGGGTAATGGGGTAAGCAGCCACCACCTGCGGCCGGCACAGACGTACCGCCTCGGCAACCGCATGGGAGCCTTCCAACAGTTTTCTCATGAGTCCACTTCCTCTTCTTGCAAGGCGAAACGATGGCCTTCTCGAACGGCGTTGATATTGGCCTTTACCACCTCTTCGCCCTTGCCGGCCAGATGGCTTGCAACCACCTGCTCCAATGTGGCCAGTTTCACCCAACCACTAGCCGCCACCAGGGCGCCGAGCAAGGCCGTATTGGGCAGGGGTTGCCCCAGGCAGCGTTCACCGATGCGGCTGGCGGGAATGTAAAGCCAGCGCAGGTTTCTGTCTTCGTCGTTACCGCCATCAGCTCGTCGCTCACTGTTCAAGATGACCAGGCCGCCGCTTTTCAAACCCCGCAGCAGCGGTTCTGATCGCAGCAGGCCGGCATCCTGAATCACTACTGCATCTGGCGTATATATCTGGTTATGACTACGAATCGCTTTGCGGCTGATACGCACATAGGCCTCCACCGGTGCGCCACGCCGCTCAGATCCAAACTTGGGAAACGCCTGACTCTCATAACCATCCTCAAAGGCCGCCAAGGCCAGCAATGCGGCTGCGGAAACGACACCCTGGCCCCCGCGACCGTGAAAGCGAATCTCATGGAAACAGGGCCTTACGGCCTCTCTTTCATTACGCATGATCTTCACTTCCAGACGCCGCTTTGCAACGTAAAAACCAAATCTGGTAGAGCGAAATAAGGATCTGCAGCGCCCACGACAATCCCAACAAACCGCCGGCGATGATGATGGTGTAGGCATAGACCGGATCCCACTTGGTCAAAAACCAGGCGGCAATATCGGTGAAAATAGCGACAAACGGCAACAACGTCAGCGTGTGTTGGAGCCAGGAAGGCAGCAGGGCGAAACGAAATATAAGACCAATACCCAACGCAACCAGGCCAATGCCGAACAGATGAATGTGCGACACCTTCATCAGGCTGTGAAGCGAGACGCCGGTATCCACATTGGCGACCTGTTTGACACCTTCATAGCTGGTGAAGTCAGGGATATCCAGCCCCGATTTAGCACTGTGGCATTTCACGCAACGTTCGTTGAGAATCGGCTGAACCGTACGTGCGAACGCTTGTTTCGGTGCGCCGGATTTCAACCACTTTACAATATGGCTGCGCTGCTCAGTCTCAATGTAACCGGCCATGGGTCCGCGTATCGCCGATTCCAGCCGTGTGCCACTACGGTTGCCATAGTAATTCTCGGCGATATCTTCCACCGACAGCCCCGGTTTGCCGTCGATATTGTCAAAGCTGGTATAGAGATAGGCCAGGGCCATCAGGTAGGCGAGCCCTGCCAGCAATAGAAATGAGCTATAGAGCAGCTTTTCGTTAAGGGTGCAATCATAAAAACGGCGAGGCCGGGTGGCCGGGCAAATTTCTGCGTGATGATTTTGATCCATTACTTATATTCCGGCTGTTGTTTTATAACGTTGATTTGTCTAATTCAAAAATACAGACACGATAGAAACTGGAGAAGCAGTGAAACTCTTCCACCTGTCGGATCACCCTGCCCTGTCTTCGTGCATGTTTATCCAGCATTGCCGCCAGATCCACTTGCCAAAAACCTTCTAAAAATGGTTCCAACCACTGCAATACCCTGCGTATGGGCCGCCATCGCCACAACAGGTGTTTTTTAGGACAGGCTCCATACTCGGTAATCACAAAACGCCCACCAGGCCGGAGTACCCGTATGGCCTCACTAATGCTGCGTTCACGCGCATCAGGCGGAAGTTCGTGCAATAGAAAAAAGATCAGAACCGTGGCGAATACCTCGTCGCCATAGGCAAGACACTCTGCATTCATTCGCGCACAAAGCAGACGCTTTTGCTCCGCATCTGCCAGTTTTCCGCGGGCTGCGGCTAACTGTATGGCAGCCACATCCATGAGGTAGAGCTCATCGTCCATTGCCTTGAGCAGAGAGGGCGTCATACTTCCATAAGCACAGGTGAGCTGCAAAAACCGCCCCTCCGGCCGGTTATTCATGCAGTCGCTTAGCGTTTGTTGAGAGAGCTTGCGGTACTGTCCGAAAAGAATGGCATTGATAATCGGCTGATGATCGAAAAACCAGACGCCCGCTGGCCATAGATAAGCCCACCAATAGTGACGCGCCAGATATTCCGGCATGCCATCAAGAAAACGGCGCCAGATTCTTCCACGTGACTTACTGTTTTTGTTTTTTTTTAATGGCATGTTATACCCTTCAAAATCCCCGCAGCCGAACTGCCCGCTCTACCCGCTTGATCGCCAACTCATAGGCCGCACGGCGTATGTCCACCTGCTGCTCTCGGGCCAGATTGTGCACGGTGTCGTAGGTGTAAGTGAGCCGTTTTTCCAGGCGATCCAACACCAGGTCTCGCTCCCACGGAAATTCCTGGAGGTTCTGTACCCACTCGTAATAAGAAGCCAGTACCCCACCCACGTTGGCCAACAGATCCGGCACGATGACAATGCCCCGTTGTTGTAAGCGTTCATCTGCCCCGTGAGTCAGTGGCATGTTGGCGGCTTCCACAACCAGCTTGGCCTGGATGGCATCGGCGTTGTCGCAGGTGATGGTGGCTTCCAGTGCAGCGGGAATCAGAATGTCACAGGTGAGTTCGAGCAGCTCGGCATTGCTGACGGGGGCGGTATTTGGCAAGCCTGATAGTGCGCCGGTTTCATGCACATGTGCGAGCGCAAGACTGACATCAATCCCCTTTTTGCAAAAAACGCCACCGTGAACATCGGAAAGGGCGATGACTTTGTATCCCCTGCTCGCCATACTGATAGCCACA
>DRKQ01000304.1 GCA_011051685.1 Gammaproteobacteria bacterium
CGACCGGCGAGACGCGCACGTTCTTGCCGATGATGATGGTGCCGGTGCGTGAATTGACGACGATCTTCGCCGCCGACTCGCCCGGCGCCACTTCGATATTTTCCAACAGCGACATGAAAGCGACCCGCTGCCCCATATCACGGGGTGCGGCGACCCGCACGGAAGCACCATCCAGGGCATGGGCGGTGTCCGGCCCAATGGACTGATTGATAGCCATGGAAATACGATTGGCGGTGGTGAAGTCGGGCGTATTGAGATTGAAGATCAACGAATTGCCGTTAGCGAATGCCGATACCACGCTACGCTCGACCGTCGCACCGTTGGGGATACGGCCGACATTGGGCACATTCACGGTGATGCTGGAGCCATCGGCCTCGACGCCGAAACCACCCACCACCAGATTGCCCTGCGCCAGCGCATAGACCTTGCCGTCCGCACCCTTCAGCGGTGCCATCAACAGGCTGCCACCGAACAGGCTCTTGGCGTTGCCAATAGACGAGACGGTGACATCGATGGTCTGCCCCGGCTTGGCGAACGGCGGCAGTTCCGCATGCAGGGTCACCGCGGCGACATTTTTCAACTGTGGATTGACGTTGGGCGGCACATTGATGCCGAACTGGTTGAGCATGTTTTTCATGCTCTGCAGGGTGAACGGCGTCTGCGTGGTCTGGTCGCCGGTACCGCTCAGACCCACCACCAGGCCATAGCCCACCAGCTGGTTGCTGCGCACCCCGGCGATCTGCGCCAGATCCTTGATGCGCTCGGCCTGCACCATCCCGGGCACCCACGCCAGGGCCAATATCAGACCGGCAATCAGGACGCCACGACCATTCAGCTTACTTCGCATGAAACTATCTCCCGTTAGAACGGCCACCACGGACCATCGAATACTCGTTGCATCCAGCCCTTGCCATTGGCCTCAGCGAGCACGCCCTGACCACCGTAGACGATGCGTGCATCGGCCACCTGCGATGACCTGACGGTATTGTCCGGGCGGATATCGACTTGGCGAATAATGCCGGAGATTCGCACATGCTCGGAACCCTGATTGAGGGTCAAAAGCTTCTCGCCTCTGACAAACAGATTGCCGTTAGGGTAGACCTCGGCCACGGTCACGGTGATGCTGCCGGTGAGGCTGTTGCTCTGGGTACTGTCACCCTCACCGTCAAAATTACGCTTGGCGGCCACCGAGGCGCTGAGGATGTCCTTGCCGGCATGACGCACCGGCGCGCCAAACACCGTGGGCACCTCAAGATCTATGTTGGCATCCTTTTTGGTGGAGGTACTGGCCTTTTTGCTGGCATTGGTCCTTTCCTGCAAAACGATGGTCAGCACGTCGCCGACACGATGGGCGGTGGGATCATTGAACAAGGTGCGCTCGAAGCCGGCCTTGTAGATGGCGCCATCGTTGATGGGGATGGGCATCGACATCACCGGGCGCACGGCCGAGAAACGCGGATCACTGACCGGCTCATGGACCGTGGTGGCGCAACCGGCCGACAGCAAGGCGATGCCCAGCAGCAGCATGACGAAGAAAGGATTGTTGTTCATGTTGGCCTCGGCCCGTTTTTCATTTCAGCGGTTATTACAAATATTGTTACAAGTTGTTGTTCAGGTATTGCAGCATCTGGTCCGCCGTGGAGATGGCCTTGGAGTTCATCTCGTAGGCGCGCTGGGTTTCGATCAACTCCACCATTTCCTTTACCGCATTGACGTTGGAGGATTCCAGCGCCCCCTGCACCACACTGCCCAGGCCGTTGAGGCCCGGCGTGCCATTCTGTGGCGAGCCGCTGGCGGCTGTTTCACTATATAGATTCTCACCCTCAGGCTGCAGCCCGGTGGGGTTCTGGAAATCGGCCAGCTGGATGTTGCCAATCTGCGTCGGCGCTGCGCTGCCCGGCAACATCACGGAAACCACGCCATCCGAGCCAATGGCGATACTCTGCGCATTGTTGGGAATGGTGATGGCCGGGTCCACCTGATAGCCGCCAGCGGTAACGAGTTCTCCGACTTCATTGACCTGAAATGAACCGTCACGGGTGTAGGCCAGTGAACCATCCGGCTGCAGGATCTGAAAATAGCCACGCCCCTGAATCGCAATATCGAGATTGTTTTCCGTCTGAATCATGTTGCCCTGGCTGTGGTTCTTTTCCGTCGCCACGGTACGCACGCCGGTGCCCAGCATCAGGCCGGAGGGTAGTTTGGTGTTTTCCGTGGACTGCGAGCCGACCTGGCGCACGTTCTGATACAGCAGATCCTCAAACACCGCCCGGCTGCGTTTGTAGGCGGTGGTGTTGGCGTTGGCCAGATTATTGGAAATCACCGACAGACGCGTCTGCTGCGCATCCAGGCCGGTCTTTGCTACCCATAGTGCTGAATTCATTAGTCGCTTCCTCTCAGATTTTTCTTCAACCTGTGGCTCAGGTCAGGCTCAGCAGTTCATTGGACTTGGAGGCCATCTCGCCCGCCGCCTTCATCATTTTTACCTGCGCCTCATACTGGCGGGCCAGGGCAATCATGTTGACCATGGCATCCACCGTATTGACGTTGCTGGTTTCCAGCGCCCCGGAGGCCAGCCGTACCGAGGCATCGGCATCGGCCTCAAAGCCATCCTTCAAGCGCATCAGGCCATCCTTGCCTTTGATCAGCTCCGCCCCGTCCGGTTTGACCAGCTTGATGCGATCAAGCACCGTCAGTGAATTGGCAAACTCGCCAATGCTGCGGATGGTGATAGTTCCATCAACGCCGATCTCTATGGATTCCGCCTGGGGAATCGCGATCGGCCCACCGTTACCCATCACCGGGTAACCGCTTCCTGTAACCAGAAGGCCACCGGATTCAATGCGCAGATTGCCGGCACGGGTGTAGGCCTCCTGCCCATCGGGTGCCTGCACGGCGATCCAGCCCTTGCCTTGGATCGCCATGTCGAGATCACGCCCGGTGGCCTGGATGGCGCCGCTTTCAAGATTGACACCCGGGTTCTCGGTCATGGCATAGACCCGTGTCGGTGCACCCGCACCAAATACGGGCATACTACGAAAGGCCGCCAGATCTTCACGAAATCCTGTGGTATTGGCATTGGCCAGATTATTACTATTAACCGCCTGCGCCAGTGCGGTCTGCTTGGCGCCTGACATGGCAACGTAAAGCATGCGATCCATGTGTCGTTTCCTGGTTACTATCTAACAACTACTAGATATTGATGATGGTCTGGGTAATGGTGTCGGCCGCGCTGATCACCTGTGCATTCGCCTGATAGTTGCGCTGCGCGGTTATCAGGTTGACCAGGCTTGCGGCGATGTCGACATTGGAGGTTTCCAGGGCGCCGGACTGCACCAGTCCGAAGCTGGCGGTATTCGCCTCGCCTAACAACAAGTCACCAGACTCGAAGGTCTGCGCCCAGTTGGTATCGCCCAGCTGCCGCATCCCCTGCACATTGGGGAAGTTCGCCAGGGCAATCTTGCCCAGCGGCGTCGCCTGGCCATTGGTGAAACGAGCGAACACCACACCTTCACTGTCGATATCGATACCGCTCAGCCGGCCGGTGGTAAAACCATTCTGCGACAGGCCGTTGACGGCAAAGGGGCTGCCGTACTGGGTGGTGTTGGCATAGTCGAGGGTGACCTGAATGGGATCAGCGCCGGTGCCCGAGGGCACGGCATCATAATTGATGCTCAGTGGCCCATTGATGCTGCCGTCCGAATTAAAAGTCATGGTGATGGGCGAGGCGCCACCACTGGGAACCACGTTGCCATCGATGTATTGGTAGGCATCCCACTGGTTATCGACGGCGGTTTTCACGTAATACAGCGTCGAGGTGTGCGAGGTGCCCAGCGAATCATAAATCACCGTGGAGGTCGAGCTGTTGAAGCTGGTGGCGTCCAACGGATCGAAGGGAACCGTTGCCGGCGGTGAGTCCGAGGAACTCAGATTAAGACTAGCGGTGATCGAGGAGGTCGCCTGGGGCGGGCCGTCGGAGGTCAACAATTGCAGGTCCGTCAATACACCGGTATTGAAGGTGCCGCCGGTCACTGCGGGAAATATCTGCAACTTCTGCGCCGCCTGATTGACCACGAACCCTTCACGATCGACATGGAAGGCGCCGGCACGGGTGAATGACTGGCCGGATGAATCGTTGAGTACGAACATGCCCTGGCCACGCACCGCGATATCGAGATTACGCTCGGTGAAATCGATATTGCCCTGGGTGAAATTCTGCGACACGGCGGCGACACTGACGCCGTTGCCGGTGGCGATGTCACTGATGCCCTCGAAGGCCACGGCGTAGACATCGGCAAACTCTGCACGCGAGCGTTTGAAGCCCGTAGTGCTGGCATTGGCGATGTTGTTGCCGGTGATCGAAAGGTCAGTCTGTGCGGCATTCAGCCCGCTCAATGCAATACGAAATGGCATGATCTATCTCCTCATCTTTTACTTGATTGACCGCACACTGGCGAGATCGACGGTGTTACCATCGGCCAGATTCAGTGTCATGGTCTGTCCGCCCTTGCCCATGGTGACGCTGTCGACAGCGGCGCTTACCAGGGTTTCCAACGCCTCACTACCCGTTTCGGTCTGTGTCTCGGCACTGATGTAATAACGCCCTGCCTGGGCCTGCACACCACTATCGGTTATGCCGTCCCAGTTAAAATACACATCCCCCGTTTGCTGCGGCCCCAGCTCCAGGCGGCGCATCACCTGGCCACTGGCGTCCTGAATGGTGATGGTCAGATTGCTGCTCGATGAGCCCAGATCCACCACACCGGACAGGGTCCCGCCCTGCGGCAGGGTGCCGACGCCCGAGGGCACCATGACCGTGCGGCCCACCAGCGACGAGGCCTGCAATGCCTGGTTGGACTGCAGGGACACGGCCAGATCATCGAAGGACTGCTTCAGCTCGGTGAGGCCGGTGACGGCGCTGAACTGCGCCATCTGAGCGATAAAATCGCCATTCTCCATCGGCTTCATGGGATCCTGGTTGTTCAGCTGGGCAATCATCAGTTGCAGAAATTCACTCTGTCCCAACTCATCCGGGGCCTTCTGCTTGACCGACTTTTCACCCAGACCCAGTCCGCCGAGGACAGAGGTCAGATTGTTGTCCACATTTGCCATCGTCATCTCCGCCTTATTCGCCCAGACTCAGGGTGCGCATCAATAATTGTTTGGATGTCTTGGCCACTTCCACATTGCTCTGGTACGAGCGCGAGGCCGCAATCATGTTGGCCATCTCTTCCACCATGTTGACATTGGGTTTGTAGATGTAG
>DRKQ01000305.1 GCA_011051685.1 Gammaproteobacteria bacterium
ATACGGCCACTATCGTATACGGCCACTATCGCATCGCTTATGAACTCGCATCCGCCAAAGAGATTTACATTTTGGGCGTGTTTCATGGTGCGATGGACATTGAACACTACCTGTCATGAAACAAGGGCGTAGCTTGGCTATGAACACTGCTGCCGACAATGGCTCGCTTAGCCTACCTCTGCCGCTCTATCGCGCCGCCCAGGTGCGCGAGCTGGACCGCCTTGCCATCGAGGAGCAGGGTATCCCCGGCATCACCCTGATGGAACGCGCCGGGCAGGCGGCCTTTGCCCGCTTGCAAACCCGCTGGCCGCGGGCCCGTTCCTTGGGGGTGTTGTGCGGGGTGGGCAACAACGGCGGCGATGGCTTTATCGTCGCGCGGCTGGCCGTTGAGGCGGGCTACACGGTGCGGGTCTGGCAGGTGGGGGATGCACAAAAGATCCGGGGCGATGCACTCGCCGCCCGCGAGCAGTTGCTGGCCGCGGGGCTGGGCATCACGGCGTTTGACGGCAGCGGGCTGGGGGACTGCGAGGTGTTGGTGGACGGCCTGCTGGGCACCGGTCTTGCCGGCGAGGTGGCGGGTGTCTGGCGGCAGGCCATCGCGGCCATCAATGCGGCCCGCGAGGCCGGCGCCCAGGTGCTGGCGCTGGATATTCCCTCCGGTCTGCACGCGGACACCGGGCAAATGCTTGGCGCGGCGGTGCAGGCGCAGGTCTGCGTCACCTTCATCGGTTTGAAGCTGGGCCTGTTCACCGGGCAGGGGCCGGCACTGTGTGGCGAGATTGCCTTTGCCGATCTCGGGGTGCCGCCGGCGGTCTTCGCGTCCGTGGCGCCCGCCGCCCGCCGGCTGAGCTGGGATCAGTACTCCCTGCCGCCGCGCCGTCCCACGGCGCACAAGGGGGATTTTGGTCACGTGCTGGTGGTGGGGGGCGATGAGGGCATGGCCGGCGCCCTGCGCCTGGCGGGGGAAGCGGCCCTGCGCACCGGGGCGGGGCTGGTGACTGCGGCCACCCGGGCAGGGCACGCCGCCATGATCAGCGCGGCCCGGCCGGAGCTGATGGCCCACGGCGTGGAATCCGTGGCGGCCCTGCGCCCGCTGCTCAAGCGCGCCACGGTGCTGGCGGTGGGCCCGGGCCTGGGACAGGCAGACTGGGGACGGCGCTTGTTTTCCGCCCTGCTGGACAGTCAGCAACCCCTGGTGGTGGATGCCGATGCCTTGAACCTGCTGGCCGCCGAGCCCCTGCAACGGCATAACTGGATATTGACACCCCATCCCGGCGAGGCGGCCCGTCTGCTGGGGCAGAGCGTAGCGCAGGTGCAGGCCGATCGCATCGCCGCCGCCAGCGCGTTGCAGCAAAAATACGGTGGCGTGGTGGTGCTCAAGGGGGCGGGCACGGTGATCGTCGATGAGGCGGGGGCGATCGGCCTGTGCAGCGAGGGCAATCCCGGCATGGCCAGCGGCGGCATGGGGGATGTGCTGACAGGGGTAATCGCCGGGCTGCTGGCCCAGGGCGCCGGCTTGGCGGATGCGGCCAGGCAGGGGGTGTGTCTGCATGCCCACGCGGCGGACCTGGCGGCCCGGGACGGCCAGCGCGGCTTGCTGGCCTCGGACCTGTTTCCCGTGATGCGGTGTCTGTTGGGCTGAAAAGGGTGAATACACCGAAAGCAATCCGCCTCACCGCCCCCGACGAGGCCGCCATGCAGGCCTTGGGCGCACGCCTTGCCCGGGCGCTGCAGGCCCCGCCCGCAGGGGGCTGCATTATCTACCTGCACGGCGAGCTGGGCGCCGGCAAGACCACCCTGGTCCGCGCCATTCTCCAGGGCCTGGGGGTGAGCGGGCGCATCAAGAGTCCCACCTACACCCTGGTGGAACCCTACGCGCTGCCCGGCGGGGCCATGGCCTATCACTTTGATCTGTACCGGCTCGCCGACCCGGAGGAGCTGGAGTTTCTCGGGGTGCGGGACTATTTTGCCGCCGATGCCCTGGCCCTGGTGGAATGGCCGGAGCGGGGCGAAGGCGTGCTGCCGGCGGCGGACGTACATATTCACATCCGCTATGCCGAGGGCGGCGAGGGGCGTGAAGTGCTGCTGACGCCGGTGGCGGGTGGGCGCCATGCCTGGTTGGCAACTGTCTAATTTTCGTACATATTTTCCTGCTTCATTGAGCGCTTGCCCGGCTAATCTCCAATCAAGAATAGAAATTCTCCCTATCTTTCTGTAATAAAAGAAAAAACTTGCATTTCCGCAAAATGTTTGCACAATTGGTAAACATGCGTATCGGAATAGGGAGGATCGGGCAGACGAGCATGCCTTCGCGCGCGCGGGCAAGGGCGTTGCGCGTGGCCGGTTTTCTCATGCTGGGCCTGTGCCTTCCCGTCGCCGCACTGGCCGCCACGGTCAATGATGTGCGCATGTGGGCCGGCCCGGAGAACACCCGCCTGGTCTTCGACATCAGCGGCCCCATCGAGCATTCCGTGTTCACCCTGCGCTCTCCCGACCGGGTGGTCATCGACCTGAAAAACGCCCGCCTGCAGCGGGCGCCCCGCGGCCTGGATTTCTCCCAAAGCGTGGTGCGCAAGCTGCGCAGCGCCAAGCGCAACCAGCACGACCTGCGCATGGTGCTGGATCTCAAGGACAAGGTGCGGCCCAAGAGTTTTCTGCTCAAACCCACCCAGCAATACGGCCACCGGCTGGTGATCGACCTGCAGGACACCCGGGTCAGGGCCAAGCCAAAGGTCGCCCGCCACAGCACCCCGCAGGGTAAGCACGCGCCGCGGGATGTGATCATCGCCATCGACGCCGGCCACGGCGGGGACGACCCCGGGGCCTCCGGCCGCCGCGGGACGCGCGAGAAACACGTGGTGCTGGCCATCGCCCGGCAACTGGAAAAACTCATCAAAAAAGAGCCGGGCATGCGCCCGGTGATGATCCGCAAGGGTGACTATTACCTGGGCCTGCGCAAGCGCATGCAGAAGGCCCGCGAGCTGCAGGCCGACCTGTTTATTTCCATCCACGCCGATGCCTTCCGCAACGGCCGGGCCAGGGGTTCCTCGGTATACGTGCTGTCGCAGAACGGCGCCACCAGTGAGGCGGCGCGCTGGCTGGCGGAGAGTGAAAACAATGCCGACCTCATCGGCGGCGTCAGCCTGGACGACAAGGACGACCTGCTGCGCTCCGTGCTGCTGGACCTGTCGCAGAACGCCACCATCGCCGCCAGCCTGGACGTGGGCAGCAAGGTGCTGCACGAACTGGGTAGCGTGGGCAGGCTGCACAAGAAACGCGTGGAACAGGCCGGTTTTGCGGTGCTGAAATCCCCGGACATCCCCTCCATCCTGGTGGAGACGGGCTACATCTCCAACCGGCATGAAGAACGCAAGCTGCGTGACAGGCATTACCAGCACAAACTGGCCAAGGCCATGCTCCGTGGCGTGCGGCGCTACTTTGCACAAAATGCCCCGCCCGGCACGCGCTTGGCCATGGGCGAGCAGCGCCACGTGATCAAGCCCGGCGAGACCCTCAGCGGCATCGCCCAGCGTTACCGCGTCACCCAGCTGGCCCTGCGCAGCGCCAACCGCCTGCGCAGCAGCCGTCTCAGGGTGGGGCAGGTATTGCGGATTCCGGTGTTGTGAGGGCAGAGGAAAGGGGAAAAGATAAAAGATAAAAGAGGAAAGGGAACCCCCTCTCTCCTTGGTAGGGGTGGCAGCCTTTGGTAATTTTTCCTCAAGGCTTGAGGGGGACTTTTTCTTCTCTCTGGCCCCTTTTCTATTTCCCCTGCCTTTATAATAGGCGCCATGAGTGACGCCTCCCGCCTGCCCCGCATTCAACGACTTTCCACCCAGCTTGCCAACCAGATCGCCGCCGGCGAGGTGGTGGAGCGGCCCTCGTCGGTGGTCAAGGAACTCATTGAAAACAGCCTGGATGCGGGGGCCACGGCCATCGACGTGGAGGTGGAGGGCGGCGGTATCCGGCGCATCTGCCTGCGCGACGACGGCTGCGGCATCGCCCGGGACGACCTGGCCCTGGCCCTGAGCCGCCATGCCACCAGCAAGATTCACAGCTTCGACGACCTCGAAGGCGTGGCCAGCCTGGGCTTTCGCGGCGAGGCCTTGCCCAGTATCAGTTCCGTGTCGCGCCTGGAGCTGCGCTCCCGGGCGCGGGGCAGCGACAGCGGCTGGCGGGTCACCGGCGACGGTGGCGACCACATCAGCGAGCCGGAGCCCATTGCCCATCCCGAAGGAACCACCATCGAGGTGCGCGACCTGTTCTTCAACACCCCGGCGCGGCGCAAGTTTCTGCGCACGGAAAAGACCGAGTTCTCCCACCTGGAAAAGGTGGTCAAGCGCATCGCCCTGAGTCGTTTCGACGTGGCCCTCAGCCTCAGCCACAACCAGCGCGTGGTGCAAAAATGGCGGCCGGTGAGCGAACGGGCCGAGCAGTTGCAGCGGGTGGCCCAGGTCTGCGGCAAGGAATTCGCCAACCATACCCTGCAGATCGAGTTTCAGGCCGGGGGCCTGCGCCTGTGGGGCTGGGTGGGCCTGCCGACCTTTTCCCGCTCCCAGGCCGACCTGCAATACTTCTTCGTCAACGGCCGCATGGTGCGCGACAAGCTGGTGACCCACGCCATTCGCCAGTCCTACCAGGATGTGCTGTACCACGGCCGGCATCCCGCCTATGTGCTCTACTTGGAGTTAGACCCCAGCATGGTGGATGTCAACGTGCATCCCACCAAGCACGAGGTACGCTTTCGCGAGGGCCGCACGGTGCACGATTTCATCTTCCGCAGCCTGCATCAGGCGCTGGCCGAAACACGACCGGGAGCCACAGAGCCCATTGCTACATCATCCGTGAAGGCCTTTGCCGATCCTGCTGCGGCACTGCCCACGCAATCCATGCCCGCGCAGCCCATGCAACAGACGGGGCTGGCCTATCCGCGACCGGCATCGTCCGGGGTTTCCCCGCAGGCGGTGCGGGAGCAATTGCAGGGCTACCAGGCGCTGGCCGAGGCGGGGGTGGAAAATGAACCGGCGCAGGATGCAGAGATTCCTGTTTTGGGTTATGCCATTGCCCAGTTGCATGGCGTGTACATCCTCGCGGAGAACCAGCAGGGCCTGGTACTGGTGGATATGCATGCCGCCCACGAGCGCATCACCTACGAGCGCATGAAGGCCGCGCTGGCGGGCGAGGGCGTCAAGTCGCAGCCGCTGCTGGTGCCGTTGAGCATCAATGTCAGCGAGGCCGAGGCCAAACTGCCGGCGGCCTTTGCCGAGGTGTTCGAGGAACTGGGCTTCGCGGTGGAGGCCAACGGCCCGGAGAGCATCGTGGTGCGCCAGGTGCCCAGCCTGCTGCGCGATGCGGACATTGAAGGCCTGGTGCGCGACGTGCTGGCCGATCTCAATACCCACGGCACCAGCCGCCGGCTGCGCGAGGCCATCAACGAACTGCTGGGCACCATGGCCTGTCATGGTTCGGTGCGCGCCAATCGCCGGCTTAGCCTGCCGGAGATGAATGCCCTGCTGCGCGACATGGAAACCACCGAGCGCAGCGGCCAGTGCAACCACGGCCGACCCACCTGGGTGCAACTCAACATGGATCAGTTGGACAAGCTGTTCCTGCGCGGGCAGTGATATTTTGATGAGTTTTTATGGTCATGCAGGGCAGGGAACCCTCCATCGTCATTCCGGCGCAGGCCGGAATCCAGAATTTATCCACTTCGACTGGATTCCGGCCCCGGCTTACTACATGCCGGGGCAGGCGCAAAGCGCCGGAATGACGGAAAGAAGAAAAACCGGGTGGAAATGCCCATGAGCCAGCATGCTCTTGCAACGGCCGAAGAGGATATTCCCCCTTCCGGATATAACTGGAAGTATATTTTCGACGTGGCCCGCGAGCACAAGCGCGCCTTGCTCATTGCCAACATCGTCGCGGTGATCTCCGTGCTGGCGAGCATCCCCATCCCGCTGTTGTTTCCCCTGCTGGTGGACGAGGTGCTGTTGCAGCAACCCGGTGTATTGGTGGCGTGGATGGATGGCTTGTTTCCCCAAGGCTGGCATGGCCCGATGTTGTATGTTTTGTTTATCCTGCTGGTGACGGTGTTGCTGCGCGTCGGCGCCCTGGCCATGAGCATCTGGCAGGTGCGCGAGTTTACCCTCATTGCCAAGGACATCACCTTTCGCATTCGCGCCTCGTTGTTGCAGCGCCTGCAGCGTATCTCCATGGCGGAATACGAGACCCTGGGCAGCGGCGCGGTGGCCTCGCATTTCGTTACCGACCTCAATGCCATCGACGAATTCATCGGTCAGTCCATTGCCAAGAGTATTATTTCCGCACTGACCGTGGTGGGCATCGCCGCGGTGTTGTTGTGGATGCACTGGCAGCTGGCGCTGTTTATCCTGTTGATGAACCCGCTGGTGATCTATTTCACCATGGTGCTGGGCAAGAAGGTCAAGCATCTGAAGAAAAAGGAAAACGCGGCGTTCGAGATTTTCCAGCAGGCGCTCACCGAGACCCTGGACGCCATTCAACAGATTCGCGCCAGCAACCGCGAAGGCTTTTATCTGCGTAATGTGATCGATAAAGCGCGTAATATCAAAAGCCATTCGGCGGCATTTTCCTGGAAGAGCGATGCCGCCTCGCGCTTTTCCTTTGGCGTGTTTCTGCTGGGCTTCGATGTGTTTCGCGCCATCACCATGTTGATGGTGGTGTTCTCCAATCTGACAGTGGGCGAGATGATGGCGGTATTCGGCTATCTGTGGTTCATGATGGCGCCGGTGCAGGAATTATTGAATATTCAGTATGCCTTCTTCGGCGCCAAGGCGGCGTTGGCCCGCGTTAACCGTCTGCTGTGCCTGGAGCAGGAACCCCGTTACCCGCACAAGAAGAATCCCTTTGCCGGCAAAAAGACCGTGGGCCTGCGGGTGGAGGATTTGTGTTTTCGTTATCACACAAAAACCAAAGAGGGTGAGGAAAGCCCGCTGGTGCTGGACCACGTCAACCTGCACGTGCGCGCCGGGGAAAAGGTGGCTCTGGTGGGGGCCAGTGGCGGCGGCAAGTCCACACTAGTGCAGGTGATACTGGGCATGTATGCGCCGCAGGAAGGGATGTTGTATTTCGACGAGGTGCCGGTGTCGGAGATCGGCCTGGATGTGGTGCGCGAGAACGTGGCCACGGTGTTGCAGCATCCGGCCATGTTCAACGACACGGTGCGCATGAACCTGTCCCTGGGGCTGGAATTTACGGACGCACAATTGTGGCAGGCACTCACCGTGGCGCAGTTGCGCGAGGTTGTGGAGTCCATGCCGGAGGAATTGGATACAATAGTGGGCACCCAGGGTATTCGGCTTTCCGGTGGACAGCGCCAGCGCCTGGCCATTGCGCGCATGGTATTGGCGGATCCCAAGGTGGTGATACTCGACGAGGCCACCTCGGCGCTGGATGCCCAGACCGAGGCGCGCCTGCACGATGCCCTGCGCGATTTTCTGGATCAGCGCACCACCTTGATCATCGCCCATCGCCTGAGCGCGGTGAAACAGGCCGAGCGGGTGCTGGTGTTCGATGGCGGACGGATTATCGAGGAAGGGAGTCATGAAGACTTGTTGCAGAACGACGGGCTTTATAAACGGCTGTACGGAAAGTTGCAGCATTGAGTATCGTGAGTGATTTTCTTTTTCGTCATTTTATGACTGAAGCCACCGGCTCTACCGGTGTGAATAACCAGGGCATTGCCGAGTAAGCATTATTGTGTAAAAGGGCTCTGTGAGAGCTGTTTTTTTGCAGGTATTTTGTAAGAGCTGAATTATAAAACTAGCGTCATGCCGGCGAAGGCCGGCATCCAGAAAGTTATCACCGCGTAGCTTCAAGATACGAGCAGACTGGATTCCTGCCTTCGCCGGAATGACGGAAGAAATAATTCAATAGGCGTAAGCGTAGAGACTGGAAAAAATTTGCTTTTATAGCCCCCTATGGGGGCTTGATTCAAACTACCGGCTATGCCGGTAGTAGATGACTAAAAGAAAAAGGAAACAACATGCCAAAGGCCAGTGAATTGAAAAGGGGCAGCGTGGTGGAGATCAACGGCGCGCCCTACGTGGTAAAGACCATCGAGTCCCGCAGTCCGTCATCCCGTGGTGCGCAAACCATTTATAAAATCCGTTTCAAGAATGCCCAGACCGGCCAGAAACTGGATGAAAGCTGCAAGGCCGACGACACCTTCACCGAGATGGATCTCATCAAGCGTCAGGCGCAATTCCTGTATCAGGACGGTGACATGTTCACCTTCATGGATATTGAGGACTACAGCCAGTACACCCTCGGCAAGGAAGACCTGGAGGAAGAAATCGGCTACCTGGTGGATGGCATGGAAGGTATTTACGTGCTGCTGGTGGACGACCGCGTGCTGGGCATCGAACTGCCGCAGACCGTGAGCCTGGAAATCAGGGACACCGCCCCGGCGCTGAAGGGTGCCACGGCCACCGGGCGCACCAAGCCCGCCACTCTGGTAACAGGACTGGAGGTACAGGTGCCGGAATATATCGAGACGGGGGAGGTGATCAAGATCAACACCGACGGCAATAAATTTATGTCGCGGGCTTGAGACAAAGGGCTGAGGACTAAGGACTAAGGACTAAGGACTAAGGACTAAGGACTAAGGACTAAGGACTAAGGACTGAGTGTGTGAGCTTTCCGGTTTTAACAGGCATGGGTGCGCGTGGATAACGCGAATTACAAAATTTCCGTCATTCCGGCCTTCGCCGGAATGACGATATAAATGAATGATGGATAAATAATTGAACAAAGAATCAGAACAAAAACGCTCAGACGAAAACCAGGAAACGGTGGGCGAACAACCCATGGCCACGGTGATGATCGGCGACAGCCGCATCACCCTGTTGGGCACGGCCCATGTTTCACGCAGCAGCGCGGAAAAGGTCAAGGAACTGATCGAGACCGGCGACTACGACGCGGTGGCCGTGGAGCTGTG
>DRKQ01000306.1 GCA_011051685.1 Gammaproteobacteria bacterium
CGCAGCCGCGGCGCCCTGGAGGCCCAGGCCCGGCTGCGCGGCGCGCAATCCGGGTATCACGCCGCCGAGGCCTTCATGCTGTTGCGGGGGCGCCAATGACGAGGGTCACCGTCATCGCCGAGGCCGGCGTCAATCACAATGGCGACCTCCAGCGCGCTCTGGCGCTGGTGGATGCCGCGGCCCAGGCCGGCGCCGATGCGGTGAAATTCCAGACCTTCGTGCCCGAGGCCCTGGCCAGCCGGCACGCCGCGCAGGCGGAGTATCAAGTTCGCAACGACACCACAGCCCACGACTCCCAACTGGCCATGTTGCAACAGCTGGCCCTGCCCTTTGCGGATCACCCCGCGCTGCTCGCCCGTTGCGAAGAACGTGGTATCACATTTTTGTCTTCGCCCTTCGATACACAAAGCGCCCACTTTCTGTTAGAAGAATTAAAGTTGCCGCGCCTCAAGCTGGGCTCCGGTGAACTCACCAACGGCCCGCTGCTGCTGCAGATTGCCCAGGCACAACGGCCAATGATTCTTTCCACCGGCATGGCCACGCTGGCGGAAATCCGTGAGGCCCTGGGGGTGATTGCCTTTGGTTTCCTGCAGACTGACGACCCCCCTTGCCGTGATGCCTTTGCCGCGGCCTTCGAAGATACCCAGGCACAGTCCCTGCTGCGGGAACGCGTCACCCTGTTGCACTGCACCACGGAATACCCCTGTCCGCTGAACCAGGTGAACCTGCGCGCCATGGACACCCTGCGCGACACCTTCGGGCTTGGCGTGGGTTATTCCGACCATACCGAAGGAAGCCACGTGGCCCTGGTGGCCGTGGCCCGCGGCGCGCAGGTGATCGAAAAGCACTTCACCCTGGATCGCAGCCTGCCCGGCCCGGATCACCAGGCCTCGCTGGAACCGGCGGAGCTGCAGGGCATGATCGAGGGCATCCGCGCCCTGGAAATGGTGCTGGGTTCGGCGGACAAGCAACCCGCCCCGGCGGAAATCGCCAACATGAGCGTCGCCCGCAAATCCCTGGTGGCGGCCCGCCCCATCGCCGCCGGCGAGACCTTCAGCGCAGACAATCTCAGCGTGAAACGCCCGGGCACGGGGCGTTCACCCATGGACTACTGGGCCCTGCTGGGCCAAACGGCGCGACGGGATTATGACGCCGACGAGGTGATTGAATGAGCCGCCCGGCGGTCATCCTGGGCGCCGGTGGCCATGCCACCGTGCTGCTGGAAACCCTGCGCCTGCAGCAGGCCAGCCTGCTGGGCTTCGCCGCCCCACAGCCCGGCGACCGCCTGCAGGGACTGGACTACCTGGGCGACGATGCCGCCCTGCGGGCCAATCATCCGCCGGACAGCGTGACCTTGATCAACGGCCTGGGCTCCACCGGTGCGATCGACCACCGCGCCCGTCTGTACGAGGAGTTCGTCGCCGCCGGCTACCGTTTCGCCCCGGTTATCCACCCCACGGCCTGGCTCAGTCCCTCCGCCAGCCACGGCGACGGCCTGCAAATCCTTGCCGGGGCGGTGGTCAACACGGGGGTGGTGCTGGGGAAGAACGTCCTGATCAACAGCCGCGCCGTGGTGGAGCACCACGGCCACGTCGGCGATCACAGCCACGTCGCCAGCGGCGCCGTGGTCTGCGGCGACTGTCACATTGGCCGCCGGGTGCACATCGGTGCCGGGGCGGTGATCAACCAGGGTATCCGCATTGGTGATGGCACAGTAGTTGCTTCAGGAGCGGTAGTCATCGCCGACGTCGCCGCCGGGCAATTGGTGGCCGGCGTGCCGGCGCAAGCAAAAAAACGGGAGGAGAAGCATGAGTGATCTGTTGAAGGGCAATTTCGACACCGCCAAGCCGGTGGTGGATAACAGCGAGGATGGACAAACCCTGGAACAACGCTTCGAGAAGGAGGCCCTGAAAAAACTCGGTGGCAGCATCGCCTTTGTCGCCAAGCAGGAAGTGGTCTGGGGTGACGAAGACGCGGAGCAGGACGACTGATGGACGCCTCACAAGCGGAACGCGAACCCGCCACGGCGGACAGCCCATCCCTGGGCCAGCAGCTGGTGGCACAGATGGGCGAGATCACCCGCGCGCGCATCCAGGATCTGGCCCTGGCAAACGCCCGCGCCAATCTTCCTGCCATCCGTGAGGGCCAGAGCCTGAAGGCCCTGCGCGACATGGAGATCGGCGAGGGCGACAAGGCTGTGGTGATTGCCGCGGGACCCAGCCTGCATCGCAAGCAGGTGGCCGAGCAACTGCTGGCCGCCGACTACGACGGCGCCATTATCGCCACCGAGAGCTCCATGCTCTATTGCCTGCGCCACGGCATCATTCCCGACCTGGTGGTCACCGTGGATCCCCACCCCTCCCGCATCGTGCGCTGGTTTGGTGACCCTGAGCTCACCGAGGCCGACCTGCAAGAGGATGACTATTTCCAGCGCCAGGACCTGGACAGCAGTTTTGCCAAGGCCCTGCGCACCAATGCGGAAATCATCGAGCTGCTCGAGCACTACGGTCCGCAAATGCGTATTGCGGTGTCCTCGTCGTCCGCCAGCAGCGTGGTCCAGCGCGCCCACCAGTCGGGCATGCAGGTCTATTGGTGGAACCCCATGTACGATGACCCCAATCGCCAGGACGGCATCACTCGCACACTGCAAGCGGAAAACGGCCTGCCCTGTATCAACGCCGGCGGTAACGTGGGCTCCGCCGCGTGGATGATGGCCAATGCCGTGCTGGGTAAAAAGCGCATCGCCGTCACCGGCATGGACCTGGGTTATTACGCCGACACGCCCTATCGCAACACCCAATATTATTATGAGGCCCTGGCCCTGGCCGGCGAAGAACGCCTGGAAGAGATGTACATGCACATCTACAACCCGCATCTCGAACAATGGTTTTACACCGACCCGGCCTACCTGTGGTATCGCGACTGTTTTTTACAAATGGCCGAGCATGCACGCTGCGCGACCTACAATTGCACCGAGGGTGGCATATTGTTCGGCGACCCTATTCACTTTACCCCGCTGGCGGATTTCCTCGCGGCATAAACCTGTTTGGGGACAAACGCTATGGCAAAGATACTGTTCATCAACCCCGTGGTGCGTGAAGAAGACGATCCCCGCCACGTGCCCTATGGCATCGCCTTGCTGGCGGCCATCGCCATGCGCGACGGACACCAGGTACAGGTCTACGACGAGAATGCCTGGCGCAAGGGCCCGGAAATTCTCAAACAGGTCTGCAACGCCGACCGGTGGGACGTCATCGCCCTGGGCGGCATCACCACCGCCTACGGCTCCATCAAGAACATCGTTCGCATCGCCCGCGACGAATGCCCGCAGGCGCTCATCGTGCTGGGCGGCGGCGTACTCACCTCCCTGCCCCGGGAGATGATGGGTTTTCTCCCCCAGGTGGATGTGGGCGTCATCGGTGAGGGATTCATTACCCTCCCCGAGATCCTGCAAAAGGTGGATGCCGGCGAACACGACTGGGAAAACGTGGACGGCACCATTTCCCGAAACAGTGATGGCGGCCTGGTGATTTCCGCACAACGCGCCCTGCTGGAAGACCTAGACAGCCTGCCCTATCCCGCCTGGGACCTGTTTCCACTGGAAGAGGTGTACTTCCCCAACAGCCAGGTGCTGTTTTCCGAGGAAGGCATGCTGGCCAAGCGCCGCCTGGACATCAATGCCAGTTATGGCTGCTCTCTGGTTTGCCGTTATTGTTACCACCTGGGTATTGCCGGGGACATGAAATACGCGCCCGACGCTAACAATGAGTTGCAGGTCTCGTTTGACGAACCCGGCAACTACAGCCGCAGTATTCGCTACCACAGTCCCGAATACATCGTCGGCCTGGTGAAACACGCCTACGAGAAATATAACCTGGACTTCGTCGGTTTTCTGGATGAAAACCTGATGACCATGGATCAATATTCCAAGCGCACCTGGCTCAAGGAGATTTGCCGGCTGTGGAAGGAAAACGGTCTGCAACCGACCTGTATCCGCGACGGCGTGGAACACGACGAGCATTGCCGGGGGGTGCACTGGTCCGGCACCAGCCACGCCACGCTGTGCAATCCCGAAACCCTGAAGATCATGCGCGAGGCGGGTTGCTCGCACCTGATCTATGGCTACGAATCCTTCTCGCCCCATGTCATGAAGACCATCGGCAAGGGCGCCACACCCAAAACCAACATGCGCAGTTTTTTCTGGACCCTGGAATCCGGTATCCGCCCCATTCCCAACCAGATCATCGGCTTCCCCAATGAGGACTTCCAGGCCATTTATGAAAACATGGACGCCTGGAAAAAACTCGGCATCGTGGTCAAGCCCTTCTTTGCCACTGCCTACCCCGGCTCGGAATGGTTTACGACCTACCGCAACTGGATAGTGGAACAATATGACGGCGACCTGGAAAAATATATTCAGGACCTGGGCGATGCCACGCGCATCACGGCGGTGATCTCGCACAACTTCAATGCCGTGGAACTGCTCGGCCTGCGCGAACTGATGATGAATTTCGATTACAAACGCATTGAAGAATACGAACAATACTGGCGCAGAAATCATAACATCCCGGATGGCGCGCCTTCGACTATTTTCCAGGATCCTGTCAAAAATAAGGCAAAGAAGGCGGCCAATATTCGCCTGGCCGCAGGTAACTCAGGATCACACTAACTGTTTATGGATGCCAGCCAACTACTTATGGTTATTCCTGCCCGTGGCGGTTCCAAGGGCCTGCCGAGAAAAAACGCCAGGCAATTGGGTGAGTGGCCTTTATTGCAATGGACGGCGGACGCCATTTCCCTTTCAGGTCTGCAAGGCCAGCAATGCCTGCTCAGCACCGATGATGAAGAGATCGCCCAGATCGGTAAGGAAATCGGTCTAGAGGTGCCCTTTCTGCGTCCCACGGCGCTGGCCACGGACACGGCAAACCTTACCGACACTGTCAGGCACGCCATGGAATGGGTGAAGCAGGAACGCGGTTTCATGCCCGACTATTTGATGGTTCTGCAACCCACCTCCCCCTTCCGGCCACCGCAGCTTATTCGTGAAGCCTTTACACGCCTGATAAACAGCGACGCCGACGCAGTGATTGCCGTAAAGCCCATTCACCGTTCCCTGGGCACACTGTTCTACACGGACCAACGACAAATTATGACCTCCCTGGAAAGACAGGCTGAACTCGTCACCCGGCGCCAGGATGTGCGAACACTTTTCACCCCCAATGGCGCCATGTATGCCATTAAAAGATCTGTTTTCGAATCTCAAAACAGCCTGTTTCCGGAAAACTGCCAGGCCATTTGTCTTGATCAGATTCAAAGTCATGACATTGACGACCCCAGGGACTGGGCGATTGCCAACGCATTTGCCGATGCCGGAATAACCTGGCGATCAGCACGAGAGCACACGGAAACCTAGCCATGCCTGATGCAAGCCCCTACATCAATGACTGGAAGAAGATCGCGGTTAGCTCGGATGCGAGCATGAAAGACGTGCTTACGGCGATCTCAGATGGCAATATGCAGATTGCCCTGGTGGTGGATGATGGCTGTCACCTGTCCGGCACCGTCACCGATGGCGATATCCGCCGCGCCCTCTTGCGTGGCGACGGACTGGACACCAGGGCATCGGCATTTATGAACGCCAACCCTATCACCGGCCTGCTGAACGAGGACGAATCGCTTTGGCAACGCACCATGCAGCGCCATGCCCTGCGCCATCTGCCGCTGCTCGATGCCAATGGCTGCGTGGTCGGCCTGGCCCGCTTCGAACAACCCACGGAGCCCAGGCATGAAAACCCGGTAATTTTGATGGCGGGAGGCCTTGGCACACGATTGCGGCCATTGACACAAAACCAACCAAAGCCACTCATCGAGGTTGGTTCAAAACCCATTCTCGAGACGATTATCGAGAATTTCGCCGCCCATGGATTCCACAACATCTATCTCTGCATCAATTACAAGGGCGAGATGATCAAGGAACATTTCGAGGACGGCAGTCGTTGGGGAGTCAATATCCAATACATTGAAGAACCCAAGCGTATGGGCACGGCAGGGGCGCTCAGCCTGTTGCCAGAGAGGCCTGCCATGCCTTTTTTCGTCATGAACAGCGATCTTTTGACCAAGGTTGACTTTGTACGCCTGCTACGCTTCCATCAAAAACATGCGGCGGCCGCCACTCTCTGTACCCGGGAATACACCCACCAGATCCCCTATGGGGTCATAAACCTTGATGGTCACATGGTGCACAACATCGTAGAAAAACCCGTGCACCGTTTTAATGTCAATGCTGGGATATATGTCTTGGAGCCAATGGTTCTCGACAATATTCCCGGTGACAATTATTTCGACATGCCCAGCCTGATAGA
>DRKQ01000307.1 GCA_011051685.1 Gammaproteobacteria bacterium
GAACAGGCCGATTACATCCTCGATACCAAACTGCGTCAGTTGGCGCGTCTGGAAGAAATGAAAATCCGCGCCGAGCAGGAAGAACTGGCGGCGGAGCGCGAACAGCTGGAAAAGACCCTGGGCTCCAAGGCGCGGCTGAAGACCCTGGTGAAGAAGGAACTGCTGGCGGATGCCGAGGAATATGGCGATGCGCGCCGTTCGCCCATCGTCGAGCGCGCCGCGGCCCAGGCCCTGGACGAGACCGCGCTGATCAGCGCAGAGCCCATCACCATTGTGCTCTCGGAGAAGGGCTGGGTGCGCGCCGCTAAGGGCCACGAGGTGGATGCCGCCGGGTTGAATTACAAGGCGGGTGACGGCTTCAAGGCCGCGGCCCAGGGGCGCAGCAATCAGCTGGCGGTGTTTCTCGATGCCAGCGGGCGCTCCTATTCGATTCCGGCCCACACCCTGCCCTCGGCGCGGGGCCAGGGCGAGCCGCTGACCGGGCGGGTGACGCCACCGGACGCGGCGGCCTTCGTGGACGTGCTGTCGGGCAAGGGCAGTGATCGTTTCCTGCTGGCCAGTGATGCGGGTTATGGTTTCGTCACCCAGCTGGAGAACATGTACGCCAAGAACAAGTCCGGCAAGGCCCTGTTGCGCCTGCCCAAGGGGGCGCGGGTGTTACATGCCTGCCGGGTCAACGACGTAAAAACCGATCGCATCGTGGCGGTGACCACCGAGGGGCGCATGCTGGTGATTCCTTTGAGTGAGTTGCCTGAGATGGCCAAGGGCAAGGGCAACAAGATCATCGGCATCCCCTCGGCGCGGGTGGCCAATCGTGAGGAGTTTGTGGTGGATATTGCGGTGATCCCCGCGGGCGGCAGCCTGACCATTTATTCCGGCAAGCGGCATTTGACCCTCAAGCCAAAGGATATCGAACACTACGCGGGGGAACGTGGCCGGCGGGGTGCCAAACTGCCGCGGGGCTTTCAGCGGGTGGACAGCATTGTCGCCAGCGAGTTTAACGGAGTGAACGACGACTGATTATGATTTCTAACTGGTTGCAATGGTGGGATCGTTTGCCATGGATGGGCGCCAAGGGAGAAGCCGTTGCGCCACGCACCCTGCCATTGAAACTGGATGTGCCCGTGATTCGGGTTCGCAACCGGCGCCAGCAGAAACTGGAGGCGCCACCGGACACCTGGAAGGAACTGAACAATTATCCCACCGAGTTGCTGCGCGAAATCGACCGTTATCTGCAGCGAGTCAATACCGAACGTATCAGCAGCGCCAAGCGCCTGGGCTGGACGGAACACGCCCTGCAATACGCCTGTCCGGCGATACGTAAAATCTATTCCGAGCACTACAAGTCCGAGGCCTTGCCCGAATCCCATGATCGGAGGGAAGGCCTGGTGGCGGCGATTGCCGTGTGTGGTCAATTGGCCGCAGCTTACAAGCGTCAGTTGAACGAAGATTTTGCCCTGCCGGATGTGCGTTTTGCCAGGCTGCGTTCACGTATCCATACCCATGCATTAAGGGTTTTTGAGCTGATTCGCATGGAGCAGCGCCTGCGCGCCATGCGATATCAAAAGCTTCCTGAAAGACAATGGCAGGATTGTAATCAGCTATTTTTTGTTATTGCCCAATGTGCGGATGTAGAGGAGATGCGGCCGGCCCTGAATTGTTTGCAGGTGTTATTGGACGGGCCGGGCAGTGAGGCCGAGCGTCGCGCCCCCATCAATACTTCGCTGAACCTGATGTATCTTTCCATTCAACTCAATGGTCTGTTTGACGTCAACAGCCTTTCCTGTCAGAAGCTGCATGTGGTGGATGCGCAAGTGGCCGGTGTCATCAATTCCATTACCATTATTCCTGATCATGGCAAGTCATTGGGCCGTGGCAAGTTGCTGGTGTATTTCGGCCAGAATGGCCCGGCGCTTTTCAAGCGTGAGGATGAGAAACAGCGGCGCCGGCAACTCGAATGGCTGAAGTCCAGGGGTGAGCTGTCCATAGCTGGAACGCCTGTGACGGATCTGCAGTTACCCGCGTTAATTATTGATGTCGCCCCTATGGACGCGGCGTTGATGCAGGAACACAGCAAGCTGCTGCGACGTTTCGAGTCTGAGGATTTTCATGACGGCCAGGAAGCTGAAGGGCCAGGTGATGCTCAGGGTTTGAAAGGTCAGGGCGTAAAAAGCAAATACGACATGGTGGCCGACAAGGATGACCTAACCAATCTGCTCACCATCGATGCCATGTGTGACAGTCTGCATCTCAAGCGGCGCAAGCAAGAACGGGAATACATCATCGGCCAGAAAATTCTTTATGTCTATAACGGTTTTATGTCTGTGTATAAATTGCTGGTGGACATAGCGCTGGATCAACAGGTTGAGAATTCTGAACTGGCACCAGACAATGAGTTACGGGATGCTCTGGCGGGACGCTCCGCACTGATCGCTGCCGACCTGGAAGCCAGTGAATTCGGTCAGTGGTTTGTGGTTGACAGGAGTGCCGGTGGTGTCCATATCAAGACTCGGGAGAGTGAATTCACGACGGCACTGTTCATTGGTCAGGTGGTGGCGTTTGCCTATTCCAGAGAGGAATTGACACAACCCACGCTGGGTTATGTGGTGCGGCTGCGGCGCAACATCCGCAAAGAGATCGAGGTGACGATTCGTATTCTCGCCAACAAGGTGGTGGCCACTGCCGTACAGAGTGACTTTCTACGCAAGAATGACATGGCTTTACCTGCCATCATCATAGAAGATGATGGAGGTAAGCGACGTTTGATGCTGCATCAAAGCCATCGTTTGTCTTCGGGTACATCTGTGAAAATCGAGCTTGACCGGCAACAGGCGGCGATTATTTCCGAGATGCAGAAGATACAGCGTGAGTTCGTGGTGTATTCCCTGAAGGAGAGCCTCTGAGGTCTGCAGGTCGCACGTAGTCAGTCGCTGCTGCTGAAGTCGTAATCCAGAGAGTCTTCCGGTGGTTGCAGGTAATAGCCCTGAATGAAATTGACGCCGTGTTGCCAGAGCACCGCAAGGCAGGTGGGATCCTGTACGTGTTCGGCAATTGTAAGAATGTTGTTTTCGCGGCCGGTTTCGGCAATCCGCTGAATGATTTCCTGGCTTTCATCGCTGGCTACGTTACTGATGTGGCTGCCGTCTATTTTCAGGTACTTCAGTTGCAGGTGTTTGAGATAGGTAAGGTCTTCGGATTCCTTACCTGCATGATCGAGGGCCATGTTACAGTGTAACTGCTGGAGGCCGTTGGAGAAGGTTTTGGCGGCCTTGAGGTTCTCCAGCGCCACCTGTTCGCTGATCTCGAATACCAGGCTGTCGCCGTGCAGACGTGCAGCCTGCAACAGCTTGCTGATCCATACCAACAGGTTTGGATCACGCAGGGAATCTGCCGAGACCTTGATAAATAACTGGATCTCCTTGCCCATCTTGCGCTTGTCCAGGATGGCCCTGGCAGCATTCTTGATGACCCATTTATCGATATCGTTCATCAACCCCGCTTGTTCAGCGGCGGCCATGAAATCGGCTGGCATGATCAGTGACTCATCCTGATCCTTGAGCCGCAGCAGAACTTCGTAGCGTTCACCGGGTTCGGCATGCAGGCTGACGATGGGTTGATATTGCAGGACGAAGCGATTGTTCTTCAACGCCAGCTCAAGCAGCGTAACAATACGTTTGTCTGCTTCCAGACTGGCCAGGGCATCTTCTACAGAGAAGACATGCACCTGACTGCCGCCCTTTTCCTTGGCAATGCTGCAGGCGGCTTCGGTTTGTGAGATGGCTTTCTTGGCGTCCGGGGTGGTTTCAGTGATGGTAGACAGTCCGATGCTGCAGGTAGTGGTGACACTCTTGCCGTCTGCCTCGAAGATTTTGTCAATGATGCCACTGCTGAGTTTTTCTGCCAGGGCCTCGGCTTCTTTTTGCAGCGGGCCGCTGAGCAGTACGGTAAAGATAGTGCCGGCATAGCGCGCAATCTGTGAGCCTTCCTCCGGGAAAACGCTCTGAATGTACTTGGCAATATCCGAGAGCACCAGGTCGCTTTCTGCGATACCCAGAGTGTCCTTGATATTTTTGAAGTTATCCGGCTCGATATACAGCAGGGCGTATTTTTCTTCATTTTTATTGGCCTGATCCACGGCGAGCTGAACCTGTTCCATGAAATATTGATTGTTGTACAGGCCGGTTAGCAAGTCCTGCTGACGCAGTTGTTCGATCTCTTTCTCCAGCGCCTTGTTGTCGCTCTTGCGGTGAATCATTACCTGTGTGCAGGCTTCGCCATCGATGCTGGCGCGCGAAAACTCCATTGTGGCGGCGAATACTTCGCCATCTTCCCGCACCGCCTGGTATTCCAGGGTGCCTTCAGGAGGCTCATTATTGCTGATGCTGCGCAGCACGTCCTTGAAGCTTTGTTGTTCGTCGGGACTAATCATGTCCATGATGGGGACGCTTTCCAGTTCTTCCAGGTCATCGTAACCGAAGATTTCCTGGTAGCTCTGGTTGGCGTAGATATGCATGCCTTCGTGGATGTAGGCAATGGGGTCGCGGGAACTGTCCAGCAAGACGCGGTTGCGTTTTTCGCTTTCGTTGTAGAGACTTTTGCAACGACGATGTTCGCGACGTTCTTGAAGGTTGTTGATTTCCCGCTCAATAACCAGGAGTAGATGTTCCTGTGAGCCTTCGGCTACCAGATCCACGGCTCCGGCCTTCATCGTTTCAACGGTCAGCGCATCGCTGCGCTCGCTGGCGAAGACAACGCAGGGAATATCTTTACCGCTTTTCTTGATAATGCCCAGGGCCTGGATGGCGGAAAAGTCGCCTATTTGCTGGGCGGCCAGTAGAATGTCCCAACTTTGATTCTCCAGGGCTTCTTGCAGGTCTTCTGCGTCTTCCACGTATTTGTAGCGCACGGCGTAGCCGGCATTACGCAAGGCGCTGGCCAGGGCTTCTGCTTCATTGGCGGATTCTTCGAGAATGAGTGGACGGATGACGTTTGCGTTATCCAAAAGTTGCTCCTGACTTGTCTATCGAGAGATTCAAATGAGTTTCCATACGGTATCGAACTCGTCTTCGGGTTCGATGCTGCGGGCCGGCTTTTTAACCCTGTTCTCAAGCACGCTGAATTCAAACTGGGAGAATACACCAGTGGATTCCAGTTGTTTAGTCAGGCGGATGTGTGTGCGATGACCGTGCACGTTGGCAATCAGTTCGTCGTCGGTCTGATGCCAGGCGTGGGTGATGAGAGTGGCGGGCTGATCGATGCCGGCCAGCCTGGGCAGCACCAGGCTGCGTTGGTATTTTTCCGGGGCGTCGTCTTTGGGGATATTGGCCAGGGCGATGGCGTCGGCACAGGGGGCCAGTTTCTGGATACCCAGTTCCAGGCCGTTCTTCCAGTTCTTGATGCGGCGGATGATACCGATACCCAGCTGGGTGCTGTTGGCGGACATATTGTCACGGATGCCGACCAGTTCACCCACTTGTACCTTTTGCGAGTCCTTGCCGTATTCCAGGTAACCCAGCAGGCAATAACCGCCGGCACTTTCGTTGATGCCTTTACAGGGCAGCGGGGTGTAGGCATATAACGAAGAGTTGTCGCGTTCTTCGTCTTCATTGCCCTCGTCAGCCCCCAGGGAATAGCTGGGATTGTTGGCGCGATAGGTAAAGTCCGGATCCCAGATATCCGGTGTATGGTCATCCAGGTTGCTAATGCCGAAAACGGGTGTGCTGGTGTAGCGGGCTCGTTCGTCGAGAACAAAATCATCCTCGTCCTCATGCTCGTCCTTGCCCAGGGGCCGGCCATTGTGCAGGGCCTCGGTGGCTGTGGGGCAGGTGGCCGTGGGATCCTTCAACAAGGGCCGGATAATCTCATCGATGTAGTGGTGGGTGGCGCTGAGTCCGAGGGTGATGGCGATTTCGTTGTTCTTCGTGGTGCGCGGAAAGGTACGATGGGATTTACCGCTCCAGGTCATCACCAGTCGTTTTTGCACATCCTCGGGTATTTGCGACAGGGTCTTGCCGCTATCGGCGAGCATGCTGTTGCTCATGGCCTGTACCAGCTCGCTGGTGTCCACGGTGCGGCAAAAGGCCGGATTGGCGGTGCCGTCATCACGAAAATAGCCGGGTGCGGCGTCGGTGTTCATGCTGATGTTAAAGGCGTAGCTGTCATCCTGGATCTCGCCATAGGGAAGGATGCGGGCATGTTGCGCCCAGGATTCCAGGGAGTTGTACACGGTTTCGGTAATGGGCTGGCGCAGGCGATAGGGCCCACACAGGGCCAGCAAAAGAATCTGTTTGTAGAGATTGGCGATGGTGCTGTCCATCACCACATCCGGGGCCACATGATCCTTGATCAGGGCATTGTGCAGCTTGTGGCTTTCTGCATACAGGTACAGACGGTGTACCTGCAGCCAGACATTCTCCGGGTGCTGGATATAGATTTGATAGGCGCACAACAGGACATTACTGAGATAACGAATGGCGCGATGAATACACACGCCCAGGGTCCTGTTGCTCAGGCGGGAGAAGGTCTTGCTCAGCTTGTCCTGGATCACCGCCTTGTAGCCAATGGCCATTTCCGAATTGAGCTGGATGGCCAGCTCGGCAATTTTCTGGTTTTTTGGTGAAAGGGGGAGGTTTTGGTTGATGTAGTGTTTTTTCAGTACCTCGGTGATCTGGTACACCGGGCCGCGCAACAGTTCCAGGGATTTGTAGCGGTCGTGCTCGGGCAGGATCAGGCGATTCATTTCCCGCAGGGCCGCAAAAATATGCCGGGCACTCTCGCCGGTATTGGCCATGGGCAGAGTGGCAAGCCAGGCATCCACCTGCTTAGGACGTGCATCGAAGGATGCGGAGGTGGGTTTGTGTTGTTCAGGGATGTTGAGCAATCCCTCGGGGGTGTGACTCACCACATGTGCTCCTGATGACTACTTGATTGTATGCTCATTAAGGAAGTACTCATTCATTGCTTATTCCCGCGAAGGCCGATCTCCCACGCCGGGAGCCTCTTTCTGCTTTCCGGCATATGCCGGAATGGCGAGATGTCAAATAACCAGAGCGTCCTTAAACACAGTGTTCCGTTTCAGCGGTTGCGGATCGTTCTGGTTGCAGATTGTTCTCCCGAAACCGGGACTTCCGCCACAACCCGGCACGAGTATACGGCGCTGTGTGGAAAACGTCACACCGCCGGTACTGAACCACTACAGTCTGTTAGCTAGGTCGGCATATTTACGGGGCTCTTTAGTGTTAAAGACCCTAGGTACAGCCCTTTTCAGTGTGGCCCGTTGCGGGTGAAGTTCTGGAGGCCAGAGAAGAGGTGTTTGCCCGAAAGATCACTTTCTCTTACTGTGGTAATGAGCGGTTTGGTTGGTTTCACTGGTGGTTTGCGTCTGGCCGACGGGCAGTTTGTAGGGCGCCCCCGCCTGTTCGCGCACCAGGCGGGGTACCAGGAATCCGGGCAGGCGGCGGGACAGGGCGCTAATCAGCGTCGCGCCCTGTTGATGGCTGATATCAAAATGTCCGGCCCCATGTACCGGATCCAGCAGATGCAGGTAATAGGGCAGCACACCGCTGTGGAAGAGGGTCTCGCTGAGCGCGCATTGAGCCTCGAGTGTGTCATTGACACCCTTGAGCAGCACGGCCTGGTTGAGCAGGGTAATGCCCTGCTGACGCAGTGATGCAAGGGCGCTGACGACGCTGGTGTCCATTTCATTGGCATGGTTGGCGTGGATCACCAGTACGGTTTGCCAGGGCAGTTCACCGAGCCACTGCAACAGGGCGGGGTCGATGCGCTCCGGCAGCACCACGGGTACGCGGCTGTGCAGACGCAGTCGGCGCAGGTGGGGAATGGGATGCAGTGCCTGGGTAATTTGCGCAAGACGTGTTGTGCCCAGGGACAAGGGGTCACCGCCACTGAGGATCACCTCGTTGATGTCCGGCCGGGCGGCGATGTAGTCCACCGCGGCCTGCCAGTGGCGATCCTCCGGACGGTGCTCGGGGTAGGGGAAGTGGCGACGGAAACAGTACCGGCAGTGTACGGGGCAGACGCCGGTGGTGATCAGCAGCACCCGGCCGTGGTACTTGTGCAGCAGACCGGGAATCACCGTGGCCTCGGTGTCGCCCACGGGATCCGCCACAAAGCCGGGTTGGGGGGCTGTTTCCAGGCCTCGTGGCAAGACCTGCATCAACAGGGGGTCGAGGGGGTCTCCCCGGCCCATGCGCGCCACGTAGCCACGGGGCACGCGCAGGGGGAAGCCCGGCCGGGGGTCGATGCCGCCGGGGATGTCGGAAGGCTTGAGATCCAGCAGGCCCAGCAGGGTCCGGGGATCCTTGATGGCCCGCGCCAGTTCACGCTGCCAGGGGCTGTTTTCGGTGGATTCCGGCGTGTCGGACTGACAAAGGCTGGTGCTAAGCGGTATCATGCGCGTCTTTTACAAATGAGTTCTTCGTGGGCTCTTCGCAATGAGAGGGGCATGTTCCCAGATCGAGGTAGAAATGGCTAATTACGCAACCAATGAATTCAGAAACGGCCTGAAGGTGATGGTGGACGGTGATCCCTGTTCCATGATCGACGTGGACATGGTCAAGCCCGGCAAGGGCCAGGCTTTCACCCGCGTCAAGCTGCGCAACCTGATCAGCGGCCGGGTGGTGGAGCGCACCTACAAGTCCGGCGAGTCCCTGCCGGGGGCCGATGTCATGGACACCGACATGCAGTACCTCTACAGCGACGGGGAATTCTGGTATTTCATGGATCCCAGCAGCTTCGAGCAGGTGGGCGCCGATGCCGCCGCCGTGGGCGACCAGGCCAAGTGGCTCAAGGAGCAGGACATGTGCGAGGTGACCACCTGGAATGACCGGCCCATCGCCGTGACCCCTCCCAATTTCGTCGAGCTGACCATCACCGAAACCGACCCCGGCCTCAAGGGCGACACCGCCCAGGGGGGCATCAAGCCCGCCACCCTGGAGACCGGCGCCGTGGTGAAGGTGCCGTTGTTCATCGAGACCGGCGAGGTGATCAAGGTGGACACCCGCAGCGGTGAATACGTGGGGCGGGTGAAGAGCTAAGGGCCGGCAAGGCCCGAATCACCCAGCAGGCTGCCGTTATGACCGAGCAAGCCACCCACTGGCGGCCTTCCGCCTCATTGGCCATGTTGCAACAGCGCGCCGGGATGCTCGCCCGCCTGCGCCAGTATTTTGCCGAGCATGGGGTGCTGGAGGTGGAAACCCCCCTGCTGTCCGCCGCCGGCAACCCCGATCCGCATATCACCAGTTTTACCACCTGCCCCGTCCCGGGCGAATCCCCGCGCTATCTCAATACCTCACCGGAATTCGCCATGAAGCGCCTGCTGGCGGCAGGCAGCGGACCCATCTATCAGGTGTGCAAGGCCTTCCGCCAGGGGGAACAGGGGAGCAGGCATAACCCTGAATTCACTCTGCTTGAATGGTACCGGCCGGGATACGACCACTTCCGGCTGATGGATGAAGTCGAGGCTGTGGTGCGCCGACTCGCCGCGGGGCTGCGTGTGCTTGGCCCCGTAGAACGATTCAGTTACCGCGTGGCCTTCCAGCGGCATCTGGCCATTGATCCATTTCTGGCAGAGGTGGATGAACTGGCGGCCTGTGCCCGGGCTCGGGGCCTGGCGGTGGATGGCCTCACGGAACGGGATCAGTGGCTGGACCTGCTTATGGGCCATTGCGTTCAACCCCTGCTGGGACGTGAAGGGCCCTGTTTCATCCATGATTACCCCGCCAGTCAGGCGGCGCTGGCGCGGATCCGCCCCGGCGATCCCCCTGTGGCCGAGCGTTTCGAGCTGTTCATCGACGGCGTTGAGCTGGCCAACGGCTTTCATGAATTGCAGGATGCCGGTGAACAGCGCGCCCGGTTCGAGGCGGATCTGCGCCACCGTCAGCTGACAGGCGGGGAGGCCGTCGCCCTGGATGAGCGCGTGCTGGGGGCATTGAAGGCGGGATTGCCGGCCTGCGCCGGGGTTGCCCTGGGATTGGACAGATTGTTGCTGGTGCTGAGCGGGTGTGAGCGCCTGGAGGCGACCCTCGCCTTTTCCTATGAGAGGAGTTGAGAACAAGTGTGGCGAGTTCCGGATGCCAGGCAATCTGTCGGATAACTTTACAGTCCGGTGATCGCGGTCGGGCCGAGGAGGCCGAATTGGAATGGGCCTATATTCAAGCGGCTGAATTTATGAGAAATTTTACCGTAGGTGCCAATGTTGGCGTACATATTGCTTCACAGGTTTATTGGATAGGACCAGGGAGTAGGGGAATTGTGAGCCTTTTTAGGGGTTTGCCGTAGTTGGACGGACCCGGAACTGGTGGTATCTTGAGCGCCCGACATTGGGTGGAGGCAGGTATGGAAAAACGCTGGAGTGAAAGAAAATCGTTGCGGGTGGAGGTAGACGTCTATCAACAGGGCGAGCTGCTGGGCTCCTGTGTTTCCTCCGACATCGGCCTGGGTGGTACGTTTCTGACCCGTGAATGCACCTTCAGCATGCCGGACAGCGAGGGTGTGGAGCTGGTGTTTCTGTTATCTGACGAAGGCCAACATACCCGCCACAAAATCAATGCCCGGGTGGCGCGGGTTGCCGAGGATGGGTTTGGTCTGAAATTCTGTGATTTCGATACCGGCGTATTCCGTTCCCTGCAGGAGATCATGGCATACAAGAAAAATACCAGCGCTGAGGACATCATCAGCACCTCAGGCGGCCACTGACACGCGGCCCCTTCTCCTCTTGACGTAGGTACAGGTCTGACACCGGTACTGGTAACGCGCGCCCTCATCGGCTACCCGCCCAGGGTGGCAGGTCAGTCTTCCTGTGTTGTTTCCGATGCTTCCTTCTCCGTTTCTTCACGCCAGCGGTTGTAGCACTCGATACCGCAAAAGTGTTGAGTGTACTCGTCGCCCTCACTACTCATTGCTACGGATTCGGGAATTTCGGCGAGGCAGACATTGCAGGCCAGTTGACGGGCCTCGGCTACAGACGGTTTCTTGGCAAGATTGGTTTTATCGGACATGTTTTCGTCTCCATCCGGTTTCTTACCATTAAGCATAGTCCATTGTGGCGACCGTGGGGCGTCAGATCCGTCGTGCGATGGCTTGTCCCATCTGGACCTTGTCAGCGGGGTGGATGTTTTCCAGCCACTGGATGCTATCTGCGGGGTGCAGCATGATGACGGTGGAGCCCATATTGAAGCGGGCAATCTCATCACCTTTGCAAAACTGATGGGCAGGCTCGGCGGGATCATACGTCCAGTGGCGAACGGTTTTTCCCGCCGGCGGCGTGACCTCGCCGGCCCAGACGGTTTCGATACTGGCGACGAAGATTGCACCCACCAACACCAATGCCATTGGGCCAAGATCCGTATCAAAGTAGGTTACGACGCGCTCGTTTCGGGCAAACAGGCGTGGCACTGCGCGGGCGGTGGCCGGACTAACACTAAATAGTCGCCCTGGGATGTGGCACATGGCGGTGAGCCTGCCATCGAAGGGAAGATGGATGCGGTGATAATCGCGGGGTGACAGATAGAGGGTAGCGAACTTGCCATCCATAAACGGGGCGGCCTGTTGTTCATCGTGGCCCAATAATTCCAGCAGAGTGTAATCCCGGCCCTTGGCCTGGAAGATACGCCCGTTTTTGATGTCTCCTAGCTGGCTGACGGCGCCATCCACCGGACAGGCCAGTAGCGTGTCATCGGCGACGATGGGGCGGGCATCGGCGCGCAGGGCACGGGTGAAAAAGGCGTTGAAGCAGGGATAGTGTTCCAGCCTGGGGTCGGCGGCCAGGCTCATGTCCACCTTGAAGTGTCTGACGAACCAGCGCGTGAACAGGGTTTTCCACCAGCGAATTTCGCTGCGCGTGATGGCATGCATGATCCGCGACAGGGCATGGTGGGGCAGCAGATAGGTGGGCCAGGCCTTGAGGTAATCGAGCAGGGTGGCGCTGTGGTCTGTGTTGGGCGGCATAATGGAGTGCTTAGTGCTTAGTGCTTAGTGCTTAGTGCTTAGTGCATGTGTGTTTGCATGTCATGATGGATTGACGCCTCCGCCTTTTTCACTGGCAGAGTGACCTGCATCGATGTCTCGCCACTGAAAGACAGGGTGAGACTGATCTTGGCGCCGGCCTTGAGCGGTTTTTTGGGCTTCATCAGCATCAGGTGCATGCCGCCAGGTTGAAATCTGACACTGTCTTTGGGGCCGAGAATGACCTGTGACACTTTGATCATCTGGGTCATTCCGTCGCGTTCTTCGGTACGGTGTATTTCCACCTTTTCGAATTGGGGAGATTGCAGGTTTGTCAGGGTGTAAGTTTCGGAAGAGTGATTGTGTAACGTTAAATAGCCGGCCATCACCGCTGCCCCGGGCGGCGCTTCACGCGCCCAGGCATCGTGGATTTCAAGGTCTTCTGTTGCCTGGGCCAGGTTTGCGCAGGCAAGCAGCAAGAACGGGATCAGGGTTGCGAGTCGTTGGTACAGATTCATGATGGATTCCAATAAGGCAGGTTATGGTATTGGAGTGCCTGGGGTATGTTGACGCAGCGCCAAGTATTGTTGGAGAAGGTCTTCTGCGTAATGAGGCGCCGAGAGGCGCGCATAATAGCGGACTTGCGGGTCGATCACCATTACTGCGCTGGAGTGATTGACAATGGCTTCGCCCAACGGGCTGGTGCCCAGGCTGAACTTGGAATCCAGTTGGCGCACCAGCACGGCAAGTTCCTCGATGCTGCCGGTGGCGCCGATGAATCGCGGGTCGAAGTACTGCACATACTCCGCCAGTGATTGTGGGGTGTCCCGTCGTGGGTCCACCGAGACAAAAATGAATTGCGTATCTTTGTGGATTTCGGGCGTCAGTTGCCCTGCCATGGTGGCCAGCTCGCTGAGGGTTGTAGGGCAGACATCGGGACAGTGGGTATAGCCGAAAAACAGCAGCGTCCATTTACCCTTGAGTCTGTCGCGGTTCAGGGGACGGCCATCGCTGGCCATGAGCTGGAACTCGCTCAATGGTTTCGGTGTTGCGAGCTTTGCCGGGTTATTGTCGCTGGCTTGTGCGTCGGCCTCAGGTTCACCCAGGTAGAGGGCGGCACCGAGCAGAAGGAGCACAGACAGTGATCCGAGAAACAGTTTGATCGGTTTGGACATGGGCGGATTATCGCACGATAATGCACGACTTATCTCGGGCCATCCGCCCTCTGCGGCGTTTTGTCGCAGCAACGTGTCGACAGCTCAGCTGTGTCCGTGGATTTCAACAACAATAAAATGAGTCAACACACAATCATGTCCGCAAGTCCAGAATTTCACCATGACCAGCCCATTACCACGGGAGTGCTCATCACCAACCTGGGTACGCCGGATGCTCCCACGCCCGAGGCCCTGCGCCGCTATCTGGCGGAATTCTTGTGGGATCCGCGTATTGTCGACAGCCTTCCGCGGCCTATCTGGTGGCTGGCCCTGCATGGGCTGATCCTGCGCATTCGTCCACCGCGTTCGGCCAAGGCCTACGCCAGTATCTGGGGCGATGAGGGCTCACCCCTGCTGGCCATCGCCGAGCGTCAGCTTGCCGCCCTGCGTGAATCCCTGGCGCAGCGCCTGCCCGGCCCGGTGGTGGTGGAACTGGGCATGCGTTACGGCAATCCTTCTCTGGCCTCGGCCGTGGCGAAATTGCGGGATGCAGGCGCACGGAGGGTGCTGGTGCTGCCGCTGTACCCGCAGTATTCCTGTTCCACCACGGCCTCCACCTTCGACGCCATTGCCGAGGAAATGAAAAGCTGGCGCTGGGTGCCGGAGCTGCGTTTCATCAACCAGTACCACGATGAGACTGGTTATATCGAGGCCTTGGCATCGAGTATTCGTGAAAGCTGGGCCAAGCGCGAGCCGCCGGAAAAACTGTTGTTCTCCTTCCATGGCACACCCAGGCGTTTTTTTACCGAGGGCGATCCCTATCACTGCCAGTGTCACAAGACCGCGCGGCTGGTGGCAGAGCGCCTGGGATTGGCGGAGAATCGCTGGCAACTCACCTTTCAGTCCATCTTTGGCCGGGAGGAATGGCTGCAGCCCTACACCATCGAAACCCTGCGCGAGTTGGGCGACAAGGGGGTGAAATCCGTGGATATTGTCTGCCCCGGGTTTTCCGCCGACTGCCTGGAGACCCTGGAAGAGATTGCGGTGGAAAACAAGGCGGCCTACCTGGAGGCCGGTGGTGAGAAGTTTCATTACATCCCCGCGCTCAACGACCGTGCCGATCACATCACCGCCCTGGCGGGGCTGGTGCAAAAACACCTGGCGGGTTGGCCCGAGGCGGAGCCGGACTGGAATGCCGCCCAGGAGGATGCCGGGCAGGTCGAGCGTCTGGCCCGCGCCCGGGCTGCCGGGGCCAAGGATTGACGCCGGCGCCGCCTGTCAGCGCTTGTCCCCCCTTTTACGGCCTGCCTCGAAAGCCTCGCGCAGGGCTTCGCGCAGCGCCGGCTGCTGACTGAGGTCGTCTACGCCGAGTTGCCGTCGGGCAATCTCCTGAAGTTGAGACAGGGTGTTTTGTTCTCGCCAGGCCGTTTCAAAGCCTGTCTTGTCGAAACGCCCGTTTTGCAGGAACTTGCATGCAAGCCCCTGCCCGCGGGTAAAGTGAATGGGTTCCGCCAGGAGCATTTCGTACTGATAGGAATAGGGATCGATGCCCATCTCCTTGGCAAGCAGCGGGTGCAGGGATGGCAGGGTCTGATGCCCGGCCATGAGCCGATCCAGATCGATGAGGGTGGTGATGGCATAGCGTTCACCCTGGTAATCAAAGGCAATACTGGCTTCGATGGTGCTGGGTGTTGTGCTCATTCTTCGTCAAAGTCTTCTTCCGGTGGATCGCCATCGTACACATAGTACTGGCGGCGTTGCAGGTAGGCCTCACGGGTAAATGTGTATGGATCCAGGGCGGCGCTATCCAGCAGGCGGCTGGCGCCGAGAAGGTCGGCACGGGTGTCCACGAAGTTGATCGTGAACAGTGCAGCGCGATCATTGAGGTGCTTGACGTTGTGCACCACCGGGTCGAAATACGCATAATCCACACCCAGTCCGGCGCTGTCGCGGATCGTGCTGGGGCCCAGGAAGGGCAGCACAAAATAGGGGCCACTAGGCACGCCCCAGTAGCCCAGGGTCTGGCCAAAGTCCTCATTGTGCTTGGGCAGATCCAGATGCGTGGCAACATCCACAAACCCCAGCAGGCCAATAGTTGAATTGAACATGATGCGTGCCGCATCCGAGGCCGCCTGCTGGATTTTGAGTTGCAGCAGGTTGTTGGCCAGCACCAGCACATCATCGAGGTTGCCGAAGAAATTGGTCACGGCCCTGTCGGCCCAGGTGGGCATGACTTTCTGATAAGACTGCGCCACGGGTTTGGCCACTATCCGGTCAAAGTCCTGATTGAAGCTGTGCATGGCGCGGTTGTATGGTTCAAACGGGTCCTGTGGGTCGCGGGGGCCGGGCAGGCTGGCGCAGCCGGTGCAGGCGAAGAGCGCCAGTAGGATAATCAGGCGTGCAGGCTGGCGGCTCAAAACATCAGGTCTTCTTCAATGGCGTCGATGCCGGCCTGGGCGCATTTGTGATCCTGCCCTCCTCCCGGTGCGCCGGAGACGCCCACTGCACCAATCAGGCTGCCGGCGGCGAGTACCGGGATGCCGCCGGCCACCATCATGGCCTCGCGGACGAAACGCACACCGGATTGCACTTTGCCGGCCTGGGTTTCTTCCATCATTACCTGGGTATCGGTGCGAAAGCTGGCAGCAGTCCAGGCCTTGCGGCGGGCGGTCTCGGGGGTGTGGCCGCCGGCGAGTTGGTCGCGCAGAATCACCTGGGTGATGCCGGAGCGATCCACCACGGCCACGGCAACCTGATAGCCTGCCTCTCTGCAGGCTGTCAGTGTCGCCTGTGCCAGTTGTAGCGCCAGGGCCGGTTTCATTGCCTTGAAGCTGGCCAGCGCCTGCTGTTCTTCGGCTTGGGTCGGTGTCACTCCCAGAAATATCAGGCCGAGAGACAGGCATAGCGTGTTGAGTCTATTTTTCATGGGTGTTCTCCGGATGCTGGTGAAAGGTTGAGGGGTGTCGACCACCTGGTGCTTCACTCCCGTTTGAGTTTTTCCTGGAGTCGCACGAGGGCTTTCTGAGTCTGCCGCAGTTCGCGGAGGATTTCACCCCTGCTCACCGGCGCCTGCAAATCCTCCAGTTGTTCCGCCTTGGCCTGTTCCAGGTTATTGAGCACCACGGCGATGAACAGGTTGATGACCACGAAGGTGCCCACCACCACGAAGCTGACAAAGTACATCCAGCTCAGGTAGTGCATTTCCATGGCCTTGTACATCACATCGGTCCAGTCCTCCAGGGTCACCACGCGGAACAGGGTGAGCAGGGAGATACCCAGGTTGCGCCAGTGCTCGGGGTCGTGTGCGCTGAACAGGTGATAGCCGGCCACGGCGTAGATATAAAAGATCACCCCCATCAGCATCAGCACGTGGCCCATGCTGGGGATGGAGCGCACCAGGGTGCTGATGATCAGCCGCAGCTCGGGGATGGTGGAGATCAGTCGCGCCACCCGCAGCAGTCGGGCGAGGCGGGCGATCATGGCGTATTCGCCGCTGGCTGGGATCAGTGACAGCACCACCACGCTGAAGTCGAACAGATCCCAGCCGTTGCCGAAATAGCGTTTGAATTGCGGTGCCACGGCGGTGATCTTCAGCGCTGCCTCAATAATGAATACCCCGAGTATCAAGCTGTTTCCCCATTCCAACCAGGTGCCGTATTGGGCCATGATCTCGGGTGAGGTTTCCAGGCCGAGGATCACCGCATTGAGCAGGATCAGGCCGACGATGAAATATTCAAAGGCGGGTTTTTTGACGAGGTTTTGGGCGAATTTTTTCATGGCGAGATTGGATTAGCGTTATTGGCGAAAGATAAAGATTCAGGTAAAGCCTGAATAATCCGTCATCCCGGCGAACGCCGGGATCCAGTGGGTTTAATGGCTTTCTGGGTGCCGGCATTCGCCGGCATGACGGGCAGTCCAACGATCGCGAGCAGCTTTAAAATATTCAGCGCGCGACAGTAGCCCTTTGGCGTCTTTCCCGCAAGGCTTACCGGGCGGGTGCGACGTGGGATTCGAGCAGTGTTTCAAGATCATCGAAGAATATTGCCGGATCCACCCGGGCGTCATTGAGGCTCACTCCCCAGTGCAAATGGGGTCCGGTGGCCCGGCCGGTGTGACCCACGGCGCCGATGATTTCACCCTGTGCGACCTGTTGCCCCGGCTGGACATCGATGCGGCTCATGTGGGCGTACATCGTCACCAGGCCCTGGCCGTGGTCGATGAACACGGAATTGCCGTTGAAGAAAAATTCACCGCGCTCGATTACCGTGCCCGCCGCCGGGGCGCGAATCGGTGTACCCTCCGGGGCGGCGATGTCGATGCCCGAGTGGGGCTTGCGGGGTTGTTCGTTGAAAAACCGGCGCAGACCGAAGGGACTGCTCAAGCGACCCTGCACAGGCAAGCTGAAACCAGTTTCCACCCTGTCCCGGGGTTCCCAGTGGCGCAGTGCGGCGTTGATGCGTCCACGCTCACTGCGGATGCGCTTCATGTCTTCCGCATTGGGGTTCACCTTGCGCTTGTTTTTGATGGTCAGGCGTTGTTCGGGATAGTGTTTGGGGCTGACCATAAAGGCCAGGGTTTGAGATTGGCCGACGATTTCCAGGGATTGGCGGCCGGGTTTGACGCCCAGGGGAATGCCCACCACCGCCTGCCAGCGCCCGTCGTTCCGCGTCACCATCACGCGCTGCTTGCGGTAGCGGGCCTCGGGGGCCTTGTCGCTGACGGGGCCGAGATCCACCACCACCACACCGCCGGGCACCGCGGCGGTATGGGGAGGGATCTGCCCTGCCAGTAAGCCGGGGCAGAACAGGGTCGTCAAGCCAAACATGCACAGAGTGAGGGTAGCGTGAGAGAGGGGACGCATCACTGTTCCTCCGTTGCCTCGTGCACCGCCTCCACCCGGCAATCCAGTTGCCCGCTGCCTAGCCGGGCGCGGACAGGATCACCCACCTGCAACTCCTGCGCATTGCGCACCACCCTGCCATCGGGGGTTTGCACGATGGCGAAGCCGCGGCCCAGGGTGGCCAGGGGGCTCACTGCATTGAGTGCCCGGGCCAGGTTGTCCAGGCGGGCGCGGTTGAACGACAGGCTGTGTTTAATGGCACTGTGATTGGCGTGGCGGAGTTGATCGAGGCGCAGGTGTAACTCCCGCAGGCGCCGCGCCGGGGAGTGAGCATGCAGACGTGTGAGCAGGGTGTCGAGCCGGGCATGGGCCTGTTGTAGACGACTACGCTGGGCGAGAATCAGCCGCTGCTCCAGTTCATCGAGACGCTGGGCGCGATCGCGCAGGCGTTGGTCGGGATGTTTGAGCTGTCGGCGCAGCCAGTCCAGGTGCTGGCGGCGGTGGGCCATCTGTCCCTGCCAGGCGCGCAGCAGGCGTTGGCGCCAGCCCCGGCAAACCGCCAGCCATTCCTGCCGATCCGGACTTACCAGTTCGGCGGCGGCGGAGGGGGTGGGGGCACGCAGGTCGGCGGCGAAATCGGCGATGCTGACGTCCACTTCATGGCCCACGGCGCTGACCACGGGAATGCTGCTGGCGGCAATGGCGCGGGCCACGGCCTCGTCGTTGAAGGCCCACAGGTCTTCCAGCGAACCGCCGCCGCGGGCGAGGATCAGCACGTCGCACTCGGCGCAGGTATTGGCGGTGCGCAGGGCCTCGACGATGGCGCCCGGCGCCTCGGCGCCCTGTACTGGCACGGGATAAATGAGCACCGGGATGCCGGGAAAGCGGCGCTGGAGCACGTGCAGGATATCGTGAATCGCTGCGCCGCTGGGAGAGGTGATGATACCCAGGCGGCGGGGTAGTGTGGGCAGGGGTTGCTTGCGCTCGGCGGCGAACAGTCCCTCGGCCTGCAGGCGTTGTTTCAGTAGCTCGAACTGGCGGCGCAGGGTGCCGTCACCAGCGGCCTCCATGTGTTCGGCGATCAGTTGGTAATCGCCCCGCGCCGGGTAGACACTCAGCCGGCCTTGCACCAGCACCTGCTGACCGTTTTCCGGGCGAAAGGCCACCTGCCGGTTGCGCATCTTGAACATGGCACAGCGCAGCTGGGCGGATTCGTCCTTGAGACTGAAATAGATGTGCCCTGAGGCGGGGCGGGCCAGGTTGGAGATTTCCCCCTCCACCCAGATCAGCGGGAACTCGCTTTCCAGCAGATCGCGGGCCGCGTGGTTCAGGGCGCTGACGCTGTAGATGCTGCGTTTGCTTAAGGATTCGCCGTTGGACATGCCGTCTAGTGTATCCCGGTTACAGGCAAAAAAGGGGGCAATAAAAAAGGCAGGCTGCTTCGGCAGCCTGCCTGTTTCCGTTCTCCGCGCGATGCCTGGGTCCAGGCTATCGCCCGGGAAGCTTGTTTAGAACAACCAGGGACCGGCGTTTTTCTGATCCATGGCTTGTTTATAGCCCATTTCACCCTGGAACTTGGCCATGTTGGCCAGCTTGATGGCCTTCTTGTAGTCGCCCTTGCTGGCGGCTGCCTTGGCCTTTTTGAGGATTTTTTTCCGCGCGTCTCGCCATTCGCCTTCTACGCTGCGGGCCTTGTCCAAGGCTTCAACGGCAGCGGCTATGGCGGCCTTGGCGGCTTCGGCATCAGCATTGGCCGACGTATCGTCACTGCTTCCGCCACCAAAGTACGAGCAACCGCTCAAGGCGAAAATCAGGGCGCCAAAAATCATTACTTTTTTCATTATATCTCCTCCGATGCTTTTTATTGGTTTCTGCCCTGGCCACTGGCCGGGAACAAAAAACCGCTTGTTACCTTTTATTTTACAGAATACGTCGAGGCAATTCTTTTGTACGAGGGCTACTTAATCACACAATTGCCCGGGAGATCAAGCACGAATCCGTAGCGGCGGTTTACCCGCCAGCCCCCCTGCTTATATAATCTGCACCCCCATTAACCGCTCGCATTCCTGGAATCCCGCCATGCGCATTGCCCAAGAAGCCCTTACATTCGATGATGTTTTACTGATTCCGGCCCATTCCAAGGTAATGCCCAAGGAAGTGAGCCTGGCCACCCGCCTGACCCGGGATATCACCCTGAATATTCCACTGATTTCCGCGGCCATGGATACGGTCACCGAGGCACGACTGGCCATCAGCATGGCCCAGGAGGGTGGCATCGGCATCATCCACAAGAACATGACCGGCGAGCAGCAGGCGGAGCAGGTTCGGTTGGTGAAGAAATACGAGAGCGGGGTGATCAAGGATCCCATCTCGGTGAGTTCCGATGCCAGCATCCGCGACGTGCTGGCGCTGACCCGGCAACACAATATCTCCGGCGTGCCGGTGGTGGACGGCAAAGAGCTGGTGGGCATCGTCACCAGTCGTGATCTGCGTTTCGAGACCCGCTTCGACGAGCCCGTCTCCGCGATCATGACCGGCAAGGACAAACTGGTGACGGTGAAGGAGGGCGCCGAGAACGATGAAGTTCTGGCCCTGCTGCACAAGTACCGCATCGAGAAAGTACTGGTGGTCAACGACGATTTCCAGCTGCGGGGCCTGATCACCGTGAAGGACATCCAGAAGGCCAGCGAATACCCCAACGCCTGCAAGGACGACCAGGGTCGCCTGCGCGTGGGCGCGGCGGTGGGCACCGGTGCCGGCACCGAGGAACGCGTCGAGGCCCTGGTGGCCGCCGGGGTGGACGTCATCGTGGTGGACACCGCCCACGGCCATTCCCAGGGCGTGCTGGATCGCGTCGCCTGGGTGAAGAAACACTTCCCGCAGGTGCAGGTGATCGGTGGTAACATCGCTACCGCCGCCGCGGCCAAGGCACTGGTGAAGGCCGGCGCCGACGGCGTGAAGGTAGGCATCGGCCCCGGCTCCATTTGCACCACGCGCATCGTTGCCGGTGTCGGCGTGCCACAGATCACCGCCATCGACAATGTTGCTCAGGCCCTGGAAGGCACCGGTGTGCCGCTGATCGCCGATGGCGGTATTCGTTATTCCGGCGACGTGGCCAAGGCCCTGGTGGCCGGCGCCTATTCCATCATGATCGGCTCCATGTTCGCCGGCACCGAAGAGGCGCCGGGCGAGGTGGAGTTGTTCCAGGGGCGCTCGTACAAGTCTTATCGCGGCATGGGATCGCTGGGCGCCATGACCGGCGCCGAGGGTTCCAGCGACCGTTATTTCCAGGAAGGCAGTAAGGCCGACAAGCTGGTGCCCGAGGGCATCGAGGGCCGGGTGCCCTTCAAGGGCCCGCTGGCGCCGGTGGTGCATCAGTTGTTGGGCGGCATCCGCTCCAGCATGGGCTACACCGGCTGCGCCACTATCGACGAGATGCGCACCAAGCCGGAATTCGTGCGCGTGACCAATGCCGGCATGGCCGAGAGCCATGTGCATGATGTGCAGATCACCAAGGAAGCGCCGAATTACCGGGCCTGACCTTCAGTGAAAATTATTTTTGCCACAGAGGGCACCGAGCACACAGAGAATGCTTTTGGAATCACCGTTTCCCTCTGCGCACTCTGTGCCCTCTGTGGCTAACATTTGGAAAATCCCTTGACCACCGACATCCACGCCCAACGCATTTTAATCCTCGACTTCGGTTCGCAATACACCCAGCTCATCGCCCGCCGGGTGCGCGAGGCCGGAGTCTATTGCGAACTGCACGCCTGGGACCTGATGGATGACGCTGGCGTGCGTGCCTTCGCCCCCAACGGCATCATTCTTTCCGGCGGCCCCGAATCGGTCACCGGCGATGACTCGCCAAAGGCCCCCGCGGTGGTGTTCGAACTGGGCGTGCCGGTACTGGGCATCTGCTACGGCATGCAGACCATGGCCGCGCAACTGGGCGGCAAGGTGGAAAACGCCGATCATCACGAATACGGCTATGCCCAGGTACGTGCCCATGGCCACACGGCCCTGCTCAAGGACATCGAGGACCACACCAGCCCGGAAGGCTACGGCCTGCTGGACGTGTGGATGAGTCACGGTGACCGTGTCGAGGCATTGCCGCCTAACTTCAAGTTGATGGCCTCCACCGATTCCGCGCCCATCGCCGGCATGGCCGATGAGAAGCGGCATTTTTACGGCATCCAGTTTCACCCGGAAGTCACCCATACCCAGCAGGGCGAGCGCATCATCAACCGCTTCGTGCACGAGATTTGCGGCTGTGAGGCCCTGTGGACCGCCGGCAATATCATCGAAGACAGTATTCGCAAGGTCCGCGAGCAGGTGGGCGATGACGAGGTGATTCTCGGCCTGTCCGGTGGGGTGGACAGCTCGGTGGTGGCGGCCCTGCTGCACAAGGCCATCGGTGATCAACTCACCTGCGTGTTCGTGGACAACGGCCTGCTGCGCCAGAACGAGGGCGACCAGGTGATGGCCACCTTCGCCGAGCACATGGGCGTACACGTGATCCGCGTCAATGCCGAGGACCGTTTCATGGCGGCGCTGGCCGGCGAGAGCGACCCGGAAAAGAAACGCAAGATCATCGGCAACCTGTTCATCGACATCTTCGAAGAAGAATCCGCCAAGCTGCCTAACGCGAAATGGCTGGCCCAGGGCACCATTTATCCCGATGTGATCGAATCCGCCGGCGCCAAGTCCGGCAAGGCCCACGTCATCAAGTCTCACCACAACGTCGGCGGCCTGCCCGACTACATGAAGTTAGAACTGGTGGAGCCGTTGCGTGAACTATTCAAGGACGAGGTGCGCAAGCTGGGCGTGGAGTTGGGCCTGCCCTACGACATGGTCTACCGCCATCCCTTTCCCGGCCCGGGGCTGGGCGTGCGCATCCTCGGCGAAGTCAAAAAAGAGTACGCCGACATCCTGCGCCCCGCCGATGCCATCTTCATCGAGGAACTGCATAACCACGACTGGTACCACAAAGTCAGCCAGGCCTTCGCCGTGTTCCTGCCAGTGAAGTCCGTGGGCGTCACCGGCGACGGCCGGCGCTACGATTATGTGGTGTCACTGCGCGCCGTGGAGACCATCGACTTCATGACCGCCCGCTGGGCGCACCTGCCCTACGAGCTGCTGGAAACCGTGTCGCGGCGCATCATCAATGAGGTGCCCGGCATCTCCCGCGTGGCCTACGACATCTCCAGCAAGCCACCGGCGACTATTGAGTGGGAATGATTCCACGTCTGGCACTGGCTGGCACCTACCGGCATCAAACTACACATAACCCATTGTATTAACTAAGTTATTCCAGTTTTTGTCTGGCACCTGCTGGCACTGGCAGGCACGTCCAAGCAAACTTTTTTCATGGTATAAATCATGGTATCGTTGCTCTCAAGATCAGGGCTTCGACAAAATACCATGCCATGCTTTCCAAGCTAATCATGGTATCAAAATTAGTCAAGCCATTGATATAAAAGAAAAAATAACCTAAATACCATGCCATAAAAAATCATGGTATTTTCGGCCCCACGGAGGCCCTTATCATGCTGACCGATACCAAACTGCGCAATTTGAAGCCCCAGGACAAACTCTACAAAGTGAACGACCGTGATGGGCTCTATGTTGCGGTGACTCCAGCCGGAACCATCTCTTTCAGATACAACTACTCGGTTAACGGGCGTCAGGAGACGCTGACGATAGGCCGGTATGGCAAGCGTGGCGTCACGCTTTCAGAAGCACGGGAACGACTCAGCGAAGCAAAGAAGATGATCGCGGCCGGAAAATCACCGGCAAAGGAAAAGGCGCGCGACAAGAAGCGTGTGAAGAATGCCGAGACGTTCGGTGCCTGGGCTA
>DRKQ01000308.1 GCA_011051685.1 Gammaproteobacteria bacterium
GGGCCGCGGCGTGGTCCCGCTGGCAAGGAATATCCCAGAGACTTTCCACCCAACGGGTGAAGAAATCCTCCCTGCCTTTTGTATTGGATGTGCTGCCTGCCGTGCCATTGGATGTCAGGTCGGTGGGTTCATCGATGACCGCAAAGGGGTCGTAACCCACCGTGGCCATGAGAACCAGCCCGTCGTGATCGGCCTGTGCCTCGCGGCGTTCAAGGTCGGGGAGGGTGTCACTTTGCAGGCTGAGGCCGCGCTGTAACTCCTGCTGGCGTTCGGGGCTTTGGCTGCCCACCAGCCGGAAAAACTTGTGATGCCAGAGATCATCGGCGCGCTGGTGCACCAGTTCGTGGGCCAGCACGAAGGCCAGCAGGTGGTCGGCGCGTTGCCTGCCCTGTGCCAGGGTGATGTCGATGGCGGCGCGGCTGAGCAGGATGTTGCCGTCTGCCAGCGAGGCGGCCCACGGGCCGCGGGTGGAATCCACCACGTAAAGCGTGGGTTCGACGCGGGTGTCGTCCCAGGTGCGCAGCAGGTTGGCGAAGACCCGTTGGGCGCGGGCGGCGCCGGGGTCGCTGGCGGGATCGATCACGTAGGGTTTCCAGTAGCCGATCGTCTGCTGTGGCTGTTGTTCTGGCATGTGTTCTGGCAGGGCCAGGCTGGTGGTGCTCCACAGCAGGGCAATACTGGCGAGGCAGCGGGCCGCGTGTCGGGTGTACTGACTTGGCGATGTGGATGTGGGCATAAGGTAATGTGACGTGAAATTCAGGCGTATTTGAAATTTATTTTGTCTCCGCTAGTGGTCGCGATCGTGGTCGGGTCCGTGTTCGGAAATAATTTTCAAATACGCCTGATGTTGGTGTCAGCTTGAACATAACCCATGCACATTCACTGGCCAAGCCCGTGACACAGGGCAGGCCCATTGGGACACAAGCCGGTTACCGACCAACAGGAGAAGCAATAATGTTCAATCAAATCCGTTTTCAAAAAATCCGTCATGCCGGGCATCTCGGTGTGGCATTGGCCCTGATATTGGGCGCCAGCATGCTTGTCACTGGCTGCTCCGGTTCGGGTGACAGTAGCGGCACGACCTCAGCGGGAAGTAATTTGCTGGCGTTGAACCTGCCGGACAGCCTTACCGGGGGTACCGCCGCCGGGGGTGCTGTCATCAATAGTCCGCGCAGTTTTGTGCCGCGCGCAATGAGTGTCGCCAAATCGAGCAATGGCACGGGCGAGCCCTGTTTTTTTAGTGGCGTGGAAGACGATGATGTATTTCGCAATGGCTATCGCATGAGCAAGTTTATGATTTCCGCCATCGCCACCTGGACCTGTCTGGCGGACACGATAATCGATTTGTCAGACGTTGTGGTGCACGACGGCACAATCCAGGAAAGTGATAACGACACCACGGCGGCAAACTACAAGGCCGACGAACCCACACACTATAGTGTGACCGAAGATTCGGCCACACAGACCACGGTGCGTTTGTATTATGGCTATGATCGTGTGACGCCACCCACCAGTGGTGATAGCCCGGACTTTTTCCTCTCCTGGGATGAGGCTGCCAACGGTGATATCACAGGGCGCATGGTGGTCAATGCGGGGATGATTGATCCGGCGAATCGCGATCCTGAAGACCCCACCAGTATGCGCATCGATTTCAATTACACCGACAGCGCCAAGCTGGCCGACATGTTCCTGCGTTTCGACAGCGGTAATCCATGGGCCGACGGGCTGCGTATCGAGGTGACGAAAGACCTGACCGTCAGTCCGCTGGGACAGGTGTACACGGCGCGTGGCCTGATGGAAATGAAGGCGCAATTTGCGCCGGTGGCTGGTATTTCCGAGTTGCCGCAGCTGCGCATGTACACTGTTGCCGATCGCCTGGGTGAAGGCGCCGCCGTGGCAGAGTTTGTCGATGTGAGCCTGCCGCTGGAAATCGACGCCGTGAGCGGTGACCACCTGGGTAACTACCTCTTCGACAAGACCGACATCTATTTCTTCGATGCCGATCAGAACAGCGCAACACCCTGGGACTGGATCGATAAAACCGTCACCGATTCACAGTACCGTGGTGGCCGCAACCTGGTGACCATGAGCACGACGGACATTATTGCCTTTCTTGGCCTGAGTCCCAGTTATTTTTCCGGAACGGAATGCGCCAACGTGGGTGATGACTGTACGGCAATGCTCAATGCGGTCTTTGCCGATGGCTTTGCCGGTCAGGAGCAGAACCAGGGATCGGATCCCATGGATTGGCGCAGCACGGCGATAACCAGCCCGGACTATCTGCTTAGCGTGTATCCCAATGGCGCTGACTGGGTGGGGGCATTCGATATGAGTTTTAATCCCTAACTGTAATTGGTTGTTACAACGCCCGCTCCGTTTTCGGGGTGGGCGTTTTTATGTGAGTGGGGAAATATTCAGGTAGTATTCAATAGGCTGGCTGGAAGCGCCTGGCGCCGCCGGGTCCGGATAAAAAGGCACGATGCTGAGGCAGCCTCCCGGCAATCGCCGTTTAAGAGTGTCAATATTTTCGCTTGCACAGTTCAAATCAGGAGATAGGCTGTTGCCAATCCAGGCGAGAGGTTGCAGGCCGTGAGCGGCAATGCTGTCCGCGGTCAGCAGTGCATGATTCAGACAACCGAGTCGCAGACCCACCACAGTGATGACGGGGAGGCCAAGTGCCGTGGCAAGATCGGCCATTGTCTCGGTATCATTCAAAGGGACTTTCCAGCCACCCGCTCCTTCAACAATCACCACCTCGGCCTGTGATGCAATTTTCTGGTAGGCATCCACAATGGGTTCGATGTGCATCGTGGTGTTGTTTTGTGCCGCAGCAATATGCGGTGCAATGGGCGCTGCAAAGGCGTAGGGATTAACAAGCTCGTAGGGCAGTTCGATACTGGCCTGTTGCTGAAGCTGCAGGGCATCGTGGTTACGCAGGCCATTTTTGGTTTGACGGCATCCGGCTGAAACCGGCTTCATCGCGGCGACGGTCAGCCCTTTATGTTGCAGGGCACGCATCAGGGCCAGCGCGATGGTGGTCTTGCCCACATCGGTGTCCGTGCCGGTAATGAAAAATCCCTTGCCCATTAGCGGCGTACGCCGGGGTTGAGTACGTTGACGGGTGGATCAACCGCGATCTCATTTTTACTAATACCAGCTGCCCAGGCGTGGCCGTACACCACCTCGTAACTGGCGGGCAGCAGGCCGTCGACGCGGAAGGTCTCGTAGGCGGCCAGCATGTTTTGCACGCGGGTCTTGCCGGTGAGGCTGTGGCGCCGGTCGCTGGCCACGTTGTGCGCCCCCAGGGTCTTGAGCTCGCGCATCAGCTGATAGGCGTCGGAGTAGGTGAGGGTAAAGTGTTCCACGTCCATCACCGGGTCGGCGAGGCCGGCGCGCAACAGGGCGTCGCCGATGTCGTGCATGTCGATGAACGGGTGCACGTGGGTGGCTTCGTCCTGGGCGGCCGCGTCCGCCGCCTGCCAGCTCTGGCGCAGTTCCTTGAGGGTGTCCGGCCCAAAGGTGGAGAACATCAACAATCCGCCAGGGGCGAGGATGCGGCGGAATTCGGCAAAGGTGTGGTCGAGGTCGCTGCACCACTGCAGGGTGGCGCTGGAGAAGATCAGGTCGATGCTGTGATCGGCGAAGGGCAGGTGTTCGGCGTCAGCGCAGACGAAGTCCCGCCGGTCGAAGAGGCGTTGCATGAGGCCGCCCCGCCGGCGGGCCTGTTGCAGCATGCCGTGGGCGAGGTCCAGGGCGATGACCCGGGCCTGCCTGTAGCGCTGGCCCAGGGCCTGGGTGGCCAGCCCGGTGCCGGCGCCGATGTCGAGGATGCGCTGGGGCTGCAGCTTGATGAGTTCCAGGCGTTCGAGGATGCGCTGGGCGATCTCCCGCTGCAGCACCGCCACCTCGTCGTAACGCGCGGCGGCGGCCTCGAAGGCGGCGCGCACCTGACGCTTGTCCAGGCGGAAGCCGTTCATGGCAGGGAATCCTTTAGCGCCGCAAGAAAGGCCGCGGGATGGGAGAGAAAGGGGGCGTGCCCGGCGCCGGGGATGACGGTGAGTGCGGCCTGGGTCAGTCGCTCGCAGGTGGCCCGCGCGGCGGCGGGCCGGAACAGGGCATCGTGCTCGCCGGCGATGAACGCCGTGGGGCAGCGGATCTCCTCCAGCCGCGGGCGCAGATTGGCGTGCTGCAGAATGGCCAGTCCGCCCTCCAGGGCCGCCGGCTGCGGTTGACCGTGCCGGAAGACCCGTTCCCGCAGGCTGCGTTGTTGCTCGCGGGCGTGGTCGCTGCCCAGGGCCTGGATGGCGATGAAGCGCCTGAGAGTCTGTGGGTAGTCCTGTTGCAGGCCGGCGGCGAAGCCCGTGAGCACGTCCGGGTCAACGCCATCGGGCCAGTCGTCGGTGCGGACGAATTGCGGCGCACTGGCCACCAGGATCAGGCTCTGCACCCGTTGCGGGAAGTCTAACGTGAATTGGCTGGCCAGCATGCCGCCCAGGGACCAGCCCACGAGATGGGCCCTGGGCGGCATCACTTCGCCCAGCATGGCGCTGAGTTGTGTCAGGGTGTAATCCTTTGGACAGTCCTGGCTGCGGCCGTGGCCCGGCAGGTCCACGAGGGTGACGCGATAGTCTTTTGCCAGTGCGGGCACGATGTCCTCCCAGACATCGCCGTTCATGGCCCAGCCATGCAGCAACACGAGGTCGGGCCCCTGGCCCGTGGTATGGCTGAACAGGCTCATTGCAGGGCCTCCAGGGCGGCGAGCAGCCGATCCACCTGGGCCTCGCTGTGCGCGGCGCTGAGGGTGATGCGCAGGCGCGCGCTGCCCGCGGGCACCGTGGGCGGACGGATGGCGCTGACCATAATCTGATGTTCATGCAGCAGCCTGTGGCTCAGGGTGACGGCCTGTTGGCTGTCACCCACCAGCAGGGGCTGAATGGCGGTGGGGGATGCCATGAGTTTCAGGCCCAGTTGTTGTGCGCCCCGGCGCAGGCGCTGGATCAGGGCGGCGAGTTTTTCCCGCCGGTCATCGGCCGCGCGCACCAGGTTCAGGCTGGCGCGGCTGGCCTCGGCCACCGCCGGCGGCAGGGCGGTGGTGTAGATGTAGCTGCGGGCCTGCTGGATGAGGGTCTCGATCAGCGTCTCGCTGCCGGCGACGAAGGCGCCGAAGCTGCCAAAGGCCTTGCCCAGGGTGCCCATGAGGATGGGTACCTGACTGTCGTCTAACTGAAAGTGGTCAAGCGTGCCGCGGCCCTGTGGGCCAAGCACGCCGAGGCCATGGGCGTCGTCCACCATCAGCCAGGCATGGTGTTGCCGGGCCCGGCCGGCCAGTGCCGGCAGGGGGGCGAGGTCGCCGTCCATGCTGAACACGCCGTCGGTGGCGATGAGTGTGCGGTGTTGGTTGTGGACAAGTTTCTGCAGATGCGTGTCCAGCGATTGGGCATCGCCATGCAGGTAGCGTTGCAGGCGCGCGCCGCTGAGCCGGCCGGCGTCGATGAGCGAGGCGTGGTTGAGCCGGTCCTGCAGGAGGGTGTCGCCCTTGCCCAGCAGGGCAGTGATCACCCCGAGGTTGGCCAGGTAGCCGCTGGAGAACAGCAGCGCCCGGGGCCCGCCCACGAAGTCCGCCAGTTCCTCTTCCAGGGCGTGATGGGCGCGGCCATGGCCGTTGATGAGGTGGGAGGCACCCGCGCCCACGCCGTAACGGTCGGCGCCGCGCTTGAGTGCCGCGACGACGTCGGGATGCTGGGCGAGGCCGAGGTAGTCGTTGCTGCAGAAATTGAGCACGGCCTTGCCGTCCAACTGCAAACAGACCCCCTGGGGGCCGTCCACGATGTGCCGCCGGCGATAGAGTGACTGCTCGCGGCGTTGCTGCAAGGCCGCTTGCAGGGCCTCGTCCAGGGACTGCGACAAGGGAGGTCAGGCGCTGGCGGCGCGGTCTTGGGCGAGTCTGCGGCGTTGCTGGGTGTCGCCTCGCACACGCAATTGCAGGGCGTCGAACATCCGCAGGTCGTCGTCCACGCTGCGCCCGCTGGTGGTGAGGTAGTCGCCGATCATCACCCCGGAGGCGCCGGCCATGAAGATCATCGATTGCAGGTCGCCGAGGAACTGGCGACCGCCGGCGATGCGAATCTCGGCCTTCGGCAGCAGGTAGCGGAACACGGCGATGCTGTGCAGGATTTCATAGGCGGACATGGGTTGACGATCACCCATGGGGGTGCCGGGCTGGGGGCTGAGAAAATTCAGCGGCACGGATTCCACGCCCAGTTCGCGCAGGGTCACGGCCAGTTCGATGCGTTGTTCGAGACTCTCGCCCATGCCCAGGATGCCGCCGGCGCAGACCCGCAGGCCGGCCTCGCGGGCATGACGGATGGTATCGATGTTTTCCCGGTAGGTATGCGTGCTGCAGACCTGGTGGAAAAAGCTCTCGGCGGATTCCAGATTGTGGTGGTAGTTTTCCAGACCCATGGCCTTGAGTTCGGCGGCGGTCTGTTGGCTGAGCACCCCCAGGCTGGCGCAGCGGCCGATGTCGGAATGTGCGTCCATGGCGGAAAAGTATTCGCCCAGGGTTTGCCGTTCCTTGGCCGAGCGCATCCCCCAGCCCTTGGAGACCACGCCGAAGTCGCTGGCGCCCCATTGCCGGGCGCGCTGGGCCTGCTGGACCAGCTCATCGCTGTCGATGAAATTGTAGACCGGTGCAGTGGTGCCCTTGTGATGGCCGCTTTGTGAGCAGAAGGAGCAGTCTTCCGAGCAGTTGCCGGAGCGCACGTTGGAGATGGCGCAGACCTCGATCTCATCGCCACGGTTTTGCTTGCGTATGCGGTCGGCGCCGGCCATCAGCCAGGGCAGGTAATCGTGATGCAGGCCGATGAGCCATTGGCCCTCGGCGGCGCTCACCTCGCCGCCGTCCAGGACGCGCTGGGTGAGTTCGTCGATGCGTTGGTAGCTGGCGTTGTCCATGGATTTTTCCGCCCTTCTTGTCTTGAAATGAGGGATAGGCCGCGTTGCGTGGGGCCGGTGTTTGTGGCCGAATGGGCCGAGCAGGCATTGTAGTGGCTGGGGGTGGGCTGTCAACCAGGGAGGGGTTGAGGTGTGAACAAATGGATAAAATATCTCCACTCAGGGGTGGAAGGTCTTTTGCTGCCGCCGGTGTGTCTGCTTTGCGGCGCACCCGGCAGTAGTGAGCCTCGATTGCGGGATCTGTGTCCGGCCTGCCGGCAGGCCCTGCCCTGGGCCGCCGGGCAGTGTGCCCGCTGTGCCTTGCCCTTGCACACATCGGCGGCATTGTGCGGGCGTTGCCAGACTCAGCCCCTGGCCTTCGAGCGTTGCCTGGCACCCTTTGTCTATCAGGCTCCCCTGGATCACCTGTTGCACGGCCTCAAGTTCCACGGCCGGCTGGCCCAGGCGCGGTTGCTGGGGGAGGTGATGGCCAGTTGGCTGGGGGAGGTGGTGGATGTTCTGCCGGAACGGCTGATTCCCGTACCCTTACATGCCTCAAGGTTGCGCCAGCGGGGTTTCAACCAGGCCGTGGAGTTGGCGCGGCCCATTGCTCGGCGCTTCGGTCTGTCGCTGGAGCTGGATATGGTGCGACGCCGCAGGGCCACACCACCCCAGTCAGAGCTGTCACGCCAGGAGCGGCAGAAGAATCTCAAGGGTGCCTTTGAGGTGTTGCGTCCGCTGGCGGGGCGGGTGGTGATTGTGGACGATGTAATGACTACCGGATCTACCGCCCACGAGCTGGCCCGCAGTCTGTTGAACGCCGGGGCGGCGCAGGTGGAGGTGTGGGTCTGCGCCCGGGCGTAGCCTAGAAGCTGAAGCGCATGCCGATCACCGTGCCACTGTCAATGGTCCGTGAGCCTACTTTCGCGGTGAAACTGGAACGGATCCGCCGGTATTTGATGTAGATGTCGGCGGTGGGCAACAGCTCATAGCTCGCACCAAAGCCAAGTTCATTCATGTTGTTGGCATCCAGGGTGGAGGTGATGCTGGGGGCGTAGAAAAACACGCCGGCAAAAGACAGGCGCGGCACGTTGGGCAGCTTATAGCGCAATTGCCCGCCCAGAGCGATGGCGGCGGCGCTGGAATCGGAATCATCGTGCGTGAGGTAATAGAATCGCGGTCCCACACCCAGCTCCAGTCCCGGTGTCTTGCTGCCGGCGGCGTCGATAACTTGTAGATCGACATTGATCACCAGGTTGCTGTCCTCGTTGTAAAGCAGGCCGGTGTTCATCTCGGTGCGCCCGAAAGTCGAGCCACCCACGAGGTTGGTGTAGGTAAAACGCGCGCTGGTCTGGTTGAGGTTGATATCCAGGCGTTGGGCATTGGCGTTGCCGGCCAGCAGGGTGCTGCCGAGCAGGAAAAGGGTGGTGAGAATACGTGCGGACACGGGCGGCTCCTTTCATTCTTGTGGATGGCCTGGGCGCCGGGAGAAATTCCCTCTGCGCCGGTCTGCCAAAGCGGCATCATTATACGGTACTTGTTGCCCTGTACAGAACATAAAAAAGCCCGGGAGTTCCGGGCTTTTCATCTTTCGTTTTCAGTGGGGACGATTACTTGATCTTCGCTTCCTTGTACATCACGTGTTTGCGAACCACGGGATCGAATTTCTTGATCTCCATCTTTTCCGGCATGGTGCGTTTGTTCTTGTCGGTGGTATAGAAATGGCCGGTACCGGCGCTGGAAACGAGTCTGATCTTGTCACGCATTTTCTGTTCTCCTAAGTTGAACGCCCGGGGCGCTCCTTAAACCTTTTCACCGCGGGCGCGCATTTCGGCCAGCACGGTATCGATGCCCTTCTTGTCGATGAGGCGCATGCCGCTGGCGGATACGCGCAGCCTGACGAAGCGGTTCTCGCTCTCCACCCAGAAACGGTGGGAATGCAGGTTGGGCAGGAAACGGCGCCGCGTCTTGTTGTGCGCGTGCGAAACATTGTTGCCGGTGGTGGGGCGTTTGCCGGTCACCTGACAGACTTTGGCCATGATCGGTCTCCAAAAAATGCGAAATAGTCGATAAATCGCGACACGCAGACACCTGCCCGGTCGCGGGAACGGCGCATTAGAGCAGATTTTGTACCCCGAGTCCAGCCCCGGCCTCGCTCAGCGCAGAGAACGATATTCCAGCCGCTGATTGCGTTTGCTGATGACGATCTGCCACACCTGTCCCTGCCCGGAGCGGAACAGGCCGGCGCAGCTGAGCAGGTAGTACTGCCACATGCGATAGAAGCGCTGGCTGTAGCGCTGGCCCAGGGTCGGCCAGGCGGCCTGGAAATTGGCCCACCAGGCCATCAGCGTGGGGTCGTAGTCGGCGCCGAAGTTGTGCCAGTCATGGAAGACCAGCCTGGGTTCCAGGGCCGCGGCGATCTGTTGTGCCCCCGGCAGGATGCTGTTGGGAAAGATGTAGCGTGAAAGCCAGGGGTCATTGTTGTTGCTGGTCTCGAAATCACCGATGGTGTGCAGCAGGAACAGGCCGTCGTCGGCCAGCAGGTGGTACACGGTGTCGAAATAGGTGCGGTAGTTCTTGGGCCCCACGTGCTCGAACATGCCCACGGAGACAATCTTCTGGAACTGGCCCCGTAGCGCACGGTAGTCCATGAACTCGATTTTTACCGGGAGCCCGGCGCAGCGTTCTGCGGCCAGTTTCTGTTGTTCGCGGGAGACGGTGATACCCAGCACCTCCACACCATAGTGGCTGGCGGCGTGCTGCGCCAACCCGCCCCAGCCGCAGCCGATGTCCAGCAGGCGTTCGCCGGGCTGTAGTTCGAGCTTGCGGCAGATAAGATCCAGCTTGTCGCGCTGGGCGTCCTCGAGAGTGGTGGCCCTGGCCCAGTAGCCGCAACTGTAGCTCAGGGTGGGGTCGAGCATGGCCTGGTAGATGTCGTTGCCGATGTCATAGTGTTGTTTGCCCACGTGGAAGGCGCGGCGGCCCGCCTGATGATTGCGCAGCAGCTTGTGCCAATAGCTGCCAAGACTGGCCAGCAGCAGCCGTAAAGTGTGTTGGCGCAGCTTGTTGTTGATGTCGGCGCGCAACAGGCGGGTGAACATCTCGTCCAGCTGCGGGCAATCCCACAGGCCATCCATATAGGCTTCACCGAAGCCCAGTGAACCATGGCGCAGGGTGCGCCGATAGGCCTCGGGGTCGTTGACCCGGATGTCCCAGGGGCGGTCGCCATTGAGGCGCACATCGGTGTCCGCCAGCAAGTGTTTCAGCACGGCGGGAGGACGATGACCGCGACGTTTGGTAGCAGGTGGCTCGTGCCTGATGCGTGAGGTGTGTACGTGTTGTAACACTGTCTCCCTCCTCTGCCTTTTCCCTTCCCTTTTTTCCTTCCCTAAGGGGACGCCAAGGTCGGATGTGGTCTGTTGTTTTATGTTCTTTTGCTATTTGAGGCCAAAAGGACATAGATCAAGTGGCAGGGGTGCGATCTACACAGCCGCATGTTCCGCACAAACCTGTCACTCGGTCTCCGAGGGGGGGTATAATGCGCGCCCTTTTCCTTTTACCACCAGAGGTTTGACCCATGCGCCCCAGCGGACGTTCCCCCGACCAGCTTCGCCCCATCCGATTCACACGCAACTACACCAAACATGCCGAAGGTTCGGTACTGGTGGAATTCGGCGACACCAGGGTGCTGTGCACCGCCAGCATCGAGGAGCGCATCCCGCGCTGGCTCAAGGGCAAGGGCCAGGGCTGGGTGACCGCGGAATACGGCATGTTGCCCCGCTCCACCGGCTCGCGCATGGGGCGTGAGGCGGCGCGCGGCAAGCAGGGCGGGCGCACCATGGAGATCCAGCGGCTCATCGCCCGCTCGCTGCGCGCGGTGGTCAACCTCGAGGCCCTGGGCGAGCGCAACGTGATCGTGGACTGCGATGTGATCCAGGCCGACGGCGGCACCCGCACCGCCTCCATCACCGGCGGTTTCGTGGCCCTGGCCGATGCCATGCAACACCTGGTGGACACGGGCAAGATCCAGAAGAACCCCATCATCGGCCAGGTGGCCTCGGTGTCTGTGGGCATCTACAACGGCGTGCCCGTGCTGGACCTGGATTATGCCGAGGATTCCAATGCCGAGACCGACATGAACGTGGTGATGAACGACGCCGGCGCCTACATCGAGGTGCAGGGTACCGCCGAGGGCCACGCCTTCCGCCAGGACGAGCTGGACGCCATGCTGGCCCTGGCCAGGTCCGGCATCGCCCAGCTCATCGAGCACCAGAAGGACGTGGCCCCGGCATGAGTCGCCTGCCCGCCAAGCTGGTGCTGGCCAGCGCCAACCCGGGCAAGCTGCGCGAGATCAACCAGCTGCTCGGCGGGCTGGGCATGGAGGTGCTGCCGCAGTCGGCCTTCGAGGTGCCCGACGCCGAGGAGACCGGTCTCAGCTTCGTGGAAAACGCCATCCTCAAGGCCCGCCACGCTGCCCGGCTCACCGGGCTGCCGGCCATCGCCGATGACTCCGGGCTGGAGGTGGACGCACTTAACGGTGCGCCGGGAATCTATTCCGCGCGTTTTGCCGGGGAGGGTGCCAGCGACGCCGATAATCTGCAAAAGCTGCTCGAGGAATTAAAGGACGTGCCCGAGGCCCAACGCACGGCGCGCTTTCAATGCCTGATGGTTTACATGCGTCACGCCCAGGACCCCACCCCGCTGATTTGCCAGGGCGCCTGGGAAGGCAGGATTCTGTTTGCGCCCCAGGGGGAAAACGGCTTCGGTTACGACCCGGTGTTCTGGGTACCCGGTGAGCAGTGCGCCGCCGCGGAGCTGGCACCGGAGGTGAAGAACCGGTTGAGTCATCGCGGGCAGGCCCTGGGCAAGTTGCTGGACGCATTGCAGCGGCAAGCTTCAAGTGACCAGGGGCGAGGGTCGTCCTGATCCAGACCGATGGTTTCCCTCGCCCCTAGCCACTCGCTCCTCGATACTTTTCTCAGCCGAAGACTCCCATCTGAAACAACAGCAGGCCCACGGCGGTGAGCGCGGAGGCGATCATGATGGTGACCACGAGCAGGGCAACGACGGGACGCATGGGCATCAATGCTCCGGCGGGGTGATGTGCAGGGGGGCCTTGCAGGAAGGACAATAGGTCCATTTGGGAAGTTTGTCACTGGCCTCCAGCTTGATGATGACCTCCTCCTGGCAGCTGGGACACGGGCCGCTGACGTGATCACGTCGATGGGTGATCTTGTAGGTGCGATACCCCATCCACGGGCCGGCAATGAAAAACCCCGGCACCAGCACCCAGTGCGCGAAGATGATGGGAAGCGAAGCCGCCGACAACAACCAGAACAGGCCCAGTTTGAGCAGGCCCCGTTTTACCCGGTCGCCATGCTCAAACCAGGTAGTTTGCAACTGTCCGGAAGTGTGCTTTCCATCGTTGTTTACGATGCTTGCCAGGGTGTTTTCAATTTTCGACATGGGTTAACGTAGTCTAATGGCCTGTTAAAACACGGAAATTATCAGCGCGCAGTGTGGCGCGCCAATCGATGGAAATCAACCGTCTGCAAAACCGCAGAGCGCACCTTGTCTCAGCCGTCCCCCTGGGCTAGGTTGTCAGCATTCGGCGTCAATGACGCTGCAAGGTGGCGAACGTAACATCAATGACAGGCAAAATTGTGAAAACTATTGGGCTCGGCCTGGCGCTGGCCGCTGGACTGTTATTGCTCATTGCTGCAGCCATTGTGTTGCTGGTGGATCCTAATGACTTCCGTGATGACATCACCGAAGCAGTGCAGGCGGCCACCGGCCGCGAGCTGGTGATCGAGGGCGACCTGGAGCTCTCCCTGTTCCCCTGGCTGGGGCTGAGCTTGGGGGAGGCGCGGCTGGGCAATGCGCCGTCCTTTGTCAAAGCGGGCGGTGACAAGGACTTTGCCCGTGTTGCGAAAGTGGACATTCGCGCCAAGTTGCTGCCCCTGCTGCAGCAACGCCTGGTGATGAAAACCGTGCATCTGCGCGGCATGCGGGTGAATCTGCAGCGTGCCGCGGATGGCCGCAACAACTGGGACGACTTGTTGGGGGCTCCGCAGGATGACGGAACCCGGGCACAGGCACCCCGTGAGTCAGAGGCTCCGTCTCCAGGGCCTTCGCTCGTCCTGGCTATCGGCGGGCTGGATATCAGCGATGCGCAGCTGGTGTGGGATGACCGGCAGGCGGGACAGCGCATCGAGTTGAAGCGGCTGTCTCTGCAAACCGGTCCAATCGCCCCGGGCTCGCCCATGGATATCAAGCTGGATGCGCAACTGACGGTAGCGCAGCCCGCCCTGCAGACGCCCTTGGCATTACGCGGACGCGTGACCGCGCATCTCCCGGCGCAAACCTTTCGCCTGGACAACCTGGATCTGGCTCTGGAACTGCAGGGTGCGGCATTGCCTGTGTCCCCTCTGGCGTTGCATCTAACGGGAAATATGTCGGCCGACCTTGCCAGTCAACAGGCGCAGATCAGCCAGCTGCAGCTGCAGGCCCTGGGGCTGACGCTCGATGCCAGGGCCAGGGTGCAGCTTGCAGATTCACAGGCCGGGGGCAATGTGTCCCTTGCCTCGTTTTCGCCGCGTGAATTGGCCAGCCGCCTGGGCATTGCTCTGCCGGAGACGGCAGATAAAAATGTGCTGAATCAGGCCTCTGCCAATCTGGTATTCACGGTCTCGCCCGATGCGATACAACTGTCAGACATCGAGCTGCGTGTGGATGATTCGCAATTGAACGGCGTACTGGTGGTTGAGGATTTTTCCCGTCAGGCGCTACGTTTTGATCTCGCGCTCGATGACATCGATGCCGATCGCTATCTGCCGCCAGCCAGCACAATACCGCCACCCGAGCCCGCTGCGGCGACCGCGGCGGGCGTCCAGTTGCCGTTAGACTTGTTGCGTGGCCTGGATATCAAGGGTGATCTGCGGTTGGGCAAGCTCAAGGTGGCCAAGGCCCGGGTAACGGATGTGCGGCTGGGCTTGTCTGCCAGGCGTGGGGTGGTTCGTCTGTCGCCCCTGCAGGCCAAGTTGTACCAAGGTAACTTCCGGGGCAATGTTTTCCTGGACGTGCGGGGTAAGACACCCAAGATCAGCGTCGATGAAAAACTCCAGTCGGTGCATGTGGGCCCCCTGCTGCAGGATATACTGGGTAAAGACAATGTTTCCGGTGTGGCCGATATCTCGGCCAATGTTACCGCTGCGGGAGCCAATCCCGATGACGTTATCCAAAGCCTCAATGGCACTGCAAGATTCAGCTTTGTGGACGGTGCGGTAAAGGGCGTCAATCTCGGTCAATTGATTCGTGATGCCTATGCCAAACTCAAAAAGCAACCCGCCCCACCCAAGGCTGTCAAACAGACCGACTTTGCCGAACTGTCTGGCAGTGTTTCCATCCGCAATGGAGTTGTACATAACCAGGATTTGCGTGCCAGTTCCCCGGCCCTGCGGGTGGCAGGCAAAGGTAAGGTTGATCTGCCCAGGCAGCGCATCGATTATCTGTTGAATACCTCCATCGTAGAGACGGACCAGGGCCAAGGTGGTCTTGATTTGTCGGAGCTCAAGGCGCTGACCATTCCCATCAAGATCACCGGTAGCTTCGAAAACCCCAAGCTCAAGTTAGACCTGGCACCGCTACTGAAGGCAAAGGCCAAGACAAGACTGCAAAAGGAAAAGGCCAGGGTGAAAAGCAAGGCTAAGCAAAAACTTGAAAAGAAAAA